>JBGQEX010000021.1:0-41925 GCA_041496605.1 Piscinibacter sp.
CCGCATGCCGGTCGGCGTGGCCCAGGCCTTCGCTCAAATGCGCCATGTACCTCTCGAACTCTTGCAGATCGTTCATCAAGGCTCACCCTTCGCTTGAAGATGTGCGCATAATGCCTTGATTTTATTAACACAGTAAGACTAAGAGCAGGGATAGCAGGCGACAACTCGAACGATTACCTTAGTGCTTACCCGCACGCAGCGGCACAGGCATTCAGCGCGCCTCGGGCTGCGGGATCTCCAGCACGACATTGCCGACGCTGCGTCCTTGCTCGACCAGTTCGTGCGCCTGGGCGATCTGTTCCAGCGGCAGGCGCTCGGCGATGTTGTGCACCAGCGCGTCGCGCTCGAGCAAGCCGCCGAGCGTGGACACTGCACGCTGGCGATCGTCGTCGTCGAGGTGGTAGACGATGAAGAACTGCAGCGCAATGTTCTTGGCGATGAGCGGGGAGAACGGCAGGCTGAACTGCGGCGTGCCGCTGCCGTAGACCACGCATTCGCCGCCGCTGCGCAGGACGTCGAGGTCGAGTGCGGCATTGGCCGCGATGTCGACCTCGACGATGCGATCGACGCCCTGGCCTTGCGTTGCCTCTCGCACGCATTCGGCCACGTCGTCGCTGCGGTAGTCGATGACCGTGTCGGCGCCGGCCGCACTGGCGAGCGCCGCCTTGTGCGGGCTGCTCACCGTCGTGAGCACGCGGCGTGCCCCGAGCAAGCGCGCGAATTGCACCGCGTAGTGCCCGACCGCACCGGCACCGCCCGCGACCAGCACGCTTCGACCGGCGACGCCGCCGTTCACCAGCATCGCGTGCAGCGCGGTCAGCGCGGGGATTCCGAGGCAGGCCCCGGCCTCGTCGCTGACGCCCGCCGGCAGCGGCACGGCCTGTCGTTGCGGCAACACGACGTACTGCGCTGAGGTACCGAAGGCTCGGCCCCACGCTGCGTTCCAGACCCATACGCGCTCGCCGATGCGCTCAGGCGCCACGCCGGCACCGACCGCATCGACCACACCCATGCCGTCGCTGTGCGGCACGATGCGCGGGAACGGCAGCGCCGGGCTGCGCACTCCCGCGCGCAGCTTCGTGTCGCTCGGGTTGACGCCGGACCAGCGCAGGCTCACGCGCAACTCGCCGGGTCCGGGCGTCGGGTCCGGCAAGGTCGACACCTGAAGCACCTCCCGGGCCGGCCCGGTGCGCTCGTAGAAGGCTGCTTGCATAGGGTCCCCGTCGGTCACGAACACGCGATTCTGAACCGAGCGACAAAGGTCTGCAGAGCCGATGCCCGCTCAAGCTGCGGCAGCAGGTTTCGCCGTCGCGCGCAGTGACTTGCGAGGCACAAGGCCCGTGGCCGTTGATCTGCGTCAATCCGCATTCGCAGCGGGCGCCCACAGTGCACGTTCATCACGAACCGTTCGTGCACCCGAACATGCCAAGCCTTCCCACGCCGGCTGCATCGACCGCGGATCTTCAGTCCGTGCTGGATCGCCACGGCGCCGACCCGCATGCGCTGGTGCAGATCCTGCGCGAGCTGCAGGCGCTGCAGGGCTGGTTGCCGCGCGACAGCCTGGGCCAGGTCGCCGCCGCACTGGGCTTGACGCTGGCGCAGGTGGAGGGCGTGGCGGGCTTCTATCGCTTCTTCCACACCCGGCCGGTGGGCGCCTACCGCGTGCTGTTCAGCGACAACGTGACCGACCGCATGCTCGGCAGCCAGGCGTTGATGGCCGACCTGTGCCGGCGCCTGGGCGTGTCGCCCGGGCGGGTGGGCGACGACGGGCTCGTCAGCGTGGACCGCAGCTCGTGCACCGGCCTCGGCGACCAGGGCCCCGCGCTGCTGATCAACCACCACCATGTCGTGACCCGGCTCGACGCCACCCGCGTGGCGCAGATGGCCGGGCTGATCCGCACCCGCGTGCCGGTGCCGCAATGGCCGGCCGAGTGGTTCGAGGTGCAGGACAACATCCGCCGCGCCGACGTGCTGCTCGGCGAAGCCGCAGTGCCGGGAACCGCATTGGCAGCGGCGTTGGCGCGCGGCGCCGATGCGATGCTGGCCGAAGTAAAGCGCTCCAACCTGCGCGGCCGCGGCGGTGCGGGCTTCGCCACCGGGCTCAAGTGGGAGCTGTGCCGCAACGCGAGCGGCGCTGAACACGTGGTCGTGTGCAACGCCGACGAAGGCGAACCCGGCACCTTCAAGGACCGTGTGCTGCTCAGTCGCCGCGCCGACGCCGTGTTCGAAGGCATGACGATCGCCGCCCACGTGATCGGCGCGCGCCGCGGCCTGGTCTACCTGCGCGGCGAGTACCGCAGCCTGCTCGAGCCCCTGCTCGCGGTGCTGCAGCGCCGTCGCGACACGCAGCTGCTGGGCCGCGCCATCCTGGGCCGCGACGGCTTCGATTTCGACATCGCCATCCACGTCGGCGCGGGCGCCTATGTGTGCGGCGAGGAGTCGGCGCTGATCGAGTCGCTGGAAGGCAAACGCGGCACGCCGCGCATCCGCCCGCCGTTCCCGGTGGAGCATGGCTACCTCGGCCACCCGACCATCGTCAACAACGTCGAGACCTTTTGCGCGGCCACCCACGTGGCGCTGCAAGGCGGCGCGTGGTGGGCCGGCATCGGAACGCCCCAATCCACCGGCACGAAGATCCATTCGGTATCGGGCGACTGCGAACGGCCCGGCCTGTACGAATACCCGTTCGGCACCCGCATCGGCCGCATCCTCGAAGACTGCGGCGCGCAGGACACGCAAGCCGTGCAGGTGGGCGGGCCGTCGGGCGTGTGCCTGTCGGCCTTCGAATTCGGCCGGCGAATCGCCTTCGAGGACGTGCCGACCGCCGGCGCCTTCATGGTGTTCAACCGCAGCCGCGACATGTTCGAGGTGGCGCGCGGCTTCGCGCATTTCTTCGCCCATGAGAGCTGCGGCTTCTGCACGCCATGCCGCGTGGGCACGGCGCTGGTCGTCAAACGCCTGGACAAGCTGGCCGATGGCCACGGCTCGCGCCACGACATCGACGTGCTGTTCGAACTCGACAAGCTGATGCACACCGCAACGCACTGCGGCCTCGGCGGCGCGGCGTGCAACCCGCTGCGCGACACGATCCTGAAGTTCCGCCCGGCCTATGAGCAGCGCCTGAAGTCGCTGTACTTCGAGCCCGGCTTCAACCTCGACGCCGAGCTGTCGATTGCGCGGCGCATGACCGGACGCGACGACGCCGGCGCCCACTTGGAGAACCTCACGTGAGCGACGAAGCGAGCGCTGTCCAGAGCTTCGCACTCGATGGCGAAGACCTTGCGTTCGAGCCGGGCGAGACCATCCTGCAGGCCGCCACGCGCGCCCATCGCTACATCCCGCACCTGTGCTGGCACCCCGAGTTCCCCGCGCACGGCTCGTGCCGGGTCTGCAGCGTGAAGGTGAACGGCCGCGCCGGCGCGGCCTGCACGGTGCGCGCCGCGGCGGGGCTGGACGTCGAGAGCAACACCGAGGAACTCAATGCCCACCGCAAGACGCTGCTGCAGATGCTGTTCGTCGAAGGCAACCATTTCTGCCCGAGCTGCGAGAAGAGCGGCAACTGCCTGCTGCAGGCCACCGCGTACGAGATGGGCATGGAAGGCCCGCACTTCGAGGAGTT
Source organism: Piscinibacter sp. (assembly GCA_041496605.1). Taxonomy (GTDB): domain Bacteria; phylum Pseudomonadota; class Gammaproteobacteria; order Burkholderiales; family Burkholderiaceae_C; genus Albitalea. The sequence continues at coordinate 3,620 of JBGQEX010000021.1, forward strand.
CTACCCCGACCGCCCGGTCGACGCGAGCCACCCCGACATCCTGCTCGACTTCAACCGCTGCATCCTGTGCGAGCTGTGCGTGCGGGCGAGCCGCGACGTCGATGGCAAGAACGTGTTCGCGATCGGCGGCCACGGCATCGGCACGCACCTGCTGGTCAACAGCGAAAGCGGGCGACTGGCCGACACCGCGATGGACCTGAGTGACCGCGCGGCGAGCATCTGCCCGGTGGGCGTGATCCTGCCGAAGCGGCGCGGCTTCGCGATCCCGATCGGGCAGCGGCGTTTCGATGAAAAGTCGGTGTCGCAGCAGGTGGAGGAAGACGGATCATGACGCTGCCTGTGATGCCCCATGGCCCACGCAAGCTCAAGCTCGCCACCGTGTCGCTGGCCGGCTGCTTCGGTTGCCACACGTCCTTCCTCGACATCGACGAGCGGCTGTTCGAGCTGATCGAACACGTCGAGTTCGACCGCTCGCCGCTGACCGACATCAAGGAAGTGGGCCACTGCGACCTCGGCCTGATCGAAGGCGGCCTGTGCAATGCCGAGAACGTGATGGTGCTGCGCGAGTTCCGCGCGCACTGCAAGACGCTGGTGGCGGTGGGCGCCTGCGCGATCACCGGCGGCCTGCCGGCGCAGCGCAACCACCTCGATGTCGGCGTGATGCTGACCGATGTGTACCGCAGCCGGCCGGGCCTGAGCGCGGGCAGCGGCATCCCCAACGATCCCGAGCTGCCGCTGCCGCTGAACAAGGTGCACCCAATCCACGAGGTCGTGCATGTGGACTACTTCCTGCCCGGCTGCCCGCCGTCGGCCGACGCGTTTTGGAGCTTCCTGACCGACCTGCTGGCCGGGCGTACTCCGCACCTGGGTCACGGCTTGATGCGCTACGACTGATCATGAGTTCATCGCTCGAAACTGCCAATCCCGCCGCCGGCCTGCGCCGCGTCGCCATCGACCCGGTCTCGCGGGTCGAAGGCCATGGCAAGGTGACCATCCTGCTCGATGCACAAAACCGCGTGCAGCAGGTGCGGCTGCACATCGTCGAGTTCCGCGGCTTCGAGAAATTCATCGAAGGCCGGCCCTACTGGGAAGTTCCGGTGATGGTGCAGCGGCTGTGCGGCATCTGCCCGGTGTCGCACCACCTGGCGGCCTCCAAGGCGATGGACCGCGTGGTGGGTGCCGTGCCCGTCACGCCGTCGGCCGACAAGATCCGGCGGCTGATGCACTACGGGCAGGTGATGCAGTCGCACGCCCTGCACTTCTTCCACTTGTCGTCGCCCGACCTGCTGTTCGGCTTCGATTCCGAAGTGAACCGGCGCAACATCGTCGGCGTGGCGCAGGCGCACCCCGAGATCGCCAAGAAAGGCGTGCTGCTGCGCAAGTTCGGGCAGGAGGTGATTCGCGCCACCGCCGGCAAGCGGGTGCACGGCACCGGCTCGGTGCCGGGCGGCGTCAACAAGCATGTGAGCACGGAGGACCATGCGATGCTGCAGCGCGACGTCGAGCAGATGACGGCGTGGACACAAGATGCCGTCGAGATCGCCAAGCAGCTGCACGCGCAGAACCCGGCGCTGTATGACGGCTTCGGCAGCTTCCGCTCCAACATGCTGTCGCTGGTGCGTGCCGACGGGGCGATGGACCTGTACGACGGCGTGATCCGCGCGCGGGATGCGGCAGGCAAGATCCTCTTCGACGGTGCCAGCGACCAGGGCTACCTCGACCTGATCGAAGAGGAAGTGAAACCCTGGAGCTACATGAAGTTTCCGTTCCTGAAAAGCCTGGGGCGCGAGCACGGTTGGTACCGGGTGGGGCCGTTGGCGCGGGTGCAGAACTGCGACTTCATCCCGACCCCGCTGGCCGAAGCGCAGCGCCGCGAATTCCTTGCCTCGGGCCGAGGCGAGCCGATCCACGCGACGCTCGCGTACCACTGGGCGCGCATGGTCGAAGCCCTGCATTGCGTCGAGGTCATCAAGGAGCTGCTGGCCGACCCCGACATCCTCGCCGGCGACCTGATGGCGGGCGGCCCCCGGCGGCGCGGCGGCGTCGGCGTGATCGAGGCGCCGCGCGGCACCCTGATCCACCACTACGAAGTCGGCGACGACGACCTGGTGACGATGTGCAACCTGATCGTCTCGACCACCCACAACAACCAGGCGATGAACGAAGCCGTGCGTTCGGTGGCGCGCGAATACCTCGATGGCCACGAGCTGACCGAAGGCTTGCTCAACCACATCGAGGTGGCGATCCGCGCCTACGACCCCTGCCTGTCGTGCGCGACGCATGCGCTGGGGCAGATGCCGCTGGACGTGGCGCTGGTCGGGCCGGCCGGCGAGCTGATCGACCGCATCGTCAAGTCCCAGCATGGCGAGATCGTGCGCGGGGCGGTCGACACATGACGGCGCCGCTGCTGGTGTTCGGCTGGGGCAATATGAGCCGCGGCGACGATGCGCTCGGGCCGATGTTGGTCGAACGCCTGCGCGCCGTGTCTGGTGTCGGCGTCGAATTCCTCGACGACCACCAGTTGCAGATCGAACACGCGCTCGACCTGGCGGGCCGGCAGCGTGTGCTGTTCGTCGACGCGAGCCTGAGCTGCCGCGCGCCATTCGAGGTGACGCCTTTGCGGGCCGAGCGGGACGCGAGCTTCACGACCCACGCCATGTCGCCGCGCTCGCTGATGCACGTGTATCGCGACTTGCACGGCGAGGAGCCGCCCCCCTGCACGCTGCTGGCGATCCGCGGCGAGCGCTTCGAGCTGGGCGAGCCGCCGCGCTCCGCCGCGTTGGCGAATCTGGATGATGCGCTGGCGTGGGCCGAACGCTGGCTCGCGGGCACGCTCCCGGAGGCGCAGCGTGCATGAGGTGAGCCTCGCCGCCGAACGCATTCGCGCCGCCGGCTGACCGGTCACCCCGGCGGCCCCTGAAAGCCGCGCGAGCGGAACGTCAGCACCAGCGTGTCGCGGTGGCCGCCCGGCTGCAGCGGCTGGATCGGCGTGGTCTCGTGGATCACGCGTTCGTCGTCGAGCATCAGCGTGGTCCACCGCTCGCTCATCGTGAAGCGGATGCCGTTGGGCCCGTCGGCGCTGAACACGCGCGTCTCGCCCCCCTTGACGCCCACGCGGTCGACCAACGCCACGACGACGAAGTCGACGCCGTCGCGGTGCGCCCCTTCGGGCGTGGGCCGGCCGATGCCGTCGGTGGTGTCGATGCGGAACTGGTGTGCCTCGACAAACCAGGGCTGCGCGCCCTTGAGCGTCGAACAGGTGGCAGCCAGCACGCGCAGCAAGTGCGGCCACGCCGGCTGCGCCAGCGTCGCCGCGTCGATGGGCTCGAACCAGCGTTCGATGCCGCCGTGCAATGCGTTGTATTCCACCGGTTGCCAGTGCGCACGGTGCAGCACCGCGTCGACCTGCTCGCCATTGACGACGAAGCACGAATGGCGGCGCCGCCGGTAGTGGCCGCCATCGCGCAGGTAGGCGTCGGGCGGCAGGTCGTTCCAGCTCGGGCGCATTGCATCGAGCTCGTGCGCGCCGGTGCGAAGCAGCTCGCACAGACCGCCGGCGCTCAACACGGCGTGGCCGGCGGTACGCAGCGCGGCGACGAGCTGGGAGGGTGCAATCGTGGGTGGTGCGAGTCCGATGGTCATGCCGCCATCATGCCAGCGGCGCGTGCGCCGAGCCCTGCGTTCGGCGTATGCTGGATCCGTGCCATGAACGAGGAGACCCCATGACAATCTGCCCCATCGCCATCGCCGTCGGCTGCAAGAAATGCCCCGCGTTCTCGATCTGCCCGGTCAAGAGCACGCTCGGTGACTACAAGAAGGACGAGGCCGCGCCGCAGGCAGACAAGCCCACCGGGGACAAGCCAGCGGCAAAGAAATCGAAGTAGGCGTGGCGCCGCGCGGCCGCGCCGCCGACGCGCATGTCGGCGCGACGGTCGGATCGGGCTTCGACTTCGCAGACTTCGCCTTCGTGCGCCAGCGCGCCGAGGCCGCCGCGCTGAACCTGCTTGCCCCTGCACTGGCGCGCTTGTTTTGAGCCGCGCCGCGGTCGCCACGCTGTGGTGTTCGCGCATCACTGCGGCTTATCCACCACAGCGCCGCCTTCGACTGCCCCACGGCGCTGCGGTTCCGCAATGCAGGGCTGCAGCAACAGCTCTCACCTGCAATTACGTCATTCCACACAACTTCACCAAGCGAGGGGGATTCGTTCACGTGGAGCCTGCAAGGTGACGGTGTCGGCGGCTTTCAGCCAACGGCATTTCATCAAGAACAGGAGTGATCAAATGAAATTCATCGTCAAAGCTCTCGTGTCCGTGGCCACGCTGGCCGCGCTGTCGGCCCAGGCCGAAGGCCCGTACGTCGGCGGCAGTCTCGGCATCTCGCGCTACAAGGGCGACGACATCGGCGGCTTGTCCACCGACCGTTCGAGCACCGGCGGCAAGTTCTACGGGGGCTATTCGTTCACCCCGAATGTCGGCGTCGAACTCGGCTATGCCGACCTCGGCAAGTTCAGCAGTTCGGCCGGTGACGTGAAGGGCAATGGCATGTTCGTCGACGCCGTCGGCACGTGGCCGTTCGCTCAAGGCCTGTCCGGCATCGCCCGAGTCGGCCTGTTCAACGGCAAGCTCGACAGCACGCTCGCCGGCAGCGACCGCGGAACCAGCTACAAGTTCGGCGCGGGCCTGCAATACGACTTCACCAAGAATCTCGGCATGCGCGGCGAAATCGAACGCTACCGCTTCAACGCGCTCAGCACGAAGACCAACACCGACCTCTACTCGGTGGGTGTGAACTACAAGTTCTGATAAGCCAAGGCGCGAGCCGCGTCGACGCCCGTCGGCGCGGCTCAGCCGAAGCGTTGGCGAGCCAGCGCGGCACCCTGCGCCAGCGCCTGCAGCTTCTTCTCGGCCACGTCGCGACGCATCGGCGCGAGGCCGCAGTTGGTGCACGGGAAGAGCCGTTGCCTTGGCACGAACTGCAACGCGCGGCCGATGGTCTGCGCAACCTGTTCCGCCGTTTCGATCTCATCGGACGCGACGTCGATCACGCCGACCATCAGATCCTTGCCGTCAAGCAGCGCCATCAGCTCGAGCGGCACATGCGAGTGATAGCACTCGAGCGACACCTGGTCGATGCGGCTCTTGGCCAACGCCGGGAACACCGTTTCGTACTGACGCCATTCGTCGCCGAGCGTGTTCTTCCAATCGACGTTGGCCGGGATGCCGTAGCCATAGCAGATGTGCACGGCCGTCGTGCAGCGCAAGCCCTGCGCCGCGCGCTCCAGCGCCTTCACGCCCCAATCGGCCGCCTCGGCCATGTAGACGTTGAACGCCGGTTCGTCGAACTGGATGATGTCGACCCCGTCGGCCTGCAAGGCGAGTGCCTCCTGATTCAGCAACTCGGCGAAGGCAAACGCCAACTTGACCTTGTCGCCGTAGTAGCGGTCGGCCACCGTGTCGACGATGGTCATCGGGCCGGGCAGCGTGAACTTCAGTTTCTTCGTGGTGTGGGCGCGCGCGAGCTGCGCTTCCATCGCATGCACGCGACCGGTGAGTCGCAACGGGCCGGTGACCTGCGGCACCAGCGCGTCGTAGCGGTTGTTGCGGATGCCCATCTTCACCTTGTGCTCGAAGTCGATGCCCTCGACCCGTTCGACAAAGCCGTGCACGAAGTGCTGGCGCGCCTGCTCGCCATCGCCGACGATGTCGAGCCCGGCGTCCTCCTGCATCTTGATCGCGAGCAAGGTGGCGTCGCGCTTGGCCTGGTCGAGCTCGGCGCCGCTGGCCATCCACTGCGGCCACAGCTTGCCGGGCTCGGCGAGCCAGGCGGGTTTGGGCAGGCTACCGGCGATGGTCGTTTCGAACATGGTCAGCCTTCTCTCGGGTTGGACCTTGACTCGGCTCAGGCCAGCGGCGCGCCGGCGATGCCGATGACGCGCACTCGCGCGCCATGCACGCTGACCACCTGCCCTGCCCGGATCTTGCAAGTCTTGCGCAGTTCGTCGCGACCGTCCACTTGCACCTGCCCGGCGGATACCATGGCCTTGGCGCCGCCGCCGCTGCCGGCCAGACCCGTCGCCTTGAGCAAGGCATCGAGCGGAATGAATTCACCGCGCAGTTCGAAATCGATCAATTGCATGGAATCCCTTGTCATGCCGGCGCGAGGCCGAATTCGCGAGCCAGCAGCGCGTAGGAATGGCGTCGCACGGCCGGTTGGTGCGCCCAGGTGTTGATCACCAATTCGTCGAGCGCAAGTTCAGCCGCCAGTGCGCGCAGCTTGTCCGCCACCTGTGCGGCGGCCCCGACGAAGGCCTTGCGGCGCATTGCATCGACGGTTGGCCAGTCGGCCGGCGTGAAGCCTTGTGCGGCGACCACGTCCGGCGCCTGCAGCGGCCCGAACACGCCGCGTTGCCGATCGACCCGCCAGCGCTCGCGGCTCAGCGCGTGGTGCAGCGCCTGCTCCGTGCTGTCGGCCGCCAGCGCCCAGACGCAGACGGTGGCCTGCGGCACCGGATGACGCTCGCTCGGTTGGTAGCGTGTACGGTACAGGTCCAGCGCCTGTTCGACGCCCTGTCCGTCGCTGAAGAAGTAGGCGAACGCGTACGGCAGCCCGAAGTGCGCGGCGAGCTGCGCGCCGTAGTCGGAGCTGCCGAGGATCCACAACTCGGGCGCGTGCGGCCCCTGCGGATGCGCGGTGATGCCGCGGTGGCGCGGCAGCGAGGTCCAGGCTTGCAGGTCGCGCACCTGCTGCGGGAATTCCTCCGCTGATCCTGTGGCATGCGGGTTGAGCGCCTGCGCCGTGCGCACGTCGCCGCCTGGCGCGCGGCCGACCCCGAGGTCGATGCGCCCCGGCGCCAACGCCTCCAGCACGCGGAACTGCTCGGCGACCTTCAGTGCCGCATAGTGCGGCAGCATCACCCCGGCGCTGCCGATGCGGATGTGCTGCGTGCGGGCGGCGACCGCCGCCATCAGGATCTCCGGCGCGCTGCCAACGATGGTAGGCAGGCCATGATGCTCGCTCAGCCAAAAGCGCTGGTAACCGAGAGCGTCGCAATGGTGCGCCAGCTCGAGCGTGTCGCGAATCGCCGCGTCCTCGCTGGCTCCGCTGAGCGACACCGACTGGTCGAGCACCGACAGGCGCGGCATCGGGCGGTCGCTCATTGATTCCTCGTGCGGGCGCGGTCACACATTCGCGCACCCTAGCACCAAGCCCGACATTGCACCGCGCCGATGCCATTGCTGCAGTCGACTTGACCCAACTCAAGCCCGCCGCTCGCGCCGCGATCTACGCTGCAGGTGCGATGAAGGAAGTTGTCATGCCCACCTTGAACTGGTCCGACGCACTGGAGCTCGACCTGCCGCTGATGGACGAACATCACCGCGACTTCGTCGACGCGGTGGCGGCGGTCGAAGCGGCCGAGGACGGCGCGTTGCTGCCGGCCTGGTGCGCATTGATCGTGCACACCGATGAGCATTTCGGCGCCGAAGACCGCTGGATGCTCGATACGCACTTCGCCGCCGCGAATTGCCACAGTCTGCAGCACCTGATGGTGCTGCGTGTGTTGCACGACGTCGAGCAACGCGCACGCGACGGCGATCTGGGCCTGCTGCGCGAGATGGCGCGCGAACTGGCCACGTGGTTCCCACAGCACCTGCAAAGCATGGACGCGGCGCTGGCACTTCACTTGCGCAATGTCGGTTACGACGCAAGCACGGGGTCCGTACTGCGTCCCGAGGCGCTGCCAGCGCAGCCCATCACCGGTTGCGGCGGCACCGCATGCAGCCCGCCAGATCAAACGCCTGGCTGAGCCACACCATTCACCCCACCCACAGGACGTCGCCATGAATGCCATGCCCACCGCCGCTGCCGCCTCGTTGCACGCCACCGCAACGGGCGATGGCTTTGCAGCGCTCGACGCCTGCCATCAGCAGACGCTGATGCTGCTCGACGAGTTGTCGGATCTGGTGGCCCGGGTCGAACAAGGCAACATCGACGCTGCCACCCGCGAGCGCGCCGGGGTGATTGCGAAGTTCTTCTCCACCACCGCCCGCGAACACCATGAAGACGAGGAGCGCCACGTCTTCCCGCCGCTGGTGGCGACTGCCAACCCGGAAGTCATTCAGGCGGTGCTGCGACTGCAGCAGGACCATGGCTGGCTCGAGGAAGACTGGTTCGAACTCGCGCCGCATGTGCAGGCGGTCGCGGGAGGCTACAACTGGTACGACATCGACATGCTGCGCGAGGGCGTTGCGGTGTTCTCCGCGCTGTACCACGACCACATCGAGCTCGAAGAGTCGTTCATCTACCCCGAAGCGCAAGCACGCATGCCCGTTGGCGAACGGCGCGAGATGGGCCGCGAGATGGCGGCGCGGCATCGTGCTGAGCGTGCAGCACGCCGCACTCGCTGACGCGGGGCCTGAAATGCTATCGCGACACGTGTCGCGATATGGGGTACATTAGCCACACAGGTATACGCAAGACTGTGGTTGTGAGTGATCTTTTCCTAAGCCGCTCTGGTTCCAGAACGGTTCCGTTAGAAATCCCCCGAATAACGTTTCTTGAGTGTCTCTGCATGCGGAGCATGTGCTGCGCATTACTTTGTTAGATAGGAATCGTCCATGACGACGCAAACCGGTACCGTGAAGTGGTTCAACGAGAGCAAGGGCTACGGCTTCATCGCTCAAGATGCGGGCGGCGCTGACCTGTTCGCCCACTTCCGCGACATCCAAGGCAACGGCTTCAAGACCCTGGTCGAAAACCAGAAGGTCGAATTTGAAGTCAAACAAGGCCAGAAGGGCCTGCAGGCCGCGAACATCCGCCCGCTGTAAGCGAGCGGGCCAAAGCGCCTGAAAGGAACGCGGCTTCGGCCGCGTTTTTTTTCGTCCGCAGATCACGCGGCAGGCGGCGCCAGGGCCAGGGCGATGACATTGCCGCGTTGCCGCGCCCGCTTGCGTGACTCAGCTGGGTTCGTCGACCAAGCCCCGCTGCCGCAGCATCGGATCGACCGTCGGCTCGCGGCCGCGGAACGCGCGATAGGCTTGCGACGGTTCGAGCGAGTTGCCCGATGAATAGATGAAGCGGCGCAGGCGCTGCGCCACCGCGGCGTCGAACGGGTCGCCGGCTTCGACGAAGGCCTCGAATCCATCGGCGTCGAGTACCTCGGCCCACAGGTACACGTAGTAGCCGGCCGCGTAGCTCGAACCCGAGAACAGGTGCTGGAAGTGCGGCAGGCGATGGTTGATGCCGATGCCCGCCGGCATGCCGATGCGTTCGAGTTCGCCCGCTTCGAAGTCACTGACGTCCGGCCCCTCGGCCGCCGTCAGCGAGTGCACCGCCATGTCGAGCAGCGCCGATGCGGCGTAGCGCACGGTCTCGTAGCCTTGGTTGAAGCGGCGCGCCGCCTTCAGTCGCTGCAGCAACTCGTCGGGGATCGGCTCGCCGGTCTTGTAGTGCCGTGCATGCCGCTTCAGCACCGCGGGCTCGTCGAGCCAGTGCTCGAACAGCTGCGAAGGCAATTCGACGAAATCGCGCAGCACGTTGGTGCCCGACAGGCGCTCGTAGGTCACGCTAGACAGCAGCCCGTGCAGCCCGTGGCCGAACTCGTGGAACAAGGTGCTCGCATCGTCGTAGCTGAGCAGCGTGGGCTCGCCCGGCGCGCCCTTGGCGAAGTTGTTGTTGTTGACGACCACCGGCGTCACGTCGCCGCCACCGGCGACGTTGCGCGTCTGCAGCCGGTACGAACTCATCCACGCCCCGCTGCGCTTGCTCGGCCGCGCAAAGTTGTCGTGCAGGAACACGCCGATCGGGCTGCCGTCCGCCGCACGCACCTCGTAGACCTTCACGTCGGCGTGGTACACCTTAATACCCGGCTGTTCGACAAAACTCACGCCGAACAGGCGATCGGCGCAATCGAAAGCCGCTTCGACCATGCTGGACAGCGGGAAGTACGGCTTCAACGCGGCCTCGTCGAGCTCGAAGCGTTGCTGGCGCAGCTTCTCGGCGACGTAGCGCCAGTCCCAGGCCTCGATCTGCATGTCGTCGCCGTGCGAGCGCAACAGCGCCTGCAAGGCCTCGCGTTCCTGTGCGGCGCGCGCCTTGGCCGGTTCCCAGACCTGTGCCAGCAGTTCAGTGACGGCCGCTGCACGCCCGGCCATCGTGTCGGCCAGCGCGTAGTCGGCATAGCTCGCGTGGCCGTGGGCACGCGCCTGTTCGTGGCGCAGCGTCAGGATTTCGCGCGCGACGGCGCGGTTGTCGTGCTCGCCGGCATGCTCGCCGCGCGTCGTCCAGGCCTTGTAGGCCTGCTCGCGCAAGTCGCGGCGCTCCGAGAAGCTCAGGAAGGGCACGATGTGCGAGCGCGACAGTGTGATCACGAACGCGTCGGGCATGCCGCGATCGAGCGCCGCCTGGCGCGCCGCGGCGCGCACGAAGTCGGGCAGGCCCGCCAGGTCGCTCTCGCCGCGCAGCACCAGCCGATACGCCGACTCGTCGGCCAGCACGTTCTGCGCAAAGCGCGTCGTCAACTCGGCGAGCCGTTCCATCACTTGCGCATAGCGGGCCTGCGCACTGGCCGGCAGCTTGGCTCCGGCACGCACGAAATCGAGGTGCACCCGCTCCAGCAGGCGCCGTTGCTCACCGCTCAAGTCCAAGGCCTCACGCTGCACATGCAGTGCATCGATGCGTTTGAACAAGCCCGCGTGCATGTAGACCGCGCTGCTGTGGGCGGCCATCAGCGGTGCGAGCTCCAGCTCCACCGCCTGCAGCGCAGGCGAGGTTTCGGACGACGTGAGGTTGTAGAACAGCCCTTCCAGCCTCGCCAGCAGACGGCCGCTGCGATCGAAGGCGGCCACAGCGTTGTCGAAGCTCGGTGCGTCGCTCGCCTTGGCGATGGCGTCGATCTCGGCCAGTTGATCGTTCAGTGCACGTTCGAATGCGGGCTTGAAGTGCGCGGGCTCGATTTCGGCGAACGGCGGCAGCCCATAGGGGGTGTTCCAAGGCTGCAGCAGCGGATTGCTTGTGGCACGACTCATGGGCGCTTCTCGGGGTGGGAGAAAGGCCTTGATTCTGTCACCGCGGCGGCGTTACTTGCCCTTCTTGATCGCCGCTTCGTCCTTCTCGTCGAAACGGCGGTTCTCGCAGTTCTTGGCAAATGCGGCGCTGTCGGCCTTCAGCGCGTCGACTTGCGCGTTGAAGGCGGCGACACGTGCCTCGTAGGCATCGATCATCTTGTCGCGCGCGCCGGCCTGCTGGTTGTATTGCGTCACGGCAGGTTCGCTGGTGCGGTCGAGCCACACCAGCTGCTCGGTCAAGTCGATGCCGCTGCGCTTGATCTCGTCCTTGTCCTGGTCGATCTGCTGCTGCAGCCGCGCCAGTTCGTCGCGCTGGGCGCGCATGCGTTCGTGCTGCGCCATGCATTGGCGCAACTCATCGCGGCTGAGCAGCAAGCCGCTGCCCTTGCCTTTCGGATAGGGGGCGGCCTGGCTGGCTTGCGCCGCCAACAAGGTGACTGCGCACAGCAGCGCGGACAGAGGGTTGCCGGTGCGGGCAGCGAAGACGGACAAAGTCATCAGGTAATCCTTGAAACCTCGACGGATGCGGCGCGCATCATGCCACTACCGCCTCGCGCAGCGTCACGAACTCCTCCGCCGACGTGGGATGAATGCCGATCGTCGCGTCGAACATGGCCTTGGTGGCACCGGCCTTCATCGCCACCGAAAAGCCCTGCACGATTTCGGCGGCGTCGGCGCCCACCATGTGCAGACCGACGACGCGGTCGCTTGCGGCGTCGACCACCAGCTTCACCAGCGTTCGCTCGTCGACGCCCGACAGCGTGTGCTTGAGCGGCTTGAAATCGCCGCGATAGATGCGCACCGCGCCCAGGCGCTGACGCGCCTGCGCTTCGGTCCAGCCGACCGTGGCAACCCCCGGGTGCGTGAACACCGCGGTCGGTATGAACTCGTAGTCCATGCGGCGCGTGGCGGCGCCGAACAGGTGATCCACCAGCGCGATCGCCTCGGCCAGCGCCACCGGTGTGAGCTGCACGCGGTGGGTCACGTCGCCCACCGCGTGGATCGACGGCACGCTGGAGCGGTAGTGTTCGTCGACCCGGATTTCGCCCGCGTCGCCCAGCTGCACGCCGACGTCCTGCAGCCCGAGGCCTTGCGTGTTGGGCCCGCGCCCGGTGGCGACCAGCACGGTGTCGGCGCCGAGCGACTGGCCGTCGTGCAGCGTCACGTGCAGCGCATCGCCGTCGCGCGCGATGCGCTGCAGCCGCGTGGCGAACCTCAGCTGCACACCCTTCTTGCCCATTTCGACCGCGAGGAAGCGCGCCACATCGTCATCGAAGCCGCGCAACAACTGCGTACCGCGCACGACTTGCGTCACCTGCGCGCCGAGACCGCGGAAGATCGACGCCATCTCGCAGGCAATGTAGCCGGCGCCGACGACGACCAGCCGGCGCGGAAAGCGCGGCAGGTCGAACATGGCGTTCGAACTGACCGCCAGCTCGCCACCCGGCACTTCGAGCATCAGCGGGTGCCCCCCGGTGGCGACAAGGATGTGGCGGGCGCGCCAACGCTCGCCGCACACGTCGACTTCATGCGCCGATGCGAGCTGGGCGCGGCCGTGCAGCAGCGTCACGCCGTTGGTGAGCAAGGTGCTTTCGTAGACGCCATTGAGCCGTTCGATCTCGCGCGCGCGGTTCGCCTTCAGACGTTCCCAATCGAAGGCCGGCGTGGGCACTGTCCAGCCGAAGCCATGCGCCTCCTCGAAAGCCTCGGCGTACTGGGCCGCGTAGCTGTAGAGCTTCTTCGGAATGCAGCCGAGGTTCACGCAGGTGCCGCCGAGTGCGGCCATTTCCGCCACTGCGACGCGCGCGCCGCGCTGCGCCGCCAGGCGCGCCGCTCGAACGCCGCCGCTGCCGGCACCGATGACGAACAGATCCACTTCCTTCGCTGCCATGACGCACCCCCGGTTGCGCCCCGATTGAGAACACGCAGGCGCGATCATGCGCTGCGGCGTGCTTGTCTGCTCAGTCGCGCGCATCGCCCACGCCTTAGAACCTATCCGCCAATAGGGAGGCCCCGCACCGGGCGACAATCGCATTGATTGCATTGGAGAGCGCATCTTGAATTCCATCCTCCCCGTCCGCGTCGGCCTTGTCGGCTACGGCTACGCGGCGCGCACCTTTCACGCTCCCTTGATCGCCGCGGCGACCGGCCTCGAGCTGGCCGCGGTGTGCAGCCGCGACGCTGCCAAGGTGCACGCCGATCTGCCGGACATCGCCGTCGAGGCAACGCCCGACGCGCTGTTCGCTCGCGCGGACATCGATCTGGTCGTCATCCCCACGCCCAACGACACGCACCATCCCCTCGCGCGCGCCGCGCTGCTGGCGGGCAAGCATGTGGTGGTCGACAAGCCGTTCACGGTGACCGCGGCGCAGGGCCAGGAGCTCGTGGCGCTGGCGCGCGAGCGTTCGCGCGTGCTGTCGGTGTTCCACAACCGGCGCTGGGACGGCGACTTCATGACACTGCAGCGCCTGCTCGAATCGGGTGACCTCGGACGCGTGACGCACTTCGAGTCGCACTTCGATCGCTTCCGCCCACTGGTTCGCCAGCGCTGGCGCGAACAGGCCGGGCCCGGCAGCGGCCTGTGGTTCGACCTCGGCCCGCACCTGCTCGACCAGGCGCTGCAACTGTTCGGCGACCCCGACGCGATCGCGCTCGACCGGGTCGCGCAACGCGACGGTGCGCTCACCGACGACGGATTCCATGCGCAATTGCGTTATGCGTGGGGCACACATGCCGGCCTGCGCGTCGTGCTGCACGCCAGCGCCTTGGCGGCCGCGCCCGGCGCGCGCTTCGTCGTCCACGGCACGCGCGGCAGCTTCGTCAAGCACGGGCTCGATCCGCAGGAAGAAGCGCTGAAGACGAGCCTGCGCGTGGACCCGGCGTCGCTCGACGCCGAGACCGGCCTGCTCACGCTGCAGGACGCCGACAATCCCGATCTGCTGCGCACCTGGGTGCACCCGGTGCTGCCGGCCCGCTACACCGCCTACTACGAGGGCCTGCGCGACGCCATCCGCAGCGGCGGGCGCAACCCGGTGCCGCCCGAGGACGCGCTGCGCGTGATGGCGCTGCTCGAGTTGGGATGCGCGAGCGACGCGCAACGGCGCGAGCTGCCGGTGCCGCCGCAGGTCTGAGCACCGCCATTGCGCCGTCACCGTGACGCGTGCAAACTCGCGAGCCACGCGTTGACAGGGAGGCTGCAATGAAGGTACTCAAGTGGCTGGCCATGGTCGTTGTCGTCCTGGCGGCAGTGCTGTTGCTGGGCGGTCTGCTCGTCTCGCCCAAGTTCACCGTGACGCGCAGCGTTGTCGTCAACGCGCCGGCCGACAAGGTCTACGCGCTGGTGGCCGATCCGCGCGGCTGGAAGCAGTGGGCGGTGTGGAACCAGCGCGACCCGGCAATGCAGATCGAATACTCCGGCCCCGACAGCGGCGCCGGCGCCAAGTGGACCTGGCGCAGCAAGAGCGAAGGCGACGGCAGCATGACCTTCACCCAGGCGGTGCCGGGAACGCGCGTCGCCTACGACCTGTACTTTCCCGACTTCGGCACCACGTCGACCGGCGACTTGCGCTTTGCAGCCGACGGAGCCGCTACGCGCGTCACCTGGAGCATCAACGGCGACATGGGCCGCAACCCGCTGTTCCACTGGATGGCGCTCGGCGCCGATCGCATGATCGGCAAGGACTTCGAAGCCGGATTGGCCGGCCTGAAAGCGGTGGCCGAAAAGCCGTGAGCGCCGCCTCCACGCGATGAAGACTTGGCTTGTCGGCCCGGTGGCCTTGCTGGTGCTGCTGGCCGCCGGTGGCGTGTTCTGGATGCGCAATCAGCCGGCGGCTCGCGGCCCGGCTCGGTTTCGACCGCGTGATCAAGTCGCTGGGTGACCGCGTGAAGGGACTGCTGGGCAACAACTGACGTCGAGCGCAGGCGGCAGCACGGCCACGCCTGCGCCTGCACGTTCACGGCGTCGCCGTATGCCAGACCTTGTTGAAGCCGTCGCCGTTCTTGTCGCCGGGCTTGCCGTCCTTGGCCCAGAAGTACAGCGGCTTGCCTTTGTAGGCCCATTGCTTCTGCCCATCGTCGCGCGCGATCACGCTCCAGTCGCCAGTGGACTGGGCCGTGCCATCGGCCATCAGCGGCGGCCAGTTGGCCACGCACGGGCCGTTGCAGGCGCTGCGGCCGGGACTCGCCGCATCGCGGTCGAAGGTGTACAGCGTCATCCCGTTGGGGCCGACCAGCGCGCCATCGGACACCTTGGCCGGTGCACTCGCCTGCATCATCGAGGCACAGGCGCTGAGTGCACCGATGGCCAATGCCACCAGTCCGATGCGGGCGTGGGAGAGCTTGCGGTTCATCATGGACGGGTTCCTTCGGGGTGACGGATGCCCGTTTACGCGCCTCACCGGCCGCTTATTCCATCGCTCAGCGCGTGCCCAGTGATTTGGCCAGCAGCTCGGCCACCAGCGCGTTCACGCCGCCCGCGTGCGCCGCGGCACGTTCACTCAATTGACTGACCAGGTCCGCCGGCAGCTTGCAGGCAAATGGCACCAGACCGGCCGCGGCATCACGGCGGCGCTGCTCGCGCTTGTCGGCGACCGTGCCCGCCTCCTGCGCGAAGCGCCCCGGCACGCCGGCCGCCTTCATCTTGCCGCCGATCTTCAGACCCAGGTGCTTGTCGAGATCGGATTTCTTCATGCTCATCGTCGGGTTCCTTGTTCAATGTCGCAGCGCCCGTCGATCGTAGTGGATGTCCGATCCAGCGCGTCGTCACCACGCCGCGCGTCGCAGGGGGTCAACGCGCCCGGTTGCGTTCGATCCACTGTGCATAGGTCTGCAGCAGTTTCAGCAGGAACTCCCGCGTGGAGTCGTCCTTGAGCGCCCCCTGCTCGTCGAACAGCTTGCTCGCGTGTCCGATGTAAGCCTCGGGCTGCGGCAGCGCCGGCACATCGAGGAAGACCAGCGACTGCCGCAAGTGGTGGTTGGCACCGAAGCCGCCAATGGCGCCCGGCGAGACGCTGATGACCGCGCCGGGCTTGCCGCTCCACGCGCTCTTGCCGTAGGGGCGCGAGCCGACGTCGATGGCGTTCTTCAGCACGCCGGGCACCGACCGGTTGTATTCGGGGGTCACGAACAGCACGGCGTCGGCCGCCGCGATGCGCGCCTTGAAGTCGCGCACTGCCTGTGGCGGGTCGGCCTCCCAGTCCTGGTTGAACAGTGGCAACTGCCCGATCTCGACGATCTCCATCTGCAAGGGCGGTGGGGCAATCGCTATCAGCGCCTTGGCGAGTTTGCGGTTGAGCGACTCCTTGCGCAGGCTGCCGACAAGTATCGCGACGTTGCGGGTGGTGCTCATGCTGTTCTCCTTGGGCTTCAGGCAAGTGGTCGCCGATGGTCGATCCATTGCGCACCCGGCTGCACGCCGCCGCCCGAATGGCCCCACCGCCTGCATTGGCGTTGTACCCCGGACCGGCAGGCACGCAAGGGGCGGCACGGGTAGCGGCATCGAGGCCGCGGCGCCATGCCGGCATGCGCTACGCTCGGCATGCCCTGCGAACCTCAGAGGACCCGCCATGAAGCTGAGTCGATTTGCCCGCGTGCGCCTGGGTCACTGGCCGACACCGCTGGAGCCGCTGCGCCGCCTGAGCGAGCTGCTCGGCGGACCGGCGCTCTACATCAAGCGCGACGACTGCACCGGCCTGGCCACCGGCGGCAACAAGACACGCAAGCTCGAATACCTGATGGCGGAGGCGCTCGCGCTGCAGGCCGACACGGTCATCACGCAGGGCGCCACGCAGTCCAACCATGCGCGGCAAACCGCTGCGGCAGCGGCGCGCCTCGGCCTGCAGTGCCACCTGATTCTCGAAGACCGCACCGGCTACCGTTTCGACGACTACCGGCACTCGGGCAACGTGTTCCTCGACCACTTGTTCGGTGCCAGCGTCAGCGAGGTGGCCGGCGGCACCGACATGGACGCGGCGATGGCCACGCTCGCCGACACGCTGCGTGGCCAAGGGCGCCGGCCCTACGTGATTCCCGGCGGCGGGTCGAACCCGGTGGGCGCGCTCGGCTATGTGGGCTGCGCGCTCGAACTCGTGGACCAGGCCAACAACAGCGGCCTGGTCATCGACCACCTGGTGCACGCCACCGGCAGCGCCGGCACCCAGGCTGGCCTGGTGGCGGGGCTGGAAGGCGCACGCGCCGGCATCCCGGTGCTGGGCATCGGCGTGCGTGCGGCCCGCGCGGCGCAGGAGGAACGTGTCTACCAGCTGGCCGCAAAGACCGCCGAGCTGCTCGGCGCTGCCGGCGCGGTGGCGCGCCAGGCCGTGGTCGCGAACTGCGACTACGTGGGTCCCGGCTACGGGCTGCCCACGCCCGGCATGCTCGAAGCCGTCACGCTGCTCGCGCGCACCGAAGGCATCCTGCTGGATCCGGTGTACTCCGGCAAAGCCATGGCTGGCTTGATCGACCTGGTGCGCCGCGGGCACTTCAAGAAGGGGCAGAACGTCGTGTTCCTGCACACCGGCGGGGCGGTGGGGCTGTATGGCTACAGCCACGCCTTTCAGGTCGCGCCGCAATTCTGAGGCGTGGCCAGCATGATCGGAATACTCGGCGGCATGGGCCCGGTGGCGACGGCAGATTTCTTCAACAAGCTGCTCGAGGAAACGCCGGCGCAATGCGACGAAGACCATGTGCCCGTGCTGATCCAATCCGACCCGCGCATCCCGCACCGGCCACCGGCGATCCTGTCGGGCGGCGAGTCACCTCTCCCTGCCCTGCGCCAGTCGCGTGACCGGCTCATCGCCGCCGGCGCCACTGCCCTCGCGATGCCGTGCAACACCGCGCACTACTGGTACGCGCAGCTCGCCGCCGACTGCCCGGTGCCGTTCCTCAGCATCGTCGACGCGAGCTGCGATCAACTCGCCGCTCTCGCCCCCTCCGGCAGCGCCGTCGGCGTGATTTCCACCCGCGCCACGGCCGTGGGCCGCGTGTTCGATGCGGCGCTGCTGGCGCGTGGCCACACGCCGATGTACCCCACGGATGGCGAAATGGACGCCGTGATCCTGCCAGCCATTGCGCTCGTCAAGGCAGGCCAGGCGGCTCGCGCCGGGCAGCTGCTCGCCCCTGCCGTGCAGGCCTTGCTGGCGCGCGGCGCGGTGGCGGTAATCCTCGCCTGCACCGAAACGCCGATGGCGCTCGACGCGGTGGCATCGCCGCTGCGGGCACACTGCATCGACACCAATCGCGCGCTGGCGCGCGCCTGCGTTCGCCTGTGGGCGCAGCTGCGCAGTCAGGCCCTCACTTCTTGACCGGCTTCTTGGCCGCCGGAGCGCTCGCGACCGACCTCGACGGCGCGGTCTCGGGCGGCCTGTTGCCGGCAGCCACCAGCCCGGGCGTCGAGATGCACTTGAGGTTGCGCGGCGCGAGCGAATAGGCGCTCGAACCGGAGACACTCTGGTCCAGCGCCGCCTTGAGGATTTGCGTCTTGGCGTTCTCGCAGGCGAACCCGGAGTTGAAGGTGGCCACGAGATAGGGGTTCAAGCCATAGGCGGTCATGACGAAGGCGAAGAGCGATACCACCGGGGGTTCTCCTTGGGAGTGGGGATCCGGCCGCTACCTTAGCCGATGTGCGCCGGCCACCCAACCCGTGCCGGCCGGGCCGTCGCGCGCAGCGCGATGCGCGCTGATGCCTGCCTACTCACCTGCCTACTCACACTAGGGGGTGCCAGCGCGCGTCGAAGACGCTCCAATGGCGGCGTCGCACTATTGCGCCGCCCCGTGTGGAGTGAAGGATGAGTTCAGTTCCCGGTGGCGCGTCTCCCGGCGCGTCGGGCTTCGGCCGCGACCTCAAGTTCCTCGGCCACAGTGTCTGGCTCTGCGCGTTCCCGGTGCTGTCGGTGGCGCTCGCGCTGATCGTGCTGATCGGCCTGCCGCAAGGCGAAGAGGTCATCAACACGATCACGTTCGCGCGCCTGATGCGCGGCCTGTCGGGCACGCAGTACGACTTCGGCCAGTTCGCGGTCTTCGAGCTGTCGTTCGCGGCCTGGGGCATGGCCAACTGGTACGCCAGCCGCGTGCTGCTGGCGCGCGATTTCGACACGCCGGCGCCGGAAGGCATCGCGCTGCGCGCGCCCTCGGCGTTCATCGGCTGGTGGCGCGAGCTCTTCCCGAGGGCCTTGCCGCTGATCGGCATGGCCCCGATCGGCCTGTACTTCATTCTTGCGCGCGGCGAGCGCTTCGTCGGCGCCGCCACCTTGCTCGTGATGGCGGCGGTGATGGCGTTCATCATCGCCCGCCGCCACTTGTTCAAGAGCGCCACGCGCAACCCGAGCTCGACCTACCAGGAACTGACCCCCGGCGATCGGCTCGCCCTGTGGATGGCGTTCTGCGTGTCGCTGGTGTTGTTGATGGGCCTGGCCTACGCCAACTACTGGGTAGCGCGTTTCCTCGGCGCCGCGTCGGTGCTGTTCCTGGCGCTGGCCTGCATCACGCTGTTCGGCAGCCTCGTGCTCATCTACCTGCCGCTGGCGCGCGGCTGGCCGGTGATGGTGTGGGTGCCGGTCGTGTTCTACCTCGGCTTCGCGCAGGCCGGCTGGAACCACAACCACCAGCTCGCGTCGCGGCTCGACGCAGAGGCGGCCGCCCCGGCGGTCGACGCTCGACCGAGCGTGACCGAGCACTTTCGTCGATGGCTGGCTGCGCATCCGGGTGGCGAGATCGTGCTCGTCGCGGCCGAAGGCGGCGCCTCGCGCAGCGGCTGGTGGACCTCGCATGTGCTGAGCGTGCTCGACGAGGCCACCGCGGGCGAGTTCTCCCGGCACGTCTATGCCGTCAGCGGAATTTCCGGCGGCAGCCTCGGCGCGGCCACCTATGCGGCCTTGCTGGCGCGGCGCACGACCGGGGCACACGATGCTGCAGGCTCGAGCGGCCCGATCGCGTTCCCGAACGACGAAGCCTGCGAGCAACTTGTGCAGCATGCCGACGACGTGCCGCTGGCCGTGCAATCGGAGTGCTTCGTCGGGCGCGACTTCCTTTCCACCACCATCGGCTACATGTTGTTCCCCGACCTGTTGCAGCGCTTCCTGCCCTGGCGCATGAGCGCGTGGGACCGCAGCTTCGGGCTCGAGAAGACATGGGCCGCCGATTGGTCGACGCTGTTCGGCGATGACAGCTTCGGGCAATGCCTAGGCCGCCTGTACGACAGCGCGCGCCTTGACTGCTCGGGGGCCGGCGGCGTGCGCACCGACATCCCACTGGTGTTCCTGAACTCGGCACGCGCCAACATCGGGCGGCCGGTGTCGCAGGCGCCGGTGACGGTGCCGCACGACGAGACCGATGATCTGTTCGAGGCCCCGCTCGGCATGCAGCGCCTGCCGCTCGCCGCGGTGGTTCACAACAGCGCGCGCTTCCCGGTGGTCAGCCCCGGCGGCGAGGTCTCGCTGCCCCATGACGGCCCATACTGGGACGCGCTGGTCGACGGCGGCTACTTCGAGAACTCCGGCGCCCACACCTTGCACCAGATGCTGCGCGCAATCGAGCGCGACAGCGCCGACGGCCCCGTCAAGTGGGACGACATCCGCAAGCGCATTCGCATTGTCTTCATCACCAACCAGCCGCCGGCTCGGGGGCCGGGCCCGCAGAAGGAGCCGAGCGCCTGCACCACCGAGCTGTCTTGCGCCCGCCGCCCGATCAGCCAGGAAGAACTGCTCACACCGCCGATCGGCCTGTACGCCTCACGCAGCGCGCGCGCCCACAGCGCCCGACGCGAACTGCTGCGCTTTCTGGGCCCCGACGTCGAGCCCCGCTCGTTCAACGTCGCGCTCGCCGGGGCCGCGGTCACCGAGCGCCAACCGGCCATGAGCTGGTACATCACGCCCGAGTCGCGCGAGGCGATGTGGCAGTCGGTGTCGGAAGAACCGGCCCGCAGCGAGCTGTGCCGCCTGATCGTGGCGGTCACCCACCACGACGCGCAGTGCGCCGGTCTCGATCGATTCGCGCTACCGCGCGCCGCGGGGAGCAGCCGATGAGCGGCGTGGCCAAGGTCGTGGCGTTCATGCAGCGGTCGTGGTGGCGCGCCGCCTTGGTGTTCGCTGTCCTGGCCGTCGCGTTCGTCGTGTTCGGGCGTTACGCCGTGCCGCCGTCGACCGCCCTCACCTCCGGCGCCTTGGCCCTGGAACTGGTGGGCACGCGCTCCGGCGCCGTCGCGGTGCTGCGCGCGTTCGAGCAGCAGCACAGCGTGCATGCGGCCTGGGTCAGCATCACCTGGGACTTCGCGTTCATCGCGAGCTACGTCGCCGTGCTGGTCTTGGCGCTGCGGTACTTCGCGCGGCCGGGTGAACCGGACCTGATCGACCGCACCGCGGCGAAGAGCGCTGTGCTCGCGGGCGCAGCAGACTGCCTGGAGAACCTCGGCATGCTGGCGATGCTGGCCGCGTCGCCGCAGCAGCCACCCGACTGGCTGGGCTTCGCCGCCTTCGCGACCACGGTAGCGTCGCTGGTCAAGTGGGTGCTGGCGGCGTTCGCCGCGGGCCACGCGCTGTGGCTCGCGTGGCGCAAACTCGCTCAGCGTTGAAACGTGCGCACCAGCACCAGCGAGATCACCGGGAAGAACAGCAGCGCAGTGATGCGGATGAAGTCCGACGCGAGGAAGGGCATCACACCCTTGAAGGTCTCCTTCAGCGGTACGTCGCGGGCGAGCCGGTTGATGATGTAGACGTTCATGCCCACCGGCGGGTGCACGAGGCCGATCTCCACCACCATCAGCGCCAGAATGCCGAACCAGATGCTCTTGTCGGTTTGGCTCATGCCCCAGTAGTCGAGCCCCATCACCATCGGATAGAAGATCGGAATCGTCAGCAGGATCATCGCCAGGCTGTCCATCACGCAGCCGAGCAGGATGTAGATGACGAGGATCATCACCATCACCAGCAGCGGGCTCAGGTGGCTGCCCTGCACCCACACCGCCAGTTCGGCCGGCATCTGCGACAGCGCGAGCGCGGTGTTCATCATGTCGGCGCCCAGCAGCACCAGGAAGATCATCGCGGTGGCCTGCGCCGTGCCGAGCGCGCTGGCGATCACGCCCTTCAGGCGCATGTGGCCGCTGACGACGGCGAGGATGCCGCACGCCGCCGCACCGATGGCCGCCGCCTCGGTCGGGTTGGCCCAGCCGCCGTAGATGCCGACGATGACGACCAGGAACACGCCGAGCACCGGCGCGACGGTGACGAACGACTTGATCCGCTCGGGCCAGGCCACGCGCGGCCCCGCGGGGCCCATCGCCGGCCGCCAGGTCACGAGGATGCGCACGACGATCATGTAGCCGATCATCGCGATGATGCCGGGCAGCACCGCCGCCATGAAGAGCTTGCCGATCGACTCCTGCGTGAGGATGGCGTAGATCACCAGCGGCACCGACGGCGGAATCATGATGCCCAGTGTGCCGCCGGCGGCCAGCGCGCCGGTGGACAGGCTGCCCGCGTAGCCGCGGCGCTTCAGCTCGGGCAGCGCCACCTGCCCCATCGTCGCCGCGGTGGCGAGCGACGAACCGCAGATCGCGCCGAAGCCCGCGCAGGCACCGATCGCGGCCATCGCGATGCCGCCCTTCCAATGCCCCATGAAGGCGCTGACGAAGCGAAACAGTGCCGCGCTCAGGCCGCCGTGGGTGGCGAACTGGCCCATCAGCAGGAACAGCGGGATCACCACCAGGTCGTAGTTCGACAGGCGTGCGTAGGCCAGGTTCTTCAGCGAGTTGAGCAAGGGCGACGTCTCGCCGCCGGTGAGGTAGACGTAGCCGGCGGCACCCATCGTGAACATCGCGATGCCAATCGGCACGCGCAGCACGAGCAGCAGCATCAGCGCGGCAAAGATGATCAAGCCGACGGTGATGCCGCTCATTGCTTGGCCCCGTCCAGGGCGATGCGGCGCGCATTCCAGTGGTACGCCGCCATGTACAGGCCGGCCAGCGCGAGCAGGAAGAAGCCCGGCACCATCAGCATCTGGCCGATCCACAGCGGCCAGCCGAGGATCATCGTGGTCTCGCCGGATTCCTTCACCGACAGCACGCCGACCGTGGCGCGCCAGGTGATCAGCGCACCGAACAGGCCGACCAGCAAGGAGCCGATGGCGTCGAGGAAATGCACTTTCGATGCCGCCAGCTTGTGGGTGAAGAAGTCGACCTTCACGTCGCCGCCGTTCAGGTGGCAATAGGCGAAGAAGGCCGACGACGCGAATGCGCTGCACACCTGCAGCAGCTCCACGTCACCGGGCACCGGTGCGGAGATCAGCTTGCGCCCGACGATGCTGACGATGCTCATCAGCACCAGGGCCACGAACACGAGGCCGCCGGCAATCGCCGAGGCCTTGCTCGCGATCAGCAGGCCGCGCCCATAGGGCCCGAAGGACGAGGTGAAGCCTGAGCCCGCGTCGGCGGGGAGGATGTCTTGCATGAGGTTCCCTTCGATAGTGCCGGCGTGTCGGTAAGGCAGCTGCCCTCACCCCAGCCCTCTCCCAGAGGGAGAGGGTGTCTGGCTCCCTCTCCCCCTGGGAGAAGGTCGGGGTGAGGGCCGCGAACAGCGACCGCTACTTCTTGTACTTGGCCAGCAATTCGCGCGCGTCGCCGAGCATCTGCTTGCCCGGCAGACCCACCTTGTCCATGCTCGCGGTCCATTCGTCGTACAGCCCCGCCGAGGCCTTCACCCAGCCGTCGAGTTCGGTGCCGGGGATCGTGTAGAACACGTTGCCGTGCTCGGTGGCGGCCTTGCGCCCGGGCGTGGAGCTTTCGTCCCACACCTTGCCGGCGGTGGCCGACAGGCTCGCGCCGCTGTTCTTGTCGATGATGGCCTTCAGGTCGGCGGGCAGCGCGTTGTACTTGGCCGGATTCATCGCGAGGGTGAAGACTGCCGTGTACAGCGCGGGGCGCGACGGGTCGGTCTCGGTGTCGTACTTGACCATCTCGTGCAGCTTCACCGACGGGATCACTTCCCACGGCAGCAGGAAGCCGTCGATCACGCCCTTGCTGACCGCCTCGGGCACCTGCGGCAGCGGCATCGCCACCGGCGTGGCGCCGAGCGTGGCCAGCAGCTTGTTGGTCATGCGCGTGGGAGCGCGGAACTTCAGGCCCTTCAGGTCGGCCATCGTCTTCACCTGCTTGTCGCGCGTGTGCAGGAAGCCGTTGTCGTGCACCGCGAACATCAGTGGCTTGATGCCCTTGGCATCGAACTCGCTTTTGCCGTACTTGCTGTAGAAGTCCCAGGCCGCCTTCGAGCCCGCCTCGGCGCTGGTGGTGATGAACGGCAGCTCGAACACCTCCATGATCGGAAAGCGGCCTGCGGTGTAGCCGGGCAGCGTGAACGCGATGTCGACGACGCCGTCTTTCGCCTGGTCGATCAGCTGTGCTGGCGTGCCGCCCAGTTGCATGGCCGGGTAGACCTGGCACTTCATGCGGTTGTTCGATTCGGCGGCGATCTTGTCGCACCAGGGCGCGAGGATCTTGGTCGGTGGCATCGCGCCCGGAGGCCAGAAGTGGTGCACCTTGAGCGTGACTTCTTGCGCGCCGGCGGCGAGCGAGAGCGCCGCAGCGGTGGCCGAGATCAGGAGCTTGAGCGAAGCTTGCATGGATGGTGTCTCCGTGAGGGGTCGCAAGGTCGAGAAAAGATCGTCGATGTTAGGAGTCAGCTGCGGCTTGGCGCTACAGGGTTGACGACAGGCTCGCGCGCCGCCTGTACGGAAGCCGCACAGTCTCCGAAGCCGATGCGCCGCCGCCCTGCACGCTCGCAGTGGCCGCGCAGGATCACTGTATCGCCGTCGTGCAGGAAGGTTCGCGTTTCGCCGTTCGGCAGCGTGATCGCCTGCTTGCCACCCTGCGTGAGTTCGAGCAGAGAGCCACCTTGGCCTTCGAGCGGGCCCGACTGGGTGCCGCTGCCGAGCAGGTCGCCGGCTTGCAGGTTGCAGCCGTTGCTGCTGTGGTGCGCGACCAGTTGCGCAAGGGTCCAGTAGGCATCGCGAAAATTCGACTGCATCAGCCGCAGCGCCGGCTCGCCGCGGTCGCGCATCGCGGCGGTCTGCAGCCAGACTTCGAGCGTGATGTCCAGGCTGCCCTGCTCCCGGTTGTCGGCGCTGTCGAGGTAGTGCAGCGGCGGCGGGTCGCCGTCGGGCCGCACGAACGCGCAGCGAAACGGCGCCAGCGCCTCCATCGTCACGACCCACGGCGACAGCGTGGTGGCGAAGTTCTTCGCGAGGAAGGGGCCGAGCGGCTGGTACTCCCAGGCCTGCACATCGCGCGCCGACCAGTCGTTGAGCAGCACCATGCCGAACAGGTGGTCTTCGGCCCGCGCCATCGGGATCGGCGCGCCGAACTCGTTGCCGGCGCCGATGAACGCACCCAGTTCCAGCTCGTAGTCGAGGCGCCGGCACGGCCCGAACTGCGGCTCGGCCGCGTCGGTCTTGAACTGGCCCAGCGGCCGCGCAAACGCGTGGCCGCTGACCCGCAGCGATGAGCTGCGGCCGTGGTAGCCGATCGGCACGTACTTGTAGTTGGGCAGCAGCGGCTGTTCGGGGCGAAACAGCTTGCCGACCGCGGTCGCGTGATGGATGCCGGTGTAGAAGTCGGTGTAGTCGCCGACGCGGCACGGCAGCGTCATCTCGGCCTGTGCTTGCGGCACCAGGCAGGGCTGCAGCGCCGATTGCGCGGCGCTGCCTTCGCGCAAGGCCTGCGACAAGGCGCGGCGCAGCGCGATCCGTGCCGCGCTGCCCTGCGCCATGAAGGCGTTGAGGTCGCCTTGCGCGAGCGGCTGCGGCAGCGCCGGCATCGCGCCGTGCTCACTGGCCTGCCGCAGGTCGAGCACCTGGTCGCCGATGGCCACGCCGATGCGCCATGGCTCGTCGGTGCCGGCGCGTCGAAAACGCCCGAACGGCAGGTTCTGGATCGGAAACTCGCTGGCCGGATCGTTGGCCGACGCGACCCAGCTGCGCAGCGCGGGGTTGTGCGTCTCGTCGAGAGCGTTCATCGAAACCTGTCCTTCAAGCCGGCCCAGCATTCTGCGTAGGCCGCGTCCAGCGCCCCGCCCGTCAACGCAAACTCGGTCGGATGAAAGCGCCAGCGGCTCTCGAACATGAATGCGAGCGTGTCGTCGAGCTTGTGCGGCGCGAGTGCGGCGTTCGATGCCTTGTCGAAGGCCTCGGCGTCGGGCCCGTGCGGCACCATGCAGTTGTGCAGGCTCATGCCGCCGGGCTTGAAGCCCTCGGGCTTGGCGTCGTACTGGCCGTGCACCAGGCCCATGAACTCGCTCATCACGTTGCGGTGGTACCAGGGCGGGCGGAACGTGTCCTCTGCGACCAGCCAGCGCGGCGGGAAGATCACGAAGTCGCAGTTGGCGGTGCCCGGCGTGTCGCTCGGCGAGGTGAGCACGGTGAAGATCGACGGGTCGGGGTGGTCGAAGCTGATCGACCCGATGGTCATGAAGTTCGCCGTGTCGTACTTGAACGGCAGCAGGTTGCCATGCCAGGCGACGACGTTGAACGGCGAGGCCTCGGCCTTCGCCGCCCACAACGCGCCGCCGTATTTCTTGACGATGCGCCACGGCCCTGCGCTCGTGTCGAAGCTGGCCACCGGCGCAAGGAAGTCGCGCGCGTTCGCGAGTCCGTTGCTGCCGATCGGCCCGAGCTCGGGCAGCCTGAACGGCGCACCGTAGTTCTCGCAGACATAGCCACGCGACGGCCCGTCGACCGCGACGCTGAAGGCCATGCCGCGCGGCAGCAGCGCGATCTCGCCGGGGGCCACCGCGAGCACGCCAAGCTCGGTCGTGATCGTCAGCGTGCCCTGCTGCGGCACGACCAGCATCTCGCCGTCGGCATTGACGAAGGCGGTGTCAGTCATCGACCGGTTGACGAGGTACAGGTGCGCGGCGATGCCGGTCTGCGCGTCGGCGTCGCCGTTGACGACGATGCTGCGCAGGCCCTCGATGAAATCGAGCGGCGCCTCGGGCACCGGCACCGGAAACCAGCGCAGCGGGTTCGGCGGCGCTGCCATGCCGCCCTTCGCGCCGGTTTTCAGCCACGGCTGCGTGAACGGCTCGTAGCTGCCGCAGATCACCGAGGGCTGCCGCCGATACAGCCAGGTGCGCTGGTTGACGGCGCGTGGCGCGGTGAACGCGGTGCCGGACAGCAGCTCGGCATAGAGGCCACGTGCCACCTTCTGCGGGCTGTTGCGGCCCCGCGGCAGCGTGCCTTCGACGGCCTCGCTCGCCAGTTCGTTGCCGAAGCCGGATTGGTAGCGCAACGCTGAGTTCATCGGCTGCATCTCAGCGCGGCGCGGCGGCGCGGCCGCCGGCGAGCGTGTTGCTGCGTGCCAGCGCGATCGCCTCGCGCAGCACCTCGCGCTCGCCGACGTGGTTGGCCAGGATCAGCACCAGCTTGGTGGTCAACATGTCGGCCTGCTCGTCGCTCAAGTCGCGCTGGCTCGCGATCAGCTCCTCGTAGAAACCGTCGGGGTCGGTGATATGGGGGGTGAGGATCAGTGGCATGGTCAGGTTCCTGCGCTCAGGCAGCGCTTCAGCGCGGCTTCGATCTTGCGCGCATCGAAGCGGCGCCAACGTGCCGCCACGTACTGATCAGGGCGAATCAGGTAGACGGTGCCGGGCTGGGCGTCGTAGCGCTCGGCGAGCACGCCGGTGGTGTCGACGAGGTCGGCGCCGACCGTGATCGGCCTGGCCGTCACGGCGCCGACGCTCACGCCCTCGGCGGGCAGCGCAGCGCCGAAGACGAGCAGCACGAAGCCGCCGCCAAGCTGGTTGAGCAGCCAGCCGGCACGGCCCTGGCGCGTGACCGGGGCGTCGGCGCATGGGGTGCCGGGCCGCATCGCGCCGGCGAACGGCGACTCGTCGGGCGTGTTGAGCGACGAGTCGAGATACGGTGTCGGCGTCGACAGCCGGCCGCTGTTGACCAGCGGCCGCGCGAAGGTCTCGGTCTCGGCGAGTTCGAGCACCGCGTTGCGATAGCGCAGGCTGGCACGGCTCTTCGGCGTGATGAAGTCGGTGGATCGCGTCGAGGCCTGCAGGTTGTCGTCGGCAGCGAACGCGCGTTCCTCGTGATAGCTGTCGATCAGCGCGGCCGGCGCCGCGCCGTCGACAACCAGCTTGAGCTTCCAGGCCAGGTTGTCGATGTCCTGCACACCGGTGTTGGCGCCGCGCGCGCCGAACGGCGACACCTGGTGCGCCGCGTCGCCGGCGAACAGCACGCGGCCGTAGCGGAAATGGCCGATGCGCCGGCACGCGAACTGGTACACCGACACCCACTCCAGCTCGAAGCGCGCGTCGGGCCCGAGCATCGCCTGGATGCGTGGGATCACGTTTTCGGGCTTCTTCTCTTCGGCCGGGTCGGCGTCCCAGCCGAGCTGGAAGTCGATGCGCCACACCTTGTCGCACTGCTTGTGCAGCAGCACCGACTGGCCGCGGTGGAACGGCGGGTCGAACCAGAACCAGCGCTCGGTGGGGAAGTCGGCGTTCATCACCACGTCGGCGATCAGGAAGCGGTCGTGGAAGAACTGGCCGCTGAAGCCGGCGCCGACCATGTTGCGCGTGTCGCTGTTGGCGCCGTCGCAGGCCATGACCCAGTCGGCCTCGAGCTCGAACACGCCGTCGGGTGTCTCAAGCGTCAGCACTGCATGGTCATCGGTTTGTCGCAGGCCGACCAGCTTGTGCTTCCAGCGCAGGTCCACGCGCGGGTGACGCCGGCAGGCCTCGACCAGCGTCTCTTCGAGGTAGTACTGCTGCAGGTTGATCATCGCCGGCATCTTGTGCTGCGGCTGCGGCAGCAGGTCGAAGCTGTAGACCAGGTCGTCGCGGAAGTACACCTTGCCGACCTGCCAGCTCACGCCCTGCTCGACCATGGTCGCCGCGACGCCGAGACGGTCCCAGATTTCGAGCGCACGCTTGGCGTAGCAGACCGCGCGCGAGCCGATGCTGACGGTGTTGTTGTCGTCGAGCACGACCACCAGCAGGCCGCGCTGCGCGCAGTCGAGTGCGGCGGTCAGGCCGATCGGCCCGGCGCCGACGATCACCACCGGATGGCGGCGCCGCGTGCCCAGGCGCTGCTCGTCGCTCTGGACGTAGGCGAACTCGGGGTAGGTGTAGGTCTTCTGCATGGCCTGCGTCGGGGGATGAATCAGGCGCCACCGAATTCGCGTTCGTGCATCCAGGCGGCGTGTTTCGGCGCGCGCCGGGTGCGAGACCACTCGTCGAGCATCTGCCACTTCACGTCGTCGAGGCGCTTCATCATCTCGGGCGTGGCGGTGTCGGCCGCCAGCTCGACGCGGTGGCCGTTGGGATCGAAGAAGTAGATCGACTTGAAAATGGCGTGGTCGGTGATGCCCACCACCTCGATGCCTTCGGCCTCGAGCCGCGCCTTCGTCGCCTCGAGCTCCTGCACGCTGTCGACCTTGAATGCGATGTGCTGCACCCAGTCGGGGGTGTTGGTGTCGCGGCCCATCGGCGGCGAGTTGGGGATCTCGAAGAACGCGAGCACGTTGCCCTGGCCTGCGTCCATGAAGACATGCATGTACGGGTCGGGCGCATGCGTGGACGGAACCTGGTCTTCGGCGATCGCGAGCACGAATTCCATGCCGAGATGGCGGCGGTACCACTCGACGGTCTGCTTGGCGTCGCGGCAGCGGTAGGCGACGTGGTGGATTCTCTGGATCGGCATGGTTCGGCTCCTTGGGCGATCAGGATTCGAGGGCTTGCCACATCTGGCGGTCGCGCTCGGCCGTCCAGATGCGCGGGTCGCGGTACTGCGTGGCCTCGTCGAGCGCACGCGTCACGTCGAAAGGCATGCAGTGGTCGTAGATCACCCACTGGCCGTACTTGGGCTTCAGCGCCGCGTGCGTGTCCTTGTAGATCGCGCGCAGGTCCTTGCCCGCAGCGGCACCGGCCTTCACGCTGGCGTAGAGGTCGCTGACGAACGCGCGCGTGCCGCCCAGGCCGGCCTGCACCATCGCCGGCGTGGTCAGCGCCGCGCCGCGGCCGGGCACCAGCGCCACCGGATCCAGCGCGGCGATGTTGTCCAGCGTTTGCGGCCAGTCGCTGAAGTAGGCGTCGCCGGCATACGGTGTGGCGTCGAACTCGACCAGGTCGCCGCTGAACAGGATGCCCTGCTGCGGCAGCCACGCCACCGTGTCGCCCTTGGTGTGTCCACGGCCGAGTTGCAGCAGCTTGACTTCGAGTTGGCCCAGCCACAGCGTCATCTCGCCCTTGAAGGTCATCGTCGGCCAGGTCAGCCCGGGAATGGTTTCGACGGCACGGAACAGGCGCGGAAAGCGCTCGATCTCGCTTTGCATGTCCTGCGCGCCGCGCTCGACGATCAGGTCGTAGGTGTCCTGGCTCGCGATGATTTCCTGCGGCGCATAGGCGCTGGCGCCGAGCACGCGCACCGCGTGGTAGTGGCTCATCAGCACGTACTTGATGGGCTTGTCGGTCACCGTGCGGATTCGCCGGATCACGTCTTGCGCCATCACCGGCGTGGCCTGCGTGTCGATCACCAGCACCGCGTCGTCACCGATGATCACGCCGGTGTTCGGGTCGCCCTCGGCGGTGTACGCGTAGGCGTTGTCCGAGAGTTTCGTGAAACTGACCTTCTTTTCCTCGAGGTCGGCTTGGCTGGCGAAGGCCTTGCTCATACTGCGTCTCCGGTGGCGTTGAATTAACCCAGCGCAAACAGATTCGTCTTTGCTGAATTCAGGGCTTGATCTTAGTCAGGTAGTTCGTTAATGTCTAACCAGTTCGTTTAAGTAGAAACCCTGATCCATGCCTACGCAACGAAAGACTTCGGGTTCCGCGCCCCTTCCCGCCGCTGCGCCGGCTCCGCTCGAGCGCGGGCAGCGCGGCATCCAAAGCGTCGAGGTGGGTGGGCAGCTGCTGTTGGCGCTGGCGCATCACGGCCGGACCATGGCCCTGAAAGACCTGGCGCGCGAGGCCGGCATGGCACCGGCCAAGGCCCACCCGTATCTGGTGAGCTTCGGCAAGCTCGGGCTGATCGCGCAGGACGAGGCGTCGGGCCGCTACGGCCTCGGGCCGCTGGCCTTGCAGCTGGGGCTCATCAGCCTGCAGCAGTTCGACCCGGTGCGCCTGGCGACGCCGCTGATCGCCGAGCTGGCGCAGGCGCTGAACCTCACGGTGGCGATCGCCGTGTGGGGCAACCGCGGGCCGACCATCGTGCGCATCGAGGAAGCGCCGTCGGCCGTGCACGTGAACATGCGCCACGGCACGGTGATGAGCCTGCGCGGCACCGCCTCGGGGCTGCTGTTTGCGGCGCACCTGAGTGTCGACCGGGTGCTCAATGCGCTGGCGCAGGAGCCCGACGACCCGGCGCAGGCGCTGGCGCGCACCAGCAGCGGCACACGCCACCACCCGCGCCGTATCGACGACGCGCTGGCCGCGCAATTGGCACAGGTGCGCGAGCAGCGCTTGAGCCGCGTCGTCGATGCGTCGGTGCCCGGCGTCAGTGCGATGGCGGCACCGGTGTTCGACGAACGCGGCGCGATGGTGCTGAGCCTCACCGCCATCGGCCCGAGCGCCATGTTCGACACGCGCCTGAACGGCCCGGTGGCGCAGGCGCTGCGCAACGCGGCGCAGGGTTTGTCGAGGCAGCTGGGGGCGCGGGCGATCTGACGGGCGTTGAACCCGTCGAAGGGTTCGTCCAATGTAGAGAGTCGGTCATCCCGGCAAACGCCGGGATCCACTGCTCGAACACCCGCGAGCGTTGACCAAGCACGCAACCCCCGAACGAGTGGATACCGGCGTTCGCCGGTATGACAGCCGTGTTGGCACAGCGCCTGGCGTGACCTCGACGCCCAACGAATACCGCGAAGCAGCCGAGGAGCTCAATTCAGCCCGGCCAGGAAGCGCCGCAGATGCTGCGCGAACAATGCCGGCTGTTCGGCCACGCTCAGGTGCGAAGCGTCGGCCAGCACCACCAGCTCGGATCCTGCAATGCGCTCGGCGATCGCCTGCGACATCGCGGGCGGAGCGCCCACGTCTTGCGCGCCGGCGATGACGAGCGTCGGGCAGCGCAGCTGCGCGAGCCGGTCGAGCCAGTCGACCGCCGCCACCGCGTGACAGCAGGCGACGTAGCCGGCCGCATCGCTGCGCAGCAGCGTCGCGCGAAAGCCCGCCACGGCGTCGGGCTGCGCCGCGCGAAAGGCCGCGCTGAAATAGCGTTCCATCACCATGTCGGCAATCGCCGCGAGACCGCCCGCCTCGACCGCCGCAATGCGCTGCTGCCACATGGCCTGCGCGGCCGCGGGGTACTGCGACGTGGTGTTGGCGAGCACCAGCCCACGCAGCAGTTCGGGGTGGCGCAGCGCCAGCCCCTGCCCGACCATGCCGCCCATCGACAGCCCGACGAACACCACCGGGCCCCGGCCCCATTCACGGATCAGCCGGGCCGCATCGTCGACCAGATCGTCGATCGCGTACGGCCCCGGCGGCGCTGCCGATCCGCCATGGCCGCGCTGGTCGTAGCGCAGCACCAGGTGCGACGCCGCCAGCTCGGCGGCCAGGCCGTCCCACATCCGCGAGTCCAATCCGAGCGCATGGCTGAGCACGACCGGCGCGCCCTGCCCCTGGACGGTGACCCTCAGTTGCGGCTCGCTGAAGGTGTGGTGCGTGGCCACGCGCACGGCGGCCGACAGCGGCTGGCGCGGCGGCGTGAGGCCCTCTTCGCGCAGGATGTCCATCGTGATCTTGAACGCCGTGTTGGCCGCCGGCACGCCGCAGTAGATGGCGCCCTGCATCAAGGTCTCCTTGATCTTCGCCAACGGCACGCCGGCGCGAATGCACGCCTTGCAATGCAGCTCGAACTCCTCCCAGCGCGCCAGGCCCATCGTCATGCCCAGCACCAGCAGGCGGCGCGTCGTGTGATCGAGCCCCGGGCGGCCCCAGATGTCGTGCCAGGCATAGCGCGTGATGAAGCTCTGGAACTCGGCATTGAACTCGCTCGCGTTGTCCAGCGATTGGTCGACCCACGCATCGCCGAGCACCGCGCGGCGGTTCTTCACGCCGCGGTCGAAATCGTCTTGCTGTGACATGGCCGGCAACTTCCTCAAGCGTTGAGCCAGGCCGCCCACGGCGCCTGCGCTGACAAGGCAGCGGCCGTGGCGCGCAGTGCGTCGAGCTGCGGCCGCGCAACTTGAATCGCACGCAGTGCCGCCGTGGCAGGGTCGAACAAGGCGGCCACTTCACCGGCATCGAACCTGTCGCGCAGCGTGTCGTCGTGGGCCAGCGCATGCAGCGCCACGTCGCGCAGGTGGTGTCCGCTGGCCACGGCTTCATGCGAAAGGCGTTCGAGCAGCACATGCGCGCGCGCCTTGCCGAGGTGCCGAGCGAACAGCATCGCCACGGCCTCCGCGAACACCAGGCCGTGCTGCGCGTCGATGTTGCGCAACATGCGCGGCGCATCCACCGCCAGGCCGGCGACCGCGTCGGCCAGCGCCTTCAGCGCCCCGTGCGCGGCGAGGTACAGGCCCGCGCTCTCGGCCAGCTCGGCCTGCCAGTTGCCCAGGCCACGCTCGTGCTCCTGCACCATCGCGGCCAGCAGCGCCGAGACCCGGTGCGGCACCCGCAGCGCGGCCGACAACGCGATCATCGCGGCCACCGGGTTGCGCTTGTGCGGCATCGTCGACGACCCACCACGCCCCAGCCCGGCCGGCTCGCTGACTTCGCCGACCTCGCCCTGGGCCAGCAGCGAGATGTCCTTGGCGATCTTGCCGAGCGTGCCCGTCAGCACACCGACCTCGCACGCCAGCGCGGCCAGCTCGTCGCGCTGCGTGTGCCAGGCGCCCGGCGGCAGCGCCAGCTGCAGCGTGTCGGCCATCACGCGCGACACCGCCGCAGCCTGCTCCCCCATCACCGCCAAGGTGCCCACGGCACCCCCCAATTGAAGCTGCAGCGCCGCCTGCCCGGCAGCGCGTAGGCGCTGCTGGCTGCGCACCAAGGGCGCGATCCAGCTGACAAGCTTGAAGCCCAGGCTGATGACCTGCGCCGGCTGCATCAGCGTGCGGGCGAGCATCGGCGCGTCGCCATGCGTTTGTGCGAGCGACAGGCCCGCGGCGATCAGCGTCGAGAGGTCGCGGTCGATCAGCGCCAGCGCGCGCCGTGTGACCAGCACCATCGCGGTGTCGATCACATCCTGGCTGGTGCTGCCCCAATGCACGTAGCCGGCAGCGTCGGCGTCGAACAGCGCGACGGTTTCGGTGAGCTTGCCGACCAGCGGGATCGCCAGGCTGCCGGCGCGGGTGCCGGCAGCCACGAGGGTCGGCAGGTCGAACAACTCGGCCTTGCAGACGCCGGCGATGGCCTGCGCAGCCGCCATGGGGATGACGCCTTCGGCGGCCTGCGCTCGTGCGAGCGTCGCCTCGAAGTCGAGCATCGCCTGGATGACCGCGGTCGGGCTGAATACCGCGACCACGTCGGGCGTGGACAGGAAGCTCTCGAAAACGAGTGCGGACATGCTGCGAATGCTAACGCGCGCGCGCCGCCGCGGGGCTCGCTATGCGCACCGCGCGGTCCGCAACACGCACTGCCCTACGCCATCGCGGCGATCTGCCGCGCCGCCTTGCGCTCGACCAGGTGCGTCATGTTGACCAGCGACATCAGCTGCGCCTGCAGCAGCATCAAGACGCCGCTGCGGTGCAGCTCCAGCACCAGCGCATCGGACAGCGCGGCGAGCTTCTCCTCGTCGACCACCAGCAGGCCTTCGACCTGCAGGGTCTCGCCGTTCGGCAGCGTGGCGTCGGCAGTCATTTCCTTGAGCAGATCGAGCTCGACCAGGCGCGTGCAGACGGCGCGCGTGCGCTGCTGTTCAAGGTCGAAGCGCTGCAGGAACTCGACCGCGCGGGTCAGCTGCGGCGTGGCCTTGCCGTCGGCGTCGAACAGCGCCTCGCCCTCGGTGTCGTTGAAGCCGCTCCATGACGCGTCGACGAAGACACCGGGTGTCGACGCGCCTTGCACGCCGGCGGTCAGGAACGGGAAGCGGCGGATGAACGCCGGCACGTAGCGTGCGTCCCAGCGCGTGCCGTCGAGGTGCAGGTTCTCGTTGGCGACGAGGCCGAGCATCGCCACCGGCGACACCATGGCGCGGCCGTTCGCCAGGCGTTCACCGGTGTTGATGAAGATGATCGGGAAGTCCAGCGCCACCACGGGGAACTCGGCAGCGGTGACGAACACCGCGTGCATGTTCTTGGTGATCGAGAAGTCGGTCAGGCTTTGCAGTTTCTTGTGGCGGTGGAGCGCCGAATCGAGCAGTTCGGGCTGGCGATACAAGGCGGAATTGATCAATCGGGTTCTCCCGTTGTTGGCAACTGCGACGCCAGCACCTTGTCGACACGCTTGCCGTCGAGGTCGACCACCTCGAAGCGCCAGCCCTCCCACTCCACCGAGTCGGTGGTGTCGGGCAGGCGGCCGAGCAGCAGCATGATCATGCCGGCCAGCGTGTTGTAGCGGCCACGGTCTTCCTCGGGCAGCTCCTTGAGTTGCAGCCGGTCTTTCAGTTCGGGCACCGGGATCAAGCCGTCGAACAGCCAGCTGCCGTCTTCGCGCTGGATCGCCCAGGAGTCCTCGGCAGTCGGCGTGGTGAACTCGCCGGTGATGGCTTCGAGCACGTCGCGCACGGTGATCACGCCCTGCACCTCGCCGTACTCGTCGACCACGAACACCAGCTGCGCGCCGGAGGCGCGAAAGTGGTCGAGCAGCTCCATGCCCGACAGCGTTTCGGGCACGAACACCGGCGGCTGCAAACGCTCGGTCAGCGACAGCGGCCGGCCCTGCATCAGCTGCTGCAGCAGGCTTTGCGCCGACACCACGCCGAGCACGTCGTCGAGCCCGCCGCGGCACACCGGATAGCGCGAGTGCTCCTCGTCGCCGATGACGGCCAGCACGTCCTCGGGCGACGCGCCCGCGTCGAGCCAGACGATCTCGACGCGCGGAATCATCATCGAGCCGACCTGGCGGTCGTCGAGGCGGAACACGTTGCGCACCATCTGGTGCTCCTGCGCTTCGATGACGCCGGCGTCGAGGCCTTCTTCCAGGCTGGCGGCGATCTCTTCTTCGGTGACGCTGCGCACCGGGTCGCCGCGAACGCCCATCAAGCGCAGCGTGCCCTCGGTGCAGAACGACAAGACCTTGACGACCGGCCGCGCGGCGACCGACAGCCACTCCATCGGCCGCGCCACCAGCCGCGCCACCGTCTCGGGGTACATCTGGCCGAGGCGCTTGGGCACCAGTTCGCCGAAGATGATCGTCAGGATGGTGATCACCACCACCACCATTGCGGTCGCCGTGATCCCGGCGGCCCGGTCGTGGATCGGGAACGTGGCGTGCAGCCAGCGCGCGAACGGTTCGGAGAACGCCGCGTCGCCGACGATGCCGTTCAAGATGCTGATCGAGGTGATGCCGATCTGCACCACCGACAGGAACTTGGTCGGGTCGTCGTGCAGGTCCATGGCCGCCTGGGCGCCGGCGTCGCCGGTTTCCACCATGACCTGCAGCCGCGCCTTGCGGCTCGCGGTCAGCGCCATCTCGGACATGGCGAACAGGGCGTTGAGCAGGATCAGAAAGACCAGTAGGGCAACGTCCATGCGGGCCGTGCAGGGCGGATGAGACCGGCAGCGTAGCAGAATCACGATCGTGCTCCCCCAGCGAAAGCGCCATGAACTACGTCATCGGAGATGTCCAGGGCTGTTGCGACGCATTCGAGCGCTTGCTGGCCGAGATCGGCTTTTCGCCATCGCGCGATTCGCTGGTGGTGCTGGGCGACCTGGTGAATCGCGGGCCGCAGAACCTCGCCACGCTGCGCCGTCTGCGCGCGCTCGGTTCGTCGGCCACGTGCCTGCTGGGCAACCACGACCTGCACCTGCTCGCGGTGGCGCACGGCGTGCGGCCACTGCATGCCGGCGACACGCTCAACGACATTCTCGACTCTCCCGAACGCGACAGCTGGATCGCCTGGCTGCGCGAGCACCGCCTGGCCGTGCACGACCAGGGCTGGCTGATGGTGCATGCCGGCGTCGTGCCGCAATGGGACCTGCCGACCACGCTGCGCCTGGCCGGCGAAGTGGAGCAGCACTTGAAGAGCGACGACATGCGCGACTTCCTGCGCGTGATGTACGGCAACGAGCCGGCGCGCTGGGACGAAACGCTGACCGGCAACGATCGCCTGCGCTTCACGGTGAACGTGCTCACCCGCATCCGCTTCGTTGCCGCCGACGGCACGCTGGAGCTGAAGGCCAAGGAAGGCACCGGCACCGCGCCGCCGGGCCACGTGCCGTGGTTCGAGGCACCGAACCGCCAGACGCAGGGCGTGCCCATCGCCTTCGGCCACTGGTCGACGCTCGGGCTCGTCAACCGGCCCGATCTGCTGTCGCTGGACACCGGTTGCGTGTGGGGCGGCATGCTGTCGGCCGCGCGCATCGACGGCGGGCGGCGCGACATCATTCAGGTGCGCTGCAAGCAGGCGCAGCAGCACGGGTAGTGGCGGCTCGCGCGAGCATGCGCGACTACAATTGCCGCCTCTTTGGGAAGCGTGGCCGAGCGGTTTAAGGCACTGGTCTTGAAAACCAGCGATGGGGGAACCCATCCGTGAGTTCGAATCTCACCGCTTCCGCCAACGCGCGCAAACCGCCGCGAAGCCGACACTCGCCATGGCTCGGTCTCGGTAGAGTAGAGATGTGGCGCGGTGGCTGGTAGGTTGAACATATCTGTTGCCGCCCCTTTCGGCTGGCGGTGCCTCATTGGTTCAGCCATGACTCCGTCTCCACATCCCCCTCATCGAACCGGACATGCAGATTTCCCGCATCCGGCTCTCGGACAAAACCTCACGCCTTCGCACACGGCAGGTTGCGTCATCAGTGAGGCAGACGGATGAGACCCAGAGTCTCATATAGATACGAGGGTGGATAGACCTCGGATCCTCGCCGTCGAGCCTTGTGCTTCTTGAGCAACCACCGGCGCAGCCGCGCAATGGTGTAGGTGTCGATCGCCCGGTAGGCGCGGCTGACGCTTCCCAATCGGAAGTAGTTCGCCCATCCGCGCAACGTGCGGTTGATCTTGCCCACCATCTCCGTGGCCCCTTGCCATACAGTCGTGTGGTCGGTGAGCGCATGGATCTTTTCGACCACGCGCTTGATGCTCTTCTTCGACGGCCGGTGCCCAATACGAGCTTGCCCCGTGCGCGCCGAATACATCCGCCCAAACGTGTAGCCCAGGA
>JBGQEX010000022.1:0-40940 GCA_041496605.1 Piscinibacter sp.
CGGTCACCTTTCGTGATCCGCTACCCGAAGGCTTCAGCCATATCGTTACCTCCATGACTGCTCCGGTTGCTTCCGGCTGGAGCCGTTGCCGGGTGGGACTTGCACCCACTGGAAAGCGCCGCCTTTTCACGGCGCACACCCCGACCGGACATCAAGTTGTCCAGTTTGCCCCCTTGAAGCGGTCAGTGGCAGAACTCGCTGCCAATTCGTCGCGGCCTCGTACCCAGCGCTGTATTTGCTTGCTGCCCGTCCCCCCGCAGCACTCTGAATTTCCGTGCGCGTGGCGCTTTGGCCTACATCGCCTCGCGCGCCCGGTCTCTAGCGATCCGGCGTCTGTCTTACGCCAGCGCATGTGGCTTGAGCGCACTCTTCAGTCCACGCCACATGGCGCACAAAGTTCATCATGTCAAACGAACAACTCCGCAGCGACAAGGGCTTCGCCATCAGCAATCGATGGCTCGCATCGGACTTGCCATCCGATGGGGAGGCGAGGCGGTTCAACGCCGGCTCTACGGTAGATCCCGCTGTCGCCGACGAGCGACTGTCGTAGCGGTTTTCGAGGACTGGTTTCGACCGGTTCGAGCACGCAGTGGCGCGCGCCCTTGCGGCAGCCCAGAGAGGTCGGCCGCCCGCAACCCGTAGGGTCAGTCGGTCATATCCATCTATTCGGGATTTGCGCGGACCGCACATCGCCACCTCGACCCAATTTCCTTCAGCGCACAGGCGCGTGCAGTGCGTCCCACTGCAAGTGTTTCTTATGCAAGACGTTAGTTGCGGGTACTCCGCACGAAAGGTACACCATGAACCAGTTTCACAGTCTCATCACATCCCGGGTCGGCTTGACCCAGGCGTTGCTGGTTGCCCTCTTGGCCGGCTGCGGCGGGGGTGACGATCCGATGGCGGCCAGCCCGGGGGCCGGCGTTAGCGCAGTCAACCTGCGCACTGCTGCGTCGTTCGGCGCATTCGGTGGCACCGCGGGCGTCAGCAACCAGGGCATCAATACGGTCGTCAACGGCAACCTCGGCACCACCGCGGCCTGCACGTTGGTCACCGGCATTCATGACGCGGCCAATGTGTACACGCAGACGACGCTGAACGTCGGCTCGGTCAGCGGCAGCGTCAACTGCGCGCCGCCTGCGCCGGGAACAGCCGCGACCCTGGACATCGCCACCCAAGCGCGTGCGGACGCGCTCACTGCCTACAACGACTTGGCCGCGATGCCGCGGGGCAGTGACCCGGGAGCCGGCCAACTCGGCGGGCTGGTGCTGCCTGCGGCCGTCTATACGTCCGCCGGCGCCACGTTCGCCATCACGACCGGCGACCTGACTCTGGATGCGCGAGGCGACGCCAACGCGGTGTGGGTGTTCCAGAGCGCCGCGGCATTGACAGTCGGCCAGAGCGCCACGCCGCGCAATGTGCTGCTGATCAACGGTGCGCAGGCGAAGAACGTCTTCTGGCAGGTCGGCAGCGCCGCACGCATTGAAGACGGCAGTTCGATGGTCGGAACGATCATCGCGCCGGCCGGGGTCACGATCTCGACGCCCGGCCAGACTGCGCAAACCACCTTGACCGGACGCGCCATCGCGCTCACGGCGTCGGTGACCATGGTCAATACCACCATCGTCGCGCCGTAATCGACCACGGTACATGTGCACGTGCCGGCTCGTTGAAGCCGGTGTGGTGCACGCACTGCCGTGCTGGGAATTTCGTGCCACTTGATCGTGTTCCGGTGCGCCTCATACTCACGACCAAGCTTGTGCAACAGCGAGCGCTGACAGACCGGGCTGCGGTCGATTTCGTACGTGGCGAAGTTCTGGCGCGATTTCTCCACGTGAGCTACTCACTGTCGCTTGACGTCGTGCGGTGGGTGCGGGTGCCCTCACTGCCCGACCCGGCCCCTGCAGGGTAGCCGCACGGTCTTGCGAACGGCATTGGCTGCCGTTGCGGGATCAAAATGTCGAGCATTCATCCATGCCGCTGCCCCGACACCTTGAGCTGATGCCCTTGCCCCGCTTTCGCGCCGCGATCTTCGACATGGATGGGCTGCTGATCGATTCCGAGCGGCCGATCCGCGACGCCTGGCTGCAGGTGGCGCGCGAGCTGGGTGCGCCGCTGGAAGAATGCGACTACCTGCAGGTGGTCGGCCGCGGCGAGGCGGACAGCCGCCGGCTGCTGCAAGAGCGACTGGGCCCTCGGGTGTCCTACGACACGGTGCGCGAGCGCGTGGGTGTGATGCTGGCGCAGCGGCAGTTGGCGCAGGGATTTGCGGTGAAGGCCGGTGTCATCGGCTTGCTGCAGCAACTGCGCGAACGCGGCGTGCCCTGCGGCGTGGCCTCATCGACCGAACGGGCCGAGGTGGAGCGGCGACTGCAGCATGCCCGCCTGATGCGGCTCTTCGACCACTGGAGCGGCGGCGACGAGGTGACACGCGGCAAGCCGCACCCCGACCTGTTCCTGCTCGCGGCGCAGCGCATGCAGCAGGCGCCGCAAGACTGCCTGGTGTTCGAAGACTCGGAGCACGGTGCCCGCGGCGCCCTCGCCGCCGGCATGTCGGTGGTGATCGTGCCGGACCTCAAAACACCGAGCGACGACGCGCGTGCAGCGTGCCTCGCCGTGCTGGCGTCCTTGTGCGACGCGCAGGCGCACATCGCGGATTGGTTCGGCCCCGCCTGAGCGGCAGCGTCGACCGCAGCCGTCAAGCCACCGTCGCTTCGAGCAGTGACCGCGGCGTCGAACAATCCAAATCTGTCACTTCGCCTCGCGCTCAAAGATCTTCGCCAGACCGGGTTGCTGGATACCCGTGCAATCAACTCATCTGAATGCTCGATCGCCGCCTTCCAGAAGGCCCACACCGACCGGTCAATGTCATTCAGATGCACTTCAGCAACGCGACCGCCAAAGAGCAGTGAGAGGGCGACACTTGCGCCTCCCGCATATGGCTCAGCGGCGTGGCCACCGTGGAGTCGGTTGTCTTGCAGGAAGGCACTCACAAAGCCGTCCAGACGCCACGTCGCGCCCGGGTATCGCAGCGGGTTGTATACCCGCCAGTCATCGACGTCCGTCGGGATTCGAGGAGCGGGCTGTCGAGCGTCAAGCCACACATATTGCCGGCAGCAGCTCGCCAATCGGCCCCGCCAAGAACGCGTCGGCGAGCGAGTCCATCGGCGTCGGCTGATTGTTCATGATCACGATGCGCGCACCGGCTTTGCGCGCCAGCGGGACGGCGCCCGCGACGGGATAGACCTGGAGCGTGCTCCCGATTGCCAGCAGCAGATCGGCTTCGGAGGCAGCGGTCATCGCGCGGTCGATGACTGCGGGCACCAACGCCTGTCCGAACGAGATCGTGTCGCTCTTCAGAATCCCGCCGCAAGACCGGCAAGCCGGATCGGCCTCGCCGTCGCGCACACGTTGCAGCGCATCGGCCATTGCCGTGCGCTGCCCGCAATCCCAGCACATGACCCGGCGCATCGTGCCGTGAACTTCGATGATTCGATCGGTGCTGTTGCCCGCGATCTGATGCAGCTCATCGATGTTCTGCGTGATCAACGCATGCAGCTTTCCGCGCCGCTCGAGTTCCACCAATGCAAGATGGCCTCGATTGGGTTGCGCCGTCCATGCCGGGCTGGCCATGCGGCTGCGCCATGCAGCTTGCCGCACCTTTGGGTCAGCCAGGTAGTTCTGGAGCGTAGCTTGCACTTCGGCCGCTGGGTTCTTGGTCCAGACGCCCTGCGGTCCGCGAAAGTCCGGGATGCCGGACTCGGTCGAGATGCCGGCGCCTGTCAACGCCACGACTCGCCGGGCCTGCGCGATCCATGTCTTGACGAGAGAAATGGGGTCCGAGGTGGGCACGACGAGACGCACGAATCCTAAGCTCAAGCCATCTTACCTGTGCCCCTCGAAGATTCGGGTCAGTACGGTTTGGTGACGCATGCGGTCTGTCTCAGCACCGGTCGCTATTGACCGGCAGGGTCTTGCCCCCGCGCCTTGAAGAAGTGCACCGGAATAAAGTGCCGTCGCTTCTTGCAGCAAATCCGGATCCACCGCTGGCGCGGCCAGCTCGAACTGCCACAGATCCACGCTGACGCTCCGAGGATCGAGCAGTAAGCGGTCGGCGCTCCCGGTTTGCACGAACCCGATGTCCCGGCGTAGCTCGCTCAGGAGCTGACGCAGGCTCTGGCGTGCACGTTCTGGAGGCACGCCCTCCCACAGCAGCCCAACAATGCGCTCACGCGTCAAGCCCGCGGAACCGGCCACTCCGAGCAAACCGAAAAGCGCCTGCCCCTTGACCGAAGGCAAGGCCAATGTTGTGCCGCTTGCAAGCCGGAAAGAACCCAGGAGCTGCATCTGCCACATCGAGCGATTTTGTATCAGCGAGACCTGTCTGTCGCCGCACGGATCTGCGCGGAACGACCGATCGTTGCGGCGGGTGAGCCTTAAACTGGCGTCTCCCAACCATCTCCATTCACCCAGACATTGACTGTGGTCGCAGCGAGAATTTACCTGGCACGGGGCTTCGCCAGGCTCCACGCGCTTTTTGGACGGGGTCTGGTGCTGTCCGTCACCCTGGTTCTCATCGTCAGCCTCGCCGTCAGTCTGGTGGCGTTTGGATTCTTCGAGACCGCCGCCCCCAATACGCTGACCATCACGAGCGGGCCCGAGGGAAGCGCTTTCGCAAGAAACGCCGAGCAGTACAAGAAGATCTTGGCCAAGCAAGGCGTCACGCTCAAGATACTTCCCTCCGACGGATCGCGTGACAACTTGGGAAAGTTGGCCAACCCGAAAGTCGCGGTAGACGTTGGCTTCGTGCTGGGTGGCGAAGCCAACAGCACGGCCGCGGAGAACTTGGTTTCGCTGGGCAGTGTTTCTTACCAGCCGCTGATGATCTTCTATCGCGGTCAGCCCAAGCACCTGCTGTCCGATTTCAAAGGCCTGCGGATCGATATTGGCCCGGACGGGAGCGGCTCCAACAGCCTGGCGCACACGCTGCTCGCGTCGA
This sequence comes from Piscinibacter sp., assembly GCA_041496605.1. Taxonomy (GTDB): domain Bacteria; phylum Pseudomonadota; class Gammaproteobacteria; order Burkholderiales; family Burkholderiaceae_C; genus Albitalea. The sequence continues at coordinate 4,997 of JBGQEX010000022.1, forward strand.
ACGGCATCAAACCCGGCGACGGCACGACCTATCTCGACACGCTCTCGGACGACACTGTCGGGGCACTCAGCGAAGGTCGCATCGATGCGTTCTTCGCGATGAGCGACTCGACGCCGACCGCCGTCATACGTCAGTTGCTGCGCACGCCGGACATTCACTTGTTCAACGTCACGCAGGCCGACGGTTATGCGCGCCGCTTCACCTATTTGAACAAGCTGCAACTCCCCAAAGGCTCACTCGATTTCGGTGAAGACATTCCCTCTGAAGACGTGCAGTTGATCGGCCCGACGGTGGAACTCATCGCGAGAGACAGTCTGCACCCGGCACTGTCCGATCTGCTCCTTGAAGCGGCGCGGGAAGTGCATGGCAAGCCTGGCCTCTACAAGAAGCGTGGCGAGTTCCCGGCACCGCTGGAACATGAGTTCCGCATCAGCCCGGATGCCACTCGCTACTACGCTTCGGGCAAGGGCTTTCTGTACCGCACCTTCCCCTTTTGGATTGCCAGTCTGATCGCCCGCATCGTTGCCGTGGTCGTGCCGGTGGTGCTGGTGCTCATTCCGGCGATCAAGATCGTTCCTGCCCTTTATCGCTGGCGCATGACCTCGCGCATCTATCGCTGGTATGGGGCCTTGCAGCGGCTCGAACGCGATGCGCTCAATCCGTCCGTGGATGCCATGAGGCGCGAGGAACTTGTGCGTCACCTGGATCACATCGAAAACGCCGTCGTCAAGATCGTGGTCCCCCCTGCTTTCGGCGATCTCTTCTACGGGCTGCGCGGACACATCAGCGCCGTGCGCGCGAGCCTGCTCGCTGAACCCTCGTTCTTGTCGATTCCTCCAACGGCGAACGATCACGTGAAAGACGCGGATACTCGGCCAACGCGATGAATGCAGGGTGAATGGCCACCTGGCGAACCCCAACCACGCATCGACTAACAATTGCATCTATGCCAAACATTGCATCCATCCTCAAGAGTGAGATTTCCCGCGTCGCTCGAAAAGAAGTGCGCATCGAAACGCTGGGCCTCAAGAAGGCCGTAGTTGCATACCGCGCAGAGATCGCCACGCTCAAGCGGCGTACTCAGGCGCTGGAACAGGAACTGCGCCGCCTGAGCAAGGCCCGTGCGAAAGTTGCGCCGGTTGTAGAGAACGAGGTGTCTGCGCCCACGCTCCGGTTCAGCGCGAAGGGCTTGAGGTCACAGCGCAAGCGGCTCGAGCTGTCAGCCCATGACTGTGGGCTTCTGGTGGGCGCGTCTGGACAATCCATCTACAAATGGGAGGACGGAAAGGCCCGCCCTCGCGCCAAGCATTTGCCTGCCATCGCGGCCCTCAGGACCTTGGGCAAGAAGGAAGCAGTTGCACGGCTGGCGTCTCTGCGATAGGCGCCCTGGTTTGGTCATGCTCGGCCTTACTCGTTAGAGGCCGCTGTTCGCCGCGAGCGACAAGCTCGCACACGTGCTGTCGAGGCCTACCGATCGGTCATCTCCGCAGGTTCAGTTGGTCCAGTCTCTCGTCCTCTTGCTCCTGCTTCCTGATGTACTCGCGGATCACCGCCTCGTCCCGACCTACGGTCGAGAAGAAGTACCCTCGGGCCCAAGCATGCTGACCAACGAAGCCGCGCTTGCGCTCGCCGTATTTCGGAATGAAGACGACGTGATGCTTGCAGTCCCATGCTGTGTGGCTCAGACTTTCAAACTTGTCCGTCGTGTTTCGTCCTTTCGTGTGCTTGGCGGCTCACGGCTGAAAGTCTATACAGTGGACAACCCCTGAAAAGTCAAACTTCCACTGCCTCCCCGGCCGAGCCGGGGGAACTCTCTTGGTGCTTAGTCTTCGTCGAAGGTTGACGTAGTGAGTGCAGAACGGCTTCCTCCCCCGCCAGACCAACAACCTCCGCAGCCATCACGAAAGGCATCCCGCACGTCGTCGTTCGCGCGACTTCTCGCGACGGTCATGGTTGCGCTCGTGCTCGCGGCGATCGGCGCGGCCGCGCTGGCGGGACTCATCACCTTCATGGTGTTCTTCCTGTTGCTGTTACCGGTGTTGCTTGTGCTGTTCGTTGCCGCACTGATCATGGGGCGGGGGCGATTTGGCTTCCACGTCGTTCGCAGCGTCAAGACGCCGCCGCAGGGAAGCGACCGGCCGGGCCATCCGGAACAGAACCACTGACGTCGACCTTCGCGTTCGGCTTCCGTGAGGAAGGCAGCGCGCGTTGCCACGAGCGCTACACGATCACGCCGGCGCGCCGCGCGGCCGCCGACTGTACGAACGCCGCATCGGCATCGTGGAGCCGGTGTTTGCCAACCTGTGCCACAACAAGGGGCCGGTTCGATTCATGCTGCGCTGCCGACGGCAGGTCGAGACGCAGTGGAAGCTGTACTGCCTGGTGCACAAGTTCGAGAAGCTGGCGCACCATGGGTACGCGCAGTGAAGCGGAAGACAAGAACCGAGGCCGCTCGACTCTCTGACGCCGCGTAGCGCGCCAACCGGCCTCTCAACTCCTCCCTCAGCCACCACGAGTTAGGGATGGCCTGAGCGCCGCGGGTCGATAGAGTCCCCGAACGCCTCACGAGCCAAGGCCCGCGGCTGGCGGCTCAACCGAGGAGCACGGGATGTTCAGCCTGCTGAAGTCACTCACGATGAAGCGGATCCTGATCGAGCCGCTGCCCGCCCTGGCCACCTGGTTCGTGTTCGACGCGCTGGTGCAAGGCGCCACGCGCCTGTTCGGCGCCGCACCCCACGAAGCCGCCCGCGCCGCGCGCTGCTGAGCGCGCCCGAACGCACCGTCACTGCGCCCGCCCAGCGCGTGGCCCACACCGCCCCGAGGTCCCCGGCCCATGGCTGAGACGGTCGCACCCGAGTATCTGAGCTTCGTTGCCGCCGAGCGCCGGGCGCAGCAACTGCCGGCGGCCGTGCGCCTGCTCGCGGAGGGCGACATCACCAAGTCCGTCGTCGTGCCCGCGGCCAAGGCCGCGGAGATGCTGCGCGTGGCGGCCCGCCGCGCCGCGGGCTTCTTCAGGCCGAGCAAGCGCACCGAAGTGGTCTGGGTCGAGGGCGAGAGCGAACTCGCGGTAAACCTGGCCACGATGGACCTGCGCCTCGCGCCGGGCCTCCTGCGCGTTCGGATTCCCGTGCGATGCGACCAGACCGGTGCCGCCACCGTCGAGGTGGCGTTCGCCTGCGGCAGCCCCACGCAGCCCGCGGGGCTGTACGCGGCGGCGCAGCGCCGGCCCGTGGGCCCCGAACTCATCATCGCTACCTGGGGCGACGCGCTCGTGGCTTTCGCCTGGCAATGCCTGCTCGGCATGGTCACCGGCATCGCGGGCGCCACCGGCAAGGACCCGCGCGGCAACGTGCTGGTGCCGGTGGAAATGGCGGTCACCGCGCGCGGCATCGAGATCCTGCCGATGGCGCGGCACCGCTTTGCCGGCAGCAGCGGCCTGAAGACGACCACGCAGACGGTGGCCAAGCGATGAGCCTGGGCACCAGCGACCTCGGCGTCCTCGGCAAGCTGGCCGAGGCCCTGGGCATCTTCCAGGGCGGCAGCCCGAACGCGGACTGGTTCGCGAGCCCCGAGACCTACCTCGGCAGCATGCTGGAGAAGACGGCGCAGCGCGAAGCGCTGATCGCCTTCGTCGACGAAGCGCTCGGCGGCGCGGACCGCAACACGCAGGCCGGCGTGACCTGGTTGCCCGTGGTCTCGCTCGACGACCCGCCGCTCACGGTGGCGGTGACGGTGGACGACAGCGCAAGCGACGGCATCCACATCGGCGTGGGCCTCAAGATCAACACGACGAGCCCCGCCTCGGAAACCACGCTCGCCATCCCGCTGTTCCGCGCCAAGAAGCAGGGCGGCCCGGCGGTGTCGCAGCCGCTGCTGCTGGGTTCGGCCGGCGGGCGCATCCGCATCGGCACCCTCATCACGGTGGATGCGTCTCCACCGGTGCCGGGCCAGGCGCGCCTGGGCGGCATCGGCATCGACATCGACTTGCCCACCGCCTTGCCGCCGGCCTCGCCCGACCCCAAGGGACCGGTCTTCGGCCTCAGCCTCACCGGCCTGCAACTGCCCGGCGCCACCACGCCGCGCGACCTGCGCGTGGCCGCCGACGGCGTGGACGAGCTCGACGACGCGCTGCTGGACCTCGTGCTCTCGCTGGTGAAGGCGCAGGCCGATAGTGCGGCGGCGGGCACGCCCATCGCCGCCGTGGGCGGCCTGCTCGGCCTGCGCAGCGGCGACGCGGTGCCGGATTTCCCGATCACGCTGCTGCCCACGCAAGGCGTGAAGGCGCTCGCGGACTGGGTGCTCGGCATCATCCAGAGCGACAGCGCGCGGCCGGCGTGGCTGGGCTACCTGGCCTCGCTGCTGGGCGGCGGGCTGGTCGGCAACCAGGCGCAATTCAACCTCGGCGGCGTGGCGCAGCTCACGCTGGAGCTCGCGGTGGACCAGGGGCCCTCCGGGCACACGCGGCTCACGCCGCGCCTGGGTGTGCAGCTCGGCAACAACACGGCGCGCGTGCAGGCGGCGGCGGACCTGCTGCGCATCGACCTCGTCACCGGCGAGACGGTGGCCCTGCCCAGCCTGGGCGTGTGGGCCGCGGCCGGCGCCGCGGGCCCGGGCAACCGTGTGCTGGACATCGCCGGCCCGCCCGTGGTCCGCGCCGACACGCTGCGCCTGGGCTTCGCGCTCGATGCGCAACGGCGCCTCACCTTCGTCTTCGCCGCCGACAACGTGCTGCTGGGCAGCCACGTCTACCCGACGCTGGACCTGAGCACGCCCGACGCGGTGATGGACTCGCTCAGCGGCGTGATCGGCGGCGCGGTGGAGGACATCGCGAACCAGTTGCTCGCGGGCCTGGGCACGGCGCTCGGCGCCGCGCGCCAGCTGATCGGCCTGGACCCGCCGGCGGGCATCGCCGCGGTGACGATTCCCGCGCTGATGTCCAACCCGGCCGGAGCGATCAGCGGCTACTGGCAACAACTCTTCGCCTCGGACGCCGCGGCCAAGGTGGTGCTCGGCAGCTTGCGTTTGGCGCTGACCGATGTGAGCCAGGCCCTGGCCGTGGTGCAGGGCACCGGCACCGTGACCGACCCCTGGCGCCTGCCCTTGATCGGGCCGCTGGCGCTGGAATTCGTGGCCGACGGCCCGGTGCTGACGATCTCCGCCGCGGCTTCCACGAGTGTCGACACGCTCGGCCAGCGCTGCACCGTGGTCGGCATGCGCGTGGCCGCCACGCTGGCGCGGCTGGACCTCGCGGCGCAGACGGCGCAACTGCTGCCCGGTGCCCAGGCGCTGCTCTCGGCGCGCGAGCGCGGCGTCAACCCGCCGCGTGCGCGGCTGGCCGTGGCAGAGGGCACCGAACTGCTCGCCGACCAGGTGGGCCTGCAGCTGGGCTGGAGCCCGGCCAGCGGTCTGACCTTCGAAGTGAGCGCGCCCAACCCGCGCCTGGTGACCGGCGAGCTCACGCTGCCGATCGCGCTGCCCGTGATCGCCGCCGACGGCAGCGTCACCTTGCCCGCGGCGGGCTGGGACGCGGTGCAGACGCTGGTCGGCCACATCGGCAGCCTGGACGGACCCACGCGCGGCTTCTTCGGCGACGTGGTCGACGCGCTGGGCTGGGACATCGCGGTGCCGCAGTCCGGCGGTTCGTTCGACACGCGCGCCACGCTGCGGCTGGCCGATCTGGTCGCGAACCCGACGCAGGCGCTCAGCGACTGGCTGCCGCGCCTGTTGATGAGCGACGTCGGCCCCAAGGCCATGGGCCTCGTCGCCGACCTCTTCGCGGGCAGCGGCACGGGCCGCGGCTTCATCGTCGGCACCGGCCACCCCGACGAGCCCTATCGGCTGCGGCTGGCCGAAGACCTGCCAAACATCGCCGTGTGGTTCCCGCCGGCCGGCTTGGAACCGCAGATGCTGGCCGCGCCCGAGACGCTGCGCCGCTGGCGCCCGGGCGAAGCCGGGCTCGATGCCGCGGCGCTGGAAGCCGCGATGCGCGCCGAGGCACTGGTGGCCGAGGACGTGCGCGACCTCGTCACCGGCCGGGCCATTCAAGCGGGCCTCGCCGCGCTGGCCACGCGCTGGGTCGGTGGCGACGGGCTCATCGTGCCACCCTCCAGCGCGGTCCCGGGCGTCACGGTGCGCCGCATCGGCCTGGCCGCACCGCAGCAATGGCCACGGCTGAATCTGGCCAACGCCATCGGGCGCACGGCCAGCACCGTGGTGCACGTGGCCATCGGTGCTTCGGCCTGGCCCGACGTGCCGGCCGGCCGGCGCGTCGACCTCACGGCCGCGGGGCTGGCGCCTTCCATGTTCACGCTGCCCGCGGCGGCCACCGGCACCTGGTTCGTGGCGCTGGGCACGCGCTCGGAATGCCTCGCCGCCGGCAGCAGCACCGACGGCACGCCCGAGCAGGCCGCGCGGCTGGCGCGCGTGCTGGCGAGCCTGGGCCAAGTGGCCGGCGACATCGCAGTCGTCGCTGTGGGTGGCGCCGGCCACGCCGCGCGCATCGCCGCACAGGACGAACCCAAGGTCGCCGACCTCATGCTGCTGGGCACGCCGCTTTCGGCCATCTCGCTGACCGCGCTGGACACGCAACCCACCGCCGACGCGCTGCGCCTGCTGTACCGGCTGATGCCACCGTTGACCGACGAACCGGACGACCCCGATCTCGCGCTCGGCCGCGGTCTAGTCGGCGCGATGATGGCGATGGCGGACCGCGCCGACCCCGGCGCCGACTTGCGGCCGGCGCTCGTGCCGCCACCCGCGCCGCGCGCGGGCCTGACGGTCACCGCGCAGTTCGGCGAGGTCGCCGCCGACGCAGTGCAGCGCGCCATCACTGCCATTACCGCCGCCGGGCTGGCCTGCCGTGCGCATGCGCGCGTCGTGCAGCCGCTGCCGCCGGCCACCGGCCTGCGCGCCGGCCTGCGCTGGTCCCTGCCGGGCACGAGCACGGGTGCGCTCGCGGTGAACGGCACCGCCGAGCTGTCGCTCTTCGCGTTCGACGACGCCGGCGGCCCGCGCAGCGAGCGCGTGCTGCGCGTGCGCCTGTCGGTCACCGACCGGATGGGCTGGCTCGCCGCCAACCCCGACCTTGGCCTGCGCAGCGTCAGCGCCGACATCAGCGTGCCGCTGGACGGTGCTTCGAGCGGCAGCACACGCATCGTGCTCAACGACGCACGCGTCTTCGGCCAGAGCTGGGAGCGGCTGATCCTCGGCACCGTGGCCGGTGCCGTGCCCGTGCTGCCCGAGGCGCGCGTGCTGCTCGCCGCCGCCGTGCAGAGGCTGACGAACGACGTGGCCGGCACGGCCTCCATCGCCTGCGCGGACCTGCTCGGCGCGCTCGGCATCACGGCCGCCGCGGGTGGCGTGGCCGGGGACGCGGTCGATCAACTCGTGCACGACCCCGGCGGCTTGCTGCGCCAACGCCTGGCACTGGTCGGCGACGAGATCCAGGCCGCGCTCGCCGGGTTGCTGGGCCCGCTGGGCGCCAGCGTGAACCTCGCAACGAAGACGGTGCGCGTGCAAGGCGGCGGTGCATCGGCGGGCCGCTTCGGCTGGGCGGTGGATGTGAGCGCATCGCCTTCGAGCCTCACTGGCACCCTGAACTTCGGCCCCGACGCGGCCTTGCCCGTGGTCGGCGGACTGCAGGTGCGCGTGACGCTGGCGCCGTTCACGGCCAGCCTGCACTGGCACCACAGCGGGGGCAGCAGCGACGTCGCGGCGCTCTGGCCGGCACCTGATGCCGCCGCGCTGGCGCGCATGCTCGCGCAGGCCGCGCCGAGCCTGGGCGCCCAGGCCGCGTTCGAGCTGCTGCGCCGTGCCGACGAAGCGGCACGCCCACTGATCGACGCCTTGCTCGACGCGCTGGGCCTGCTCTCCGGCGCGGTGGGCGATGCGGACCGTGCCCTGCGCCCGCTGGCCGGCCTGCTGAACGACCCGGCCGGTTGGCTGCGCAGCGCCGGCTCACTGGCTTCCAACCCGGTGAAGATCCAGGCCCTGTTCGACGCGCTGCGCCCCTTGATGGGTCTCACCGGCGCAACGGGCGACCCGCTGCCGCTGGCCACCGGCGTCTCCATGTCGGTGGGCGCAGCGGGTGCCGGCGCACTGTTGGGCCTGAGCGTGGACCCGACGAGCTGGATCGCACCGGGCGGCGGCGGTGCGCGCTTTGCCGGCGGCATCGGTGCCACGCTGGCCGTGGGCCCCTCGGGCCCGCCTGCGGCCGGCCTCGAGTTGCATCTGGGCCTGCCCGGCGCCGCCGCAGGCCGGCAGGCCGTGTACGCCCGCATCGGCGCTTCGGGCCTCGAGCTCTTCCTGCGGCCGGCGGCCGGCGCGGACATCCCGCTCGTGCCCTTCGCCGGCCTCGGCTCGCTGGCCGCCGCGGCGGAAGCGGCCTTGCCCTACCTGCTGGACCAGCTCGCCGCGGCTCCCGCGCCGGTCGGCCCGATCGTGGCCAAGGTGGGCGACGCCTTCGCGCTGCGCAGCGGCGCGCCGGCCAAGTTCAGCATCACCGCCTTGCGGGCCTGGGCCGCCGATCCCGTCGGCGCGCTGGGCGCCGCCGTGCCGTCCATCGTCTCCACGGGCCTGGCCACCCTCGTGCCGCTGCTGGACGCGTTCACGCCGGCGCAGATCACCGTGGGCGGCGACGCCAACCACCTGACGCTCAGCCGCGGCCCGTTCACGCTCGGCTGGGAGCCGGCCGCGGGCCGCGTCATGGTCAGCGCGAATGCGCTGCCGGTGCCGGGCATCGAACACCTGAGCGTGACGCTGAAGATCAGCGCCGCCGGGCTGGACGAACTCAGCGCCACCGTGGGCCCGGCGGACATCGACGCCGGCGGCGTGTCGCTCAAGCCTTTCGTCAGCATCGCCGCCGGCCTGGCACCCGCGGGCGGGCGCCGCGTGGCCGTGGGCATGGCTGCCGACGACACGCATCGCTTCGCCGTGCGCTGGCTGCTGGACACGGCGCAGTTCGACTTCGTTGCCAGCGACGGCGTGATCGCCACGGCCACCGACACCACCGACCCGGCCCAGGTGGCGCTGCGCGTGGTGGAAGTGGTGGCCGATCTCGTGGCCGCCGTGGCCATGGCGCAGGCGGCCGTGCAGACCCTGCTGGATACCGCCGTCGGCGCGAGCACCGTGCGCAAGCTTCTGCGCGGCGTGCTGCTGGCCGACGTGGCCAACCCCACGGCGCTGATCGACGGACTGTTCGACCCGGCGCTGATCCTCGAGCGCATCCACCGCCTGATCACCAACATCGGCGGCGCGAGCATCACGATCCCGATCGACGCCTTCAAGCTCGAGTTCCTGGCCGCGTACGACCATGTCGGCCTGCAGTTCGGCGTGACATCGCGGTTCCCGCTGATCACGGGTGACGTGTCGCTGTGGCTCGAGAACGACGATTCGTGGATCGACCCGAACCCACCCGGCACGGGCGGCCTCTTCGTCGGCTTCATCCCGGACACCGGACCGCTGGCCTTCAAGCCCAACCTCGTCGTGAACGGCCTCGGGCTGCGCCTGGGCAAGAGTTCGGGCCCGCTGCTCGATGCGGGCATCAGCATCGAATCCATCGCGCTGCATGTCTTCGCGGCCATCGACAGCAGCGGCCCGCCCAGCGGCGGCGTGCAACTGCAGTTCGCCAACCTCGCGGTCAGCGCCGGCGGTGCCGGCGGCAACAACGGCATCGCGCAAGGCGTGATGCGCGACACCGGCCCCACGCCGCCCAAGCCCGCGTTCTCGCCCGCGCTGGCGATCCAGAAGCACGGCACCGGCGCGGTGGCCGTCTCGCTGCGCGCCGGCGACCCGCCAGGGCCGTGGTGGATCGCCATCCAGAAGGGCTTCGGCCCGCTGTACCTGGAGCAGATCGGCTTCGACGCGCGCATGCCCGCGGGCCGCATCGAGCGCATCTCGCTGTTGATGGACGGTTCGGTCTCGATGTTCGGGCTGACCTGCGCGGTGGACGACCTGCAGATCACCTACTTCACCGGTGACGGCGACTTCTTCTCGGCGCAAAACTGGAAGATCGACCTCGCGGGCCTTGCGGTCTCGGCCAACATGGCCGGCGTCTCCATCGCCGGCGGCCTGCTCAAGCAGGTCACCAACCCTGGCCTGCCGAACGAGCAGATCGAATACCTGGGCATGCTACTCGGCCGCTTCGCGGTGTACGGGCTCACCGTCTACGGCGGCTACGGCGAGGGCCGCGACGTCAACAACCAGAAGTTCACCGCGTTCTTTGCCATCGGCGCGGTGAACGGACCCATCGGCGGGCCGCCGGCGTTCTTCCTCACCGGCATCGGCGGCGGCTTCGGCATCAACCGCAAGATGGTGCTGCCCAGCGACCTGGCGAACTTCGGCGACTACCCGCTGATCCAGGCGCTGGACATCGCCGCCAAGCCCAGCGACCCGATGACGCAGCTTCGCGCGCTGGGCAACTACTTCCCAATGCAGAAGGGGATGTTCTGGTTCGCCGCGGGCCTGTCGTTCAACAGCTTCGCGCTGGTGGACGGCATCGCGGTGGTGGGCGTGCAGGTCGGCGACGGGCTGGACATCAACCTGCTTGGCCTGGCGCGCATGGCGCTGCCGCGGCCGCAGGTGGCACTGGTGTCGATCGAGGTTGCGCTGCTGGTGCGCTTTTCCAGCAGCGAAGGCGTGCTGTGGGTGCAGGGCCAGCTCACGGACAACTCCTGGCTGCTGTACTCCGACATCAAGCTCACCGGTGGCTTCGCCTACGTGATCTGGTTCAAGGGCGAGCACAGCGGCGAGTTCGTGCTCACGCTCGGCGGCTACCACCCGGACTTCCACCGCGCCGGCTACCCGCAGGTGCCGCGCCTGGGTCTGCGCTGGGGCATCGGCGACAACATCGTCATCAAGGCCGGCAGCTACTTCGCGCTGTGTTCCGAAGCCCTGATGGCCGGCGGCGATTTCGAGGGCTCGGCGAGCTGGGGCCCGGCCTGGGCCGAGGTGAAGTTCGGCGCGCACGGCATCGTCTACTTCGACCCGTTCCACTACCAGGTGAACGCCTACGTGCGCATCGGCGCGGGCATCACCATCGACACCTGGATCTTCGGCGAGATCACGATCTCCATCCACCTGGGCGCGCGCATCGATGTCGAGGGCCCGGACTTCCACGGCAAGGTCACCTTCGAGGTCGGCCCGGTCGAGCTGAGCTTCGAGTTCGGCGGCTCGGACAAGTCGCAGATCCAGCCGATCAGCGCCGACGCCTTCATCACCAAGTACCTCGAGATGGCCGAGGGCGGCGGCGCCCAGGCGCACGCGCTGATGACGGCCGACGGCGCGCTGCCCGCCAAGGGCGAGGACTCGACGCCGGACGGCACGTCTTCGCGGCCCTTCGTCGTGGTGGTGGAGTTCTCGATGACCTTCACCAGCACGGTGCCGGCGACGAGCGTGAAGCTGCAGTCGCCCGCCGGCGTGGCGGTGAGCACACATGCACCCAGCCGCGCGTTGGCGGTGGCGCCGATGATCCAAGGGCCCGTCGAGCCGCAGATCGTGCTGACCTGGATCCGCGACGGCGAGGCGCGCGACTTCCCCTTCGTCGTCACGGCACGGCCCTTCGGCCGCTTCCCGGTGGGCATCTGGGGACCGGCCCAGGACCCGAGCAACCGCAAGGTGCCCAAGGCCGAGATGATCGAGGCGCTCAACGAACTCGATCTGGTCTGCAAGGCCGTGCCCACGGCGGGCGGGCCCGAGATTCCGTACTACCAGGTCGAGATCGGCAAACGCAAGCCGCTGCCCTTCACGCGGCGCGCGCTGGACGTGAGCGCACTGCGCGACCTGGCCAAGGACGTGGCGGCGCTGACGAGCGAACCGGCCACGGTGGACTCGGCCTTCGCCACCGCGAACCGTTTCCTCAAACGCAGCGCCACGCCCACCACGCTGGCCGCGATGCGCGGTGAACGGCAGTCGCCGCCGCGCCCCGGCACGTTGGCCGAGGGCCTGGAGACGAAGACCGAGACCGTGGTGCCCGGCATCGCCGAGCGGCCCGCGGCCAAGGTCTACGATCACTTCATCGACGCGCCGGTGGCCGTGGGCCTGCTCTCCGCGGCCACGGTGGACCAGAAGGTCGGCGCGAAGGCACGCACCACCGTGGAAGGTTCGCAGCGCGCCTGGCGCGTGAGCCCGCCCAACCTGGCCACCGTCATGGCCGAGCGCAGCCGCTCCATCGCCGCGCGGCTGGTGGTGGTGGAGTCGCGTGCCGTCGCCAGTGCGAAGACCGGCACGCTGATCGGCGCCGCCGAGGTGCCCACGAGCGGCAACGCCCGCGCACCGGCCGCGGTGGTGGCACGCGCCGGAGCCCCGTTGGCCGAGCCGCTGGCGACTTTCAATGCGGCCGTCGCCGCAGGTGCCAAGGCTCGCAGCGCAGGTGCCACCCTGGGCGCGAGCCAGACCGTCGTGATGAAGCTGCCCAACGCGTTGGCCGATGCCGCCACCGATGCCCAGCGGCCGCAACTCGCCGTGGCCGGCGCACCTGCGCGCGTGGTTCTGCTGGGCGTGGGCGGCCGGCGCCTCTGCGATGAACGCGTGGGGCCGAACGAGAAGGCGGTGAGCTTGGTGATTCCGCGCGGCGCCGAGCGCATCGTGGCCATCGGCCTCGGCGGCGAGCAGGCGACGCAGTTGCGCGGTGAACGTGCCGGCCTCGCCGGCTGGCACGCCGGCCAGCAACTGCCCTATGCGGGCTGGAGCACGGCCATCGGCGCGGGCTGCGTCGTGCAGTCCACCACCGACCGTGTGGCACTGCACCGCGAGCGTGTGGACGCGGGCTGGATCGGCGGCGCTGAACTGGCGCGCGGCGTGACCACGGTAAGCACCATCTTCACCGGCGCGCCGCGCTGTGTGCTCATCGTGCTGGACGACCCGGCCAGCACCGGAGCCGACATCGCCGGCCGCCAGTTGCTGCTCGGCCTGGATGGCGCCGACCGCGCCACGGACGCGGCCGGTGCCGAAACTGCGCCGGTGCTGCTGAGCATGGACAACCGCAGCGTGCTCGCCTACGACATCGTGCCCGAGCCCGCCGAGGCGAACGCGCCGCCGCAGCCCGTGGTCGTGAGCATCGCCAGCCAGGAAGGCTGGTCGCTCGTCGGCGTGATGGGCAGCGACACGCTCGACGCGGCCAGTGCGCTGGCGCTCGTCGCGGCCCGCGGACTGGACGCCGCGCTGCTGCCGCTGGCGCCGCGCGGCACGGCCGTCTCGCCGGTCTCGCACTTGGCATGGCTGGGCCCCGTGCGCAACGGGCAGGCGCGCCGCGCCGCCAAGGCACGGGCCACCGGGCTGCCTGCGCCCGCCGCGCCGCGGGCGTTGAGGGCAGGCCCGGCCAAGGGTACACAGGCCGGCAGTGCACCGGTCAAGAATTCGTCCGCCAAGGGTGCCTCCGCCAAGAGCGCCCGGCGCTCCACCGGAAAGGGCCACTAGATGCCGCAGATCGGCTACTTCGTCCTGCACAGTTCGGTGGTGCCGCCCGTCACCGCCGGCCGCTACGAACTGCGCAGCGAGCAGACCGGGCTGCCCTTCACGGTGGCCGCCGAGACCACGTACGTGAACGTGGCCGCGCCGCGCTACACGATGCCCACGGACCAGATCCTCTCGAGCTTCCCGCCGGCGAATGCCGACGGCGCCTTCGGTGACCGCCTGCCCCAGATCGTGCTCAAGCGCCGCACGCTGCCCTGGGAGCGCAACCCCGAGGGCAAGGTGGAGTCCAGCACCAAGCCCTGGCTGGCGCTGGTGGTGGTGGCCGAAGGCGAGGCCGAACTCTCCACCGCCGCCGCGGTGGCCGATTGCGTGACCCCGGGCACGACGCTGCTCGACCCCGAGGACAAGGACGTCGAACAGGCCCTGTACCTCGCCGTCACCGAGACGGTGGTGAAGAAGATCTTCCCCTGCGAGGACGACCTCGCACTGCTGACACACGTGCGCGAGGTGGACATCAACGACACCGAGCTCGCCAACGGCGACGACGACGGCTGGCTCGCGGTGGTGCTGGCCAACCGCCTGCCGGTGTTCGACACCGCGAACAACAAGCCCGTGCGCTACATGGCCTGCCTGGTGAACGTGGAAGGCCAGCTCGCCGCGCTGCCCAAGCCCGAGCCGGCGGTGGAGTTCTTCGAGTTCGGCCTCGCGCAGGACTGGAGCGTGTTGGCGACCGTCACCTTGGGTGGCGGCGCCGACCCGGTGGTGATGGGTGGCCTGCCGTTGAACGAGGTCGTGTTGCCGGCGGCGATGAACGCCAAGGCCGGTCCCGTCGCCGCAGCGGCGGCCGCACGGGCCGCGCCGCCGGCGACGGGCCGCCCGCTGATCGGCGGCGCGCTCGACGGCGCGAAGTCGATGGTCAAGTCCGGTGTCGCCGAGCAATGGGTGCAGACGACGAAGAAGGTCGCCGCCGCCGCGCGCGACCCCGACGCCAAGCGCCTGGTGCGCGACACCATGGGCCTGGGATTCCGCTACCCCATCAGCGTGTATGCGGTGGAGAAGGTGCTGCGCTTCCCCGTGCTGGCCCACTGGTCGTTCACCACCAGCGAAGGCGCCACCTTCGAGACGCTGATGCAGGACCTGGACGTCGGACTGCTCGGCACCTTGCCGGCGCCGAAGACGGCCGAACCGGGCAAGCCCGAGGCACCGCCGCAGCCGGCCGACGGCCCCGAGGTCATGGCCACCGGCCACGTGGGCCTCGCCCAGCGCGCGCGCCGCGGCGACGCCGTGCGCGCCTGGTACCGCGGCCCCTGTGTGCCCTTCCCCACGGCGCGCGACGGCGCGAAGACCAGCCAGCCGCTGCCACTGGCGCATGCGGCCGACCAGCTGCGCCGCGTCATTCCCGACGGGCGTGAGGATCTCTCGCTGGCCGCCGCGTTCGAGATCGGGCGCCTGCTCGCGTTGTCACAGCTCTCCGTGGTGTCGGCGCTGCTGCGCTTCCGCGGCGAGCAGTTCGGCGCCGGGCGCGTGCGCGAAATCCTCGCGCAGCTGCTGCCCTTCGACCTGCCGGCGGTGGTGGCGACGGCGGGCGCCGAGTATGTGGACCTGGGCCGTTTCGTGGCCGTGCAGATGATCGACGCGATGGCGAACAACACCGCGCAGATGCTCGGCCCGCAGCGCCCCGTGGCCGACCCCGGCCGCGAGCTGCAGGTCAGCGGCAACCTCGACCAGCTCGTCGCCACCGGCCTGGGCTTCGACCTCGCGGCGGTGAACGAGCGCGCCGCCGCGGTGGGCGTGGTCGCCGCGCTGGAGGCCACCGCCGTGCCGCTGGCCGGCAAGCTCGGCGGCACCAGGCTGGACGGCAGCGGTCTCGCGGCCCTGCAAGGCGCGCTGCAGGCCGAACTGCAGCGCACGCTGAACATCGCCGCGCCGCCGCTGGTGCTCAGGAAGGACGCCCGCGCACGCCGCCGCGCCGCGATGGCGAAGGCGCAGGCCGAGCCCGATGCGCTGGACGCGCTGATCGCCCGCGCCGCGGCCGCGGCTGAAACCGAAGAAGGCGAGGAACCACAGGCATGAGCACATACATCAGCGCCCAGGTCGCCATCGACGCCGCGGTGAAGGCCACCGAGAACTACGCCGACATCATCACCGACCGCGACCCCGCCGACGGGGAGCATGTCGTGCCCGGCGAGTTGCGCCGCTTCCTCGCGCGGCTGCGGCTGCTGCACGGCGTGCCCTTCAGCTACCTGGTGCCGGACTCGGACCTGCTGCCCATCGAGTCGATCCGCTTCTTCTACATCGACCGCGCCTGGACCGATGCGCTGGTGCAGGGCGCGCTGAGCGTGGGCACCATCAGCAGCGCCGACCGCGCGCAGCTCGCCGCTGTCTACCCGCATATCCAGCAGGAGGTGGACGTGGCCGAGCGCAGCATCCGCCAGCCCCAGGGTGAGGAACTGCTGGCCGGCGCCGGCGGCACCATCACGGGCTTTCTTCTGCGCTCGCGCGCGGTGTCGGGTTGGCCCAACCTGCACGTGCGGGCGTACTCGCGCGACCTGCTGCCCGACGACGCGCTCACCACCGCCGCCGAGAGCGACCCCGACCGCATGAAGGTGCTGCGCATGGAGCGCCTGGCGCCCGCGGTACTCATGGTGCTGATCGACGGCGTGCCCGCCGTGGTGCACATCGAGGAACCGCGCCAGGGCATCCAGTTCGGCGTGCGCCTGGACCCCGAGGATCCGCCCGCGCAGCGCCGCGGCAAGGTGCACGTGCGCGACAACGCCACCGGCGAGAGCGTGCCGCCCAAGGACGACTTCACCACCGCCAACTCGGTGAAGGTGCCGTTCCGCCCGGGCGCGCCGGGCGTCATCAATGTCTCCGCGCTGCGCGACCGCCTGGCCGCCAAGGCGCCGAACAGCGGCGGCTCGCTCGAGCCCAACGAATACGCGCTGCAGATGCTGCGCTTCCCCTACCGCCAGGTGTTCGGCGACCCCAAGGACACCGAGGGCCTGCGCTTCTACGACCTGGACAAGTTCAAGGTCACGCTGGCGCTGCCACAGTGGAAGCAGCAGGTCATCGACAACCTGAACATGGACTCGACATGAAGACCAAGGCCGCCGCCAAGACGCCGGCGCGGGCCGCGAAGGCGCAGCCGCGCCCGGCGAACACCGCACGCCGTGCCACGCCACGCGCCACGGCCCCCGCCGCCGTGCCGCCACACGATGCGGCGCAGGCGCAGCAGGTGCAGCAGGTGCTGCGCGGCAAGCGCTTCCTCGCTGCCGACCGGGCCGGGCTGGACCTGGCCGAGATCGCCACCTGGGACCCCTACCTGCTGCGCGACCACCGGCTGCTCGCGCCCATCGACGTGCAGGCGCTTTACGTGCCGCCGGGCAGCAAGGAAGCCTTCGTGCGCCTGCCCATGCTGCTGGCCGGCGCCGGCGGCGAGGCCGCGGCGGTGTTCGAAGACGGCATGCCTGAACCCTTCGCCCCTGGCAAGCCGCGGCCGGCCGGCGTGCACATGCATTGGGCCATGCCCGATGCCTTGCTGCGAGGCCGCCTCGCCACAGTGGCCAGCGGCAGCGCCAACCGCCTGGGCCTGCCGGCGCTGCCCGACCGCTGGGTGGTGCTGCGCCTCGTGTTGCCGCGGGGCGCGCATGACGCCATCGTCACCGGCTGGGTCATCGAGGCCGACCGCAGCGTGGCCGTGCCGCTGGGCAGTTGGACCGAAGGCAGCAGCGCGTCGCAGACGGCCACGCCCGCCGGCGTGGAACTCGGCCGCGAGGAGCTCACCGGCACGGCCGGCGGCAGCGTGAGCTGGGCCGCGGTGTACGACGCCGTGCTCAACCGCTTCGCCTTCCACGACCCGCTGGCCGATCTGGCCACGCTCGCGCCGCACGGCGTGGACGACGACTGCGCGAGCTATGTCGTCGCCGGCTGGTGGAGCGACCCCGCTCTGGACCCGCTGGACGCGGCGCGCGGCGACGACAGCCTGCACGAATTGCTGGAACGCCTGCGCTGGCGTCTGCTGCACGAGTGGGGCGACGAGAGCTGGGCGTTGGAACAGGAGAAGGCGCCGTTCGAACTGCGCAAGGCCCTGGGCCTGACCACGGCCGAGCGCTGGTCCAGCCCGCGGCCGGTGAGCATCGCCGCCACGAAGGGCGCGCCGCGCGCCGCGGCGTCGAGCGCGGTGCCCGCCTACGTGCCCTTCGACAAGGGCCTCGTGCAGGCACAGGAGATGAGCATCGGCTCGGTCTTCGCGGCCGACGCCTCGCAGCGCCTGAAGGCCAAGCCCTGGCAGCTGCGCTCGAGCCTGCTGCACGGCGCGATCTACGGCGTGCCCGTGACGGGCGCACCGCCCGTGGACCGGCGCCCCGCCGCGAACGCGCTTGCGGTGGCCATCGGCCAGCACGACGACGACCTCGTCGCGGCCTTCGCCGCCGCGCAGGCCACGACCGACCAGCAGCGCGCGACGGAACGGCTGATCACCGCCTTCACGGCGCAGAAGGTGAACCGCCTCGGCTCGGCCGACGGCCTGGTCGAACTGGAAGAGCACGAGCACGCCGTGGCCTTCGCCTCGCTGCCGGCGGGCAACGCCGGCACCGACCGCTACCTGCAGCGCGTGCAGACCGGCGGCGTGGGCGGGCTCGGCCTGGGCCGGGACACGATCAAGGGCGCAGCCGCGCAGACGGCGCAGGCCGCCAAGGTCATGAAGGACGGCGCGCCCGGCGCCGCGCACGCGCACCCGCTGGCCGCCCGGGCATCGAAGGCAGGCGCGAGCCCGGGCACCCAGGTGCTGTTCGCCACCGGCGGCAAGCCGGCGCTGGCCAAGGCGAGCACGGCCTTGATCAACGACATCGCGCGCTCGCGAGTCGGCGAGGTGCTGGCCCCGACCGAGGCGCGCGTGGTGAACCGCCCCGCCCCGCGCTGGACCTTCCCCACCGAGCCGCTGGTGGCCGTGCGCGGCGCCGCACGCAGCCTGCGCCATGGCGGCGATGGCCGCGGCTCGGCCGACGGCAAGCTCACCTGCCGCTGGCCCACGCACGTGATCCAGGAGGTCACCGGCATCATCGCGCCGGACCGTTTCATCCGTTCGTTGGGCAACGGCGCCGTGCCCAACGAGGTGCTGACGCTCGCCCGCGAAGCGCTGCTGCACGACCCCTACCACGACGAGTGGATCGCCGCCGCCGTGGCACCGCCCGGCACGGATGGCAAGGCCGTGCTGCAGCGCCTGAAGGCCGAATCGGTGCTGCGCTTCGGCGCCGACGGCACCTATGACGGCGCCACCACCGCGCTGCACCCCACGCTGGCGAAGACGGCTGCCGCGCGCCGCCGCGCCGCGCCGGCGGCATCCGCGGCCGGCGTGCGCGAACAACAGGTGCAGGTGGCCGACGAGTTGCGCAAGTTCTCGCTGTACAAGGGCGCGGACCCCGACCTCGTGGGCGTCACCACCTGGTCCCAGCCCTGGGTGCCGATGTGGCTGGAGTGGCAGGTCAGCGTCGAGGGCCTGGACCCGGACGCCATCGTCGCCTGGCAGCTCGGCGCCATCGACCTCGAGCGCGCGGGCGCGAGCTTCGACGGCGGCATGCTCACGCTCAGCGGCCGCTCGCAGCTCACGGCGGGCGGCGCGGCGACGCTGCACGACGCGATCAGCGACTGGCTGAAGGCCGAGGAGGCGCTGGACGCGGCGACGGCCGGCCTCGTGGACGAGGCCACCGAAGACGCCTATCGGGCGCTGGACACGGCCGTGCGACACCTCGACCTCGTCACGGCGTCGTTGGATGGGCTGCGCCCGCGGCTGCTCGGCCTGCCGGCCAACGATGGCCTTCGCCGGCCGTCCGATGGCGCCGGTGGTGTGACCAACCCGGCGCCCACCGCAGCGCCATATGCGTTGCTGGCCGGCTGCGTGACGCTGCAACGCGCGCGGCTGCTGGACGTGTTCGGCCGCACGCTGGAGGTGCCACTGAACTCGGTGCACACGCCCACGCGCAACACGCTGGCAACGCGCCCCGGCGTGCTCGCGCTGCGCCCGCGCCTGCTGCGGCCGGCGCGTTGGCTGTTCCGGCTGGTGGACTCGGCTACCGCGGTGGGTGCCGAGGGCACCGAGGCGCGTGTCGACCAGATCGAGGCCGCGCTGCAGGTGAACCCGGTGGCCGGCTTCGTGATGCCGGACCACCTGGACGAGAGCCTGGAGGTCTTCGGCGTCGATGGTTCGCCCATCGGCGAACTGCTGCACGAGCCGGTGAGCGGCGGCGTGATGTGGGAGATCGCGGCCGGCCGCGAAGGCCCGGCCGATGCCGGCCCGCAATACGGCCTGACGCCTGCGCAGGCCGCGCTCGGCAGCTTCGCCGCCGGGCTTGTGGCAGCCGACTCGGCGGCACGCCAGGGCGCGCCGCTCGCCGATGCGCCGCCGGATGAGTCCGCGCTCTCGGCGCTGCTGCGCGCCATCGACACCACGCTGTGGAGCGTGGACAGTTTCGCCTCGCTCGGCAGCGAACATGTGGCCGGGCTCGTGGGCCGGCCCGTCGCGGTGGTGCGCGCGCAGCTGCGCCTGGAGGTGATGCCGCCCACCGACGTAGACCTCTCCGACCCCGCACGCGCCGCCGAATGGGACGCCGCACTTGAAGAGGCGCGTCAATACGCGTTCCCCGTGCGCATCGGCGAGATCACGCGCAGCGACGACGGCGTGCTCGGCTTCTTCGCCGACGACGACTACTCGCGCTTCCGCCTCGTGGACAAGGCCATCGCGGCCAGCGCGGCCGACGCCGGGCGAAGCCGCGGACAACTCGGGCTGCTGGGCCGCAACGAGGGCATGCCCCCGAAGAGCGCGATCGAGCATCCCTACATCGCCGGCACCGACGACGCCGACACGCTGGCCTTGCACATCGGCCAGACGGTGACGCTGACCATCTTCATGCACCCGGCGGGCAAGTGCAGCCTCACCTCCGGCGTGCTGCCGCGCAAGCAACTGGCGCTGGCGCGCGATTGGGTGGGGCCGGGGCTCGCAGCCATCGCGCCCTCGTTGCGCACGGGGCCCGTGCTGGTCGAAACCGACCTCGATACCGAAGGCCAGGTGCGCCTGCCCAAGGTCTCGGTGTTCGGCAAGAACCAGAACTTCCTGTGGCGCGACACGCCGGCCACCTGGCGCACCGACGCCATCCTCGCCGCCACGCAGACCGCGCTGCTGCCCGACACGCCGGCCGAGTTGCGCGAAGGCTGGATCCGCGTCGCCCCCGACGCGCCCGAAGGGGCGGGCGGCGGTGCGGGAGGAGCCGCATCGTGAGCCGCTACGACTGGCCGCAGGCACCGGGCGCAGACCGCGAGGGCGACGGCGGCGACGACTCCGGGGGCCGCGCGCGCTTCAACCGCCGGCTGCGCGGCGGGCTAGGCCGGCGCGCGGAGGCCGCGCTGCACGCGAGCCGCACGCCGCAGACCGGCCCGGCTCCGGCGGCCACGCGTGCACCGGCCTCCGGCCCGCAATACCTGTGGCAGCCGCTCGGGCCGCTCGCGCTGATCCACGGCCAGGCCTCGGGCAACCCGCGCGTCAGCGGGCGCGTCAATGCGATCTGCGCGCACACCGACGGCCAGCGCGTGTATGCCGCGTCGGCCAACGGCGGCGTCTGGTATTCCAAGGACGGCGGCGCGAACTGGGTCTCGGTGGCCGGACTCGCGGCCACCAACACCGCCGGCATCAACCGCCCCGCTCAGCGCAACGCCTGCGGCGCGCTGTACGTGGAGTTCGGCAGCAACGAGGGCGAGGACACAGTCTTCCTCGGCACCGGCGAGGTGACGCACCCGATGAGCGGCTCACCCGGCGCTTCCGAAGGCGGCATCGGCATCCTCGTGGCCGACTGGCCCACCAAGTCCACCTCGGCCGACCCCTGGGTGCGCGAGGCGCCCAACCTGGTGAACAACGGCGTGTACCGCATCGTGTGCAAGCCCGGCGGCGCGACCTTCATCGCCGCCACGCGCACCGGCCTGTACCAACGCCCGAGCGCACCCGACGAAGACGAGGACTGGGTGCGCCCCACGTCCAGCCCCTTCGACAGCCTGGACGACCCCTGCACGGACGCGCTGTGGACGGACGCCAACGGCGGCCGCCCGGCGCGGCTGTGGGTGTGGGTGCAGTCGGGCAACCACGCAGGCCTGTGGGTGCGCGACGAGGGCGCGGACGACTTCGCCCAGGTCGCGGTGGATGCCGCCTCGGCCTACGGCTACACGCCGGGCCGCGCCGTGCTGGCCGCGCCCGTGGCGGCCACGCAGGTATGGCTGCTGAACAACCGCGGCGCGGGCACGATGCCGGCACTGTTCCGCGTGACGAACCCGACCAGTGCCAGCGCCACGGCGCCGAAGGCGCTGGGCGTGAACAACGTGCCCGACGTGCTGCGCGATGCCGGCAGCTACGCCATCGCCATCGCCGCGCACCCGACGCTGCCCGATCGCGTCGTCCTGGCCGGTAACTACTTCGGCGACTCGAACAACGCTGCCGACCTGCTGCTCGTGACATCGCCCGATGGCGTGACGCGCGGCTACGACGCTTCCATCGTCGTCGCCGACGTGGCGGCGGACCCGGCCCATGCCGGCCAGCTCACCTTTGGGCTGGGCGCCGCGCCGTACACGATGATCGGCATCGGCGTGCACCCCGACATGCACGCGCTGGCCTTCAGCAATGCCGGCGCCACGCTGTGGGCCTGCTGCGACGGCGGCATCTTCCGCTCCGACGATCCGACCAGATCCGCCGGCTTCTACCCGCGCAACCAGGGCATGTCGATCAGCGAGTCGAACTACCTCGCCTGCCATCCGCGCTGCGAGGGCCATGTCATCGCCGGCCTGCAGGACAACGGCGTCGTCACGCGGCTGTCGAGCGGCGTGTGGGACGTCACCTACAAGGGCGACGGCGGCGGCGTGCTCATCGACGCCACGCGGCCCGAGCGCTGGGCAGCACAGTACATCCGCGGCACCTGGTACTTCGTCGGCGGCGGAGGCAAGGGGCCCATCGAGCGCGGCAAGCTCATCACCGACGAGAACGGGTTCTCGAGCTTCTATTCGGCGCCGGCATCGATCGCCCATGTGCGCTCCAACCCGCCGGCGGCCGACGTGCCCATCAGCCAGACGCTGATCGGCACGCACCGGCTGTGGTATTCGGACGATTTCGGAGTGTCGTGGGTCACGCTGAAGACCGGCACGGACCCGCTGCCCGCGACCGTGGTGCCGGTGGCACCGGCCACCGCCGACCTGGTGCACGACATCGCACAGGACAGCCTCGGCGAGGGCATCATCGCCTGCCGCTGGCAGGACCCCGACACCGCCTGGGCCCTGGTCCCCAGCGCCGTACACCGCTTCTCGCGCGCGCCGGGCTCGCACAACGGCGGCGGCCCCGGCACCTGGACGCGGCAGGAGGTGCTGAAGAAGAACGTCAAGAACAAGGACGACTTCAGCGGCGCCGAGGGCCCGGTGCGCAAGGCCGACCATTGGACCGACATCCAGCCCAACCTGCTGCCGCCGCCGGCCGCCGGGCAGCCCGCGGTCGGCGCGATCTACCTGGGCACCGTGGGCCAGACCGAAGACGCGGACGTGGACACGCTGTGGTGGTTCGACGGCACCAGCACCTGGTACCCCACGGGCCTGCGCGGCATCGTGCCGGCGCCGGTGCTCGCCATCGCCGTGGACCCGGCGCTGCCGCTGGAAGTGTGGGTCGGCACCACGGTGGGCGTGTGGGTGGGCACGCGCACGCCGGCGGGCACGGTTCCGCCCACCTGGACCTGGGCGCAGCGCGTGAACGGCCTGCCCGAGGCTGCGGTGGAGGACCTTGCGATCTTTCGCGACGGCACGCTGCGCCTGCTGCGCGCCGCCATCGCCGCGCGCGGCGTGTGGGAACTGCGACTGGACACGCCCGCGGTGCCGGCGCTGACCTACCTGCGTGCCCACGACCACGACCTACGGCACCGCGCCACCGCGGCCATGCTCGCACTGGACGGCACCACGCTGCGCTCCTGGCATGGCAGCCCCGACGTGAGGCCGCGCCCGACACCGGCCCTGGCGGCACCGCCCGCGGACCTGCCCTGGACCAGCGGCCGCAGCGGCGAGGTATTGCGCCGCTTCCAGACGGCACTGCATGCGAGCACGGGCGACCCGCGCGTGGCGTCCAACGGCTTGTGGGACGCCTACTTCAGCGAGGTGCTGCGCGACCACGCCGCGCCCACGCTGCTCGTGGCCGCGGCGCCCCCGCTGCCCGCCTACAACCGGGTGCAGATCGACGCGGCGTTCTGGAACCTGCACATGACGGGTTCCAACGCCACGGCCGAGCCCTGGGGCATCGAGCCGCCCACCGAAGCGGACCTGCGCGACTACACCTTCGTCGCGCCCGAGGGCAGCCGCGCCAGCACGTCATGCCACCTGGCCGCGGTGGCGCACCGGGTGGACGTGGTCGTGCACCACCGTGGCGAGGAACCGCGCCCCGGCGCGGAAGTGCGCGTGACGCTGCTGAAGTGGATCGACACCGCCGCGCCGCTCCAACCCTTCACCGACAGCACGACCTGGGCGCCCGCTGCCGTGCCCTGGTCGGCGGCCGTCAGCACGACGCTGAACTCGGCCGACGGCGCCTCGCCCGGTGCGCTGGGGGGTGGTTGGGACTTCGTAGGCAGCACTGATGCCACGCGCCGCCTCACGCTCGCCGGGCAGACGCTGGACGCGCTGAACGCGGGCATCGCGACCTTTGATCTGGACCTCGGCGGCATCGCCGCCGGCACCGTGGTGCTGCTGGTCGCGGTGATCCGCGCCGGCGACGACGACGCGGCCAACGACGTCGCGCTGCCCACCGACACCTTGGAGCAATTGGTGCTGACCTGCCCCAACGTGGCCGTGCGCTCGATCGACGTGACCTGAATCCGGCCGCGCAAGGCCAGGTCCTCTGGGACAAGCAGGCCGTGGAAGTGGACAGCGGCACGGTGCTGACGCTGCACGGACCCAACGACCCGGGCGCCATGCTGGACTGCGACGACGACCATGGCGCCGGCGCCAACGCGCGCATCGTGCGCAAGCTGCTGCTGGGCGCCTACTGGCTCACGGTGCGGCACAAGTCGCCGGCATCCACCGGCCAATACCGCATCGGCATCAAGACACGGGCTTGAGGCGGCGTGCGGCACGCGCCCGGGTGCCCACAATCGGTCCGATGAACACGCTTTCCAACTACACGCAGCGGCAGGACTCCATCGGTGTGGGCCTGCGGTTTCACGCCTTCGACCTCTGGTGTGCACGCCGATGCCGTCCGGAGGTCACGGACGGATCAACAATGTTCGCGTACTGCACGAGCACCTACTCGGACCGTGCAGCCGCGCTGACGGTCTGCTTCAGGGTAAGCAGCCCTGGACCGCGACGAGACAATGACGACTCACAGCGGAACTTCGGGCGAGCGACCCGCTCGGCGCAAAGCGGAAGCTCGCGATGCCCGCAGGCGCCGCGACGAGGAAACCTCATTGCAAACGTTTCGTTCCCGCCCGGTACCGAAGTGCTTGGCAACCAGTTGCTTGGCAAACCTGTCCGAGCATCGCGACCTACTTGCGTGTCTCAGCGTACGCAAGCCTGGCCGCGACGTGCATCTTCAAACGCTCGCTGGCGCCGGCACGTTTGCGCTTCACGTCCCGCTTGGCGCGGTGCACGTTGTCCCTCAGGACGTGTAGTCTCGCCCGATTTCTCTGTGCTTGGATGGCCATTCGTTTCTCCATTTGTGAGTGGGCAGGGTACACCTCGCCGTTGCGAACTTCTGAAGCCCCTCCCGAATGCGCGCAAATGCCCTTGAATGAAGCTTCACCAGTGGCCACCCCCATACCCTGCGTTGACCCACCTTCACCACGTAGGCGCTCGTCCACACCAACAACTTGTATGTGATCTGCGAGCGCGTGCTCGCGCCTCGTCTTGCCGGGCGTCCCGACATCGTGCGCATGAGATCGGTCGCTGCAGTCAGCGAGGCCCGGCTACATCGGTTTCACGCAGCATCACGGGCTCGATAGAACCCGCAGCTATTCTTCGCCTTGCCGCCTCGTCAATTTGTTCTTGATTCGCCGCGTAGGTCGCCAATGCGTCGGCACCGTTGATGTCCCCCCCAAAGCGGAAGTGAAGGGTCTGTTTGGAAATGCTGGCGCCCACGAAGGTGCCGTCTCCGACGAGAACCCAGAAGCGGACCGCACCTGATGCATCGTGGAAGAACGGAGACGGCAGAGTGGTTTCGTCGACAGGAGAAGTCACACTGAAAGGCTACTCCCCTCGAGACCTTCTAGTCTGTGCGGTAACGAACCGATCAACCCGATTGGCGTGACCCGGCAGCGAGCAACGTGGGCGCGCGACGTGGAAAGCAGGCAGGGAACCTTTTCTCAGGTGCGCCCGGCCAGGACGGCTCGCGTTGTCGAGCAGGAGCCCATGTCAGGCGTTGGTGATCGTGAGCCCTTCGTGCGCAATCACAATGGTCTCGACCGCCACCTCGCTGCCCTGCGACCCCATGTCGATGCCCGTGATCTTGGTCGGCCAGGCGTTGGTGAGGGTCCACACCATCGTTGGGTTGCCGCCTTCGTCAAGCAGGTTGATGGTGACCGGCACGCGCTGGATGGTGTTCATCTCGATCTTCTTGAACCACTCCCAGAACTTGTTGTCCGCCTTGAAGATGCCCTTCTTCATCGTGACGTCGCTGTACTTCTTGATGCCCGGCATCTTGAGGACGGAGAACTGCTTGCTGTCGCCGTGCCGGTACTCGATGGGCTGCGCCTCGACGTCGAGGCCGGAGACCTCTTGGAAGCTCATCACCGCCAGATCCCACTTGACCTCGAAGCGGAACTTGGGGATGGGCCACCCCGTGGTCGATTGCTTCGAAGCGTCGTCTGCCATGGGGTACTACCGTGTGAGTGATGGGGCGGGAACTGCACGCCGGCGGCGTGTCAGGACTTCTGCATCTGCTGCTGGAACGTGATCTCGATGAACTCGGCCGGGCGGCTGACGGCCACCAGCACGGTCAAGCGCAGGATACCTTCCAGAATGTCCTCGGGCGTCATCGTCTCGCCCAGGCCGACATGAACGCTGAAGGCGTCGTCCGGCACCGCGCCGGCCAGGCCACCGCGCTTCCAGATGCCGGTGAGGAAGTCGCTGATCATGCCTTTGAGGCTCAGCCAGGTGCTGGCCACGTTGGCCTCGAAGACCATTGCCTTGGCTGCCAGCCGGCACGACTCCTCCAGCATGATCATCGTGCGGCGCACGTTGATGTAGCGCCAGTCGAGGCTGTTGCCGTCGAGCGTGCGCGCACCCCAGACCAGCACCCCTTCAGGTCTTCGATGGCACTTGTGCGCGAATCCGTTGCTCCTGGTCCCGCAGTTCCGGTGTTAGCGCCTCGCCGAAGTCGTCCGCCTCGAACACTGGGCGGATCTCGATCTCGCAATCTTGGGGGTGCGGGTTCGGACAGCGGCGCACCCATTCGACGGCTTCTTCCATCGATCGCACCTGCCAGAGCCAGAATCCGGCGACCAACTCCTTGGTCTCGGTAAAGGGCCCGTCGAGCACGGTGCGCGACGTCCCGGAGAAGCGCACTCGCGCACCCTTGGAAGTCGGCTGCAGGCCCTCGCCTGCAAGCAACACACCGGCCTTGACCAGTTCTTCGTTGTATCGACCCATGTCCGCGAGGAGTTGCTCGCTGGGCATGACACCGGCTTCAGAGTCCTTGGTGGCTTTGACCATCACCATCACGCGCATGACTGAATCTCCTGGTTGGTTGAGGGTTCCACTGGGATGACAGCAATCGTCACCGAAGCCAGTGATCGCCCCCTGTCACTACGACGATTGAGCTGCCCGGAAATCGACATGCTGCAACGCAGTACACGACTCGGAAAACGCACTACGCCGAATCGAACCAACGCTCCTTGCAGGTCGCACCGAGAACAAGCGCTACTCTATGTCCGGCTGTGTCGTGGGCACCCAGCGGTCCTTGCAGGGCTCAACCTGAGATCCCGATCGGATCAATGACACTTCCACCCCACGGAACAGATGGCCGGTCAGGGTCTTGCCCTCTAAGAGTGAATGCGATCTAAACTGCCTGGCTCGCGATCCCCCTCGAGGAGGAACCCCATGAGGCTCTATTACCACCCGGCGTCGACCACCAGCCGGATCGTCCAGCTATTTGCTATGGACCAGGGTATCGATCTCGAGTACAGGGTAGTCGACCTGTTCACCGGCGAGCATCTCAAGCCCGATTACGCCAGGATCAATCCAAACTGCCTGGTTCCTGTCCTCGAGGATGGCGACTTCCGGCTGACCGAATGCTCGGCGATCGTCAAGTACCTGGCCGACAAGGCCGGCTCGAGTGCGTATCCGAAAGAACTGAAGGAGCGCGCGCGCGTCAATGAAATGATGGACTGGTTCAACTCCAACATCTACAGGGACTTCGCCTACGGGATGGTCTATCCGCAAACGTTCCCGCATCACGTGCGACCGAGCGAGGCAGTCCAGGCAGGCACACTCGACTGGGGCAAGCAGAAGACCCAGTCCTGGCTGAAGATCCTCGATGCAAGCCTGATCGGCCCGAACAAGGCCTACCTGTGCGGCGACAAGATCACGCTGGCCGACTACATGGGGGCCGAGATGATCGCGCTGGGCGGACTTGTCGGCTGTAGCTTCTCTGCCTATCCGAACGTCGAACGCTGGTTGAACAACATGAGGGCGCTCAAGTGTTGGCCCAAGGTGCACGAGGCCATCGACGGCTTCGCGGCATCGCTCAAGGAAAAGTCGTTCGTCACGATTTGAATCCCATGCGACGTCGGGGAGAGACAGCATGATCCACGGCCTGCACCACAACGCCTACCGCTGCCGCGATTCGGAACAGACGCGGCGTTTCTACGAAGACTTCCTCGGATTGCCGCTGGCCGGAACGCTGGAAATCGGAGAGACGAAGAGCGGCCGCAAGACCGAGACCCTTCACACGTTCTACCAACTCGGCGACGGCTCCTATCTGGCGTTCTTCGAAGCGCCCGACATGCCGTTCGAGTTCAAGGTGCAGCATGACTACGATCTGCACATCGCGTTGGAGGTCGATTCGCAGACCCTTCACGACATGTTTGCCAAGGGCAAGGCGGCAGGCATCGAGACCCGTGGCATATCGGATCACGGTTTCATTCACTCCATCTACTTCCGCGATCCGAACGGCTATGTGATCGAGCTCACGGCAAGAACGTCCGGCCACGCCAGCGCAATGGATCCTGCGCTGAACGGCGCGCGTGAGAAGCTCGATCGCTGGACTGCCACCAGACGGCAGCCAACGGCCAACGCATCCTGAACGAGCCGGTGACGGCTATCGGCCCGGCGCGAAGCGCGCGCGGTCGTGCGGCCCGTCGAAGTCGACCGTGGGTCCGACCGGCACGATGCCGCTCGGATTCAACGTACGGTGGCTCTCGTAGTAGTGGCGCTTGACGTGCATGGCGTTGAATGTCGCCGCGACTGCCGGCATCTGGTAAAGATCACGTGTGTAGCCCGACAGATTGAGGTAGTCGGCAATTCGGCGGGCGTTGCACTTGAAGTGCGCGAAGTAGACCAGGTCGAAGCGCAGCAGCGTGACGAGCAAGCGGATATCGGCCTCCGTCACACGCTCGCCGCACAGGTAACGCTGGCGGGCCAAGCGGGCATCGAGCCAGTCGAGCGTCTCGAACAAGGGGCCGACGGCATCCTCGTAGGCCTGCTGCGTCGTCGCGAAGCCGGCCTTGTACACGCCGTCGTTGACGGTGCCATAGATGCGATCGTTCAGTCTGTCGATTTCACTGCGCAGGTCTGCCGGGCAGTAGTCGCCGGGACGCGCGCCCACGGCGTCGAACGCGCTATTGAACATGCGAAGGATTTCCGACGACTCGTTGCTGACGATCGTGCCGGTTTGCCGGTCCCACAGCGCAGGCGTCGTGACCCGCCCAGTGTACGAACGGTCGGCGGCCAGATAGACCTGATAGAGACAGTCGGCACCATGAATCGGATCGGGGATGACGCCTGGGCCGTCGTCGAAGGTCCAGCCGCGATCGAGCATGCGCCAGTGCACCACCGAGACCGAGACCAGCGACTCCAGACCCTTCAGCGCACGCATGATGAGCGTGCGATGCGCCCACGGACAGGCGAGGCTTACATAGAGGTGATAGCGCCCCGGCGCGGCAGCAAACCCCGCCGCCCCTGCCGGGCCGGCCGTGCCGTCATGAGTGACCCAGTTGCGAAAAGTCGTTCGCGGACGCACGAAACGCCCGCCAGAGGCACTGGTGTCGTACCACTCGTCGCGCCAGATGCCGTCGATCAGCAACCCCATACTGCATTGTCCACGAGTTGCACGCGGGCTGAGCGCCGGCCGCGTCGTAGAGGGGCGCGCGGCCGCCTACTTCGAAATCGATTGCGAGAGACACCCTTCGGGTTACCGAACGTGCACAAGAATGCGCATGCCCCTGCCGGTCAGCGACGCAAGAGCATGTCGACGATGGCAGAGGTCGTGCTGGGCCGAGCGAACAGGAAGCCTTGGATCCGAGTACAGCCGTGTGCCCTCAAAGCACTGAGCTGATCTGCTGTCTCCACGCCTTCCGCAACCACATCCAGGCGCAGACTCAAACTGACATCCTGCTCGAGGCGTCCGACCAGTGGTACAACAGACTTGGCGTTCGTCCCTGTCCGATCCCGTTCTCCACTCGCAGATGGGATGAGTGCCGCCATTCAACCAACACGAGGTGGCTATGAGCGCTGACAGAGACCGAGGCATTCGCAGACAGAAACAGAAGAGGGCGAAGGATCGAAAGAAGAAGACGCGGCAGCAGCAGCCAGCTGGCGTGCAGCGCAGTTCAACAATGAAAAGCTCGGCGGAACAGAAAGCCGAGTAATGGTAGTTGCCATCACCCGGCGCCGCAGCCGCACGTAACCTAGGAGCACTCCATGTCTCTAGTGCGCAAGACCCTCGCCAAGTACGGCGCCAAGATTCCCGCCGCCCGGAGCACTGGTGCCAAGCAGGCACCGCAACGGAAACAAGGCACGTCAGTGGACCCCTCAACAATAGCGGAGCGGGAGGCCAAGAAGAGCGGCGACAAGAAGCGCTAAGACCGCAGTGGGCCCGACTCTGGGCTTGGTGTCACTCGTTCGTTGAACGCTCTGGAGACCTGCGTCGGCCGGCTGCTCTTGGCCGCATGCGCCCCTCCGTCAATCAATCTTGCCCGTATTCCGAGGGACCACTGCCAAAGCGTCGGGCAGTCGCCGGCCAACAGCGCTGGGACTGAGTGGGTGCAATGCGCTCGACTGCACGTGCCCGAGCACCCCAACGCGCGAGCAGGATTGCGCTGTGTGCCACTATCGGTTTCGCACACGTCGTGACGACGAGCCAGCCATGCCCAACCGCCTCGCTCACGAGACCAGCCCCTACCTGCAGCAGCACGCCGGCAACCCGGTGAACTGGTACCCCTGGGGCGACGAGGCGCTGGCGTTGGCCCGCGACACGGCGCGCCCCATCCTGCTGTCGGTCGGCTATTCGGCCTGTCACTGGTGCCATGTGATGGCCCACGAATGCTTCGAAGACGCCGACACCGCGGCGCTGATGAACCGCCACTTCGTCAACATCAAGGTCGATCGCGAGGAGCGGCCGGACATCGACCAGATCTATCAGACCGCGCACCAGTTGATGACCCGCGCTGCGGGCGGCTGGCCGCTGACGATGTTCCTCACGCCGCAAGGCAAGCCCTTCTATGGCGGCACCTACTTCCCCAAGCGCTCGCGCTACAACCGGCCCAGCTTCGACGATCTGCTGCAGCGGGTGGCCGAGGTGTGGGACACGCAGCGCGAGCAAGTCAACGCGCAGGGGGACGAGATCGTGCGCGCGCTGGCCAGCACGCTGCCCCCGCGGCAAGGCGGCGGCGGCGCCGGCCCGCCGCAGCACATCGCCGCGCAGGCCGCCGCGGGCCTGCGCGACGCCTTGATGCAATCCTTCGACCCCGTCAACGGCGGCTTTGGTGGCGCGCCCAAGTTCCCGCATCCGGCCAACCTCGCCGCACTGCTGCGGCATGCTGTGGCCGAGCACGATGACAGCGCGCGCGACGCGGTGTTGCTGAGCTTGCGGCGCATGGCCGAAGGCGGGCTGGCCGACCAGCTGGGCGGCGGGTTCTGTCGCTACAGCACCGACGCCCGGTGGCAGATTCCGCACTTCGAAAAGATGCTGTACGACAACGGCCCGCTGCTGCACCAGTATGCCGAGGCCTGGCAACTCACCGGTGAGGCGCTGTTCCGCCAGGTGTGCGAGGACACGGCGGCGTGGCTGATGCGCGAGATGCAGGCCGGCGACGGGGGCTACTTCTCGAGCATCGATGCCGACTCGCAAGGTGAGGAAGGACAGTTTTACGTGTGGCAGCGCGAGCAGGTGGCGCAGCAACTCGGCGAAGCCGAGTTCGCTGCGTTTGCCGCACGCTTCGGGCTCGATGCGCCGCCCAATTTCGAGGGCCGCGCATGGCACCTGCACGTGGCGCTGCCATTGGCCGACGTGGCCGCTCAGCTGGGCCGCACGCCCGCCGAATGTGCAACGCTGGTCGCCGATGCCCGCGCACGCCTGTTTGCGTTGCGCGAGACGCGCGAGCGCCCCGGGCGCGACGACAAGGTGCTGACCAGCTGGAACGCGCTGGCCATCACCGGCATGGCCTTCGCGGCACGCGTCTTCGGCGAGCCTCGCTGGGCCGCGTCGGCGCGGCGCGCCGCAGACTTTGTTCGAGGCGCCCTGTGGCACGACGGCCGCCTGCTGGCCACCCACAAGGACGGCCGCTCGCAGCTCAACGCCTACCTCGACGACCACGCCTTCATGCTCGGCGCCTTGTTCGAGCTGATGCAAGGCGACGTATTGCGTGCCGCCGACCTGCAGTGGGCCTGCGCGTTGGCCGACCGCTTGCTCGATCAGTTCGAGGACGGTCTCGACGGCGGTTTCTTCTTCACCAGCCACGACCATGAAGCGCTGGTGCTGCGGCCAAAGTCGGCTCACGACGGTGCCACGCCGTCCGGCAACGGCATGGCCGCGCTGCAGTTGCAGCGTCTGGGCCATCTGGTCGGCGAGCCGCGCTATCTGCGGGCCGCGCAACGCACGCTCGACCTGTTTGCTGCTGAAGTTCAGCGCGCGCCGCAGGCTTACGCCACGCTCGTCACCGCGATGGCCGAAGCGGCCTCGCCGCCGACGCTGGCGATACTCACCGGCCCCGCGCCGGCGCTCGCCGCCTGGCGTGTCGAGCTGGCGCGCCTTTACCTGCCGGGCGTCCTGGTGCTGCAACTGCCGGACGACACCAGCGGGCTGCCCGAACTGCTGGCCAAGCCGGCGAGCGCCGATCCGCTGGTCTGGGTCTGCCGCGGCGCCCGATGCCTCCCGCCCATCACCGACATGCAGGCGCTCGTGGCCGTGCTGAACGAACATGACGCTGAACGCTGAAGACCTGGAACGGATCACCGCGTTGACGCTGGCGCACTACAACCAGCGAGCGCAAGAGTTCTGGGCCGGCACGCGCGAACACGACGTGAGCCAGAACATCGCCGCGTTGCTGAGACCCATCGAGGCGCCGCCGCCGTTCGCGATACTCGATTTCGGCTGCGGGCCCGGGCGCGACCTCAAGACCTTCAGCCAGCTCGGGCACCATGCGATCGGGCTGGAAGGCGCCGCGCAGTTGGCCGCGATGGCGCGCGCCTACAGCGGCTGCGAGGTGCTCGAGCAGAACTTCCTCGAGCTGGACTTGCCAGCCAGCCACTTCGACGGCGTGTTCGCGAACGCCGCGCTGTTCCACGTGCCGGGCCAGGAGCTGCCGCGCGTGTTGATGCAACTGCGCGCGGCGCTGAAGCCGGGCGGCGTGCTGTTCAGCTCGAACCCGCGCGGCACCGGCCAGGAAGGCTGGCGCGGCGAGCGTTACAGCGCCTTCCACGATCTGGCGGCATGGCGCGCCTACATGTCGGCCGCCGGCTTCATCGAACTGGCGCACTACTATCGCCCTGCCGGCCTGCCGCTCGAACAGCAGCCTTGGTTGGCGAGCGTGTGGCGCAAGCCGGCGCCCCGACCACCGGGCCGTTGAAAAGCCGGTGACTCGCACCCAGGTAGTGGCACCAGTACCCAACACCGGGATGGCAGACATTGCCGCTTCTCATCGTTCTGACCCTGGCCTTGCTGTTTGTCGCCTGGCTGCTGGCCGAGCCGTTCCTCGTCGAACTGCGGCGCAAACGGCTGCGCAGCCGGCCGTTCCCCACGGCGTGGCGGCGGATCCTGAAGCGCCGCGTGCCCTACTTTCGAAGGCTCCCGGCCGACCTGCAGATCCAGCTCAAGAAGCACATCCAGGTCTTCGTGGCTGAGAAGGCCTTCATCGGCTGCCGCGGGCTGGTCGTGACCGACGAGATGCGCGTCACCATCGCGGCGCAGGCATGCCTGCTGATCCTCAATCGCCCGACGCACTACTACCCGAAGCTGCGCCAGATCCTGGTGTACCCGGGCGCCTTCCTCGTCGACAAAGTGCACACCGACAGCGCCGGGGTCTTGCACGACGAGCGCCAGGCACTTTCCGGTGAATCGTGGACACAAGGGCAGGTGATCCTGTCCTGGGACGACACCCTCGACGGCGCCGCTGGGGTCGACGACGGCCGAAACGTGGTAATCCACGAATTCGCGCATCAACTCGACCAGGAAACCGGCAGCGCCAACGGCGCGCCGGTACTGGCCGGCCGGCATCACTACGCCCACTGGTCGCGGGTACTCGGTGACGAGTTCGCCCGGCTGCAGGAGCGCTCGCGCCTGCAACAGCCTTCCTTGTTCGGTGACTACGCCGCCACGAATCCCGCCGAGTTCTTCGCGGTCGCCTCCGAGGTTTTCTTCGAGCAGCCGCAACGCATGTCCGCGGAGCACCCGGCGCTGTACCGCGAACTCGGCCGTTACTACCGGGTGGACCCGATGAGTTGGTAGACCCGTTCGTGCCGGCGTAACGTTTGTGTCGACGACGATGCGCGAGCCGTTTCTCGCCTACCATGGTTTTTCCGCCAAGCAAACCAGCGGTCTGGCGCGGCGCTCGCGTTGCGGCTGTCGACATAGGAGGTCCCTGTGAAGAAATGCATGTTCCTCGCCGCCGTGCTCGCCGGCGGGCCCGCCCTGGCTCAGGCAGGCGAGATCTACTCGGCCATCGGCCTGCCCGGGCTGATGCTGGGCTACAGCCAGCCGCTCGATGAACGGCTGACACTGCGCGCTGACCTCGGCACCATCGGCAAGCGCAGCCACAACGGTGTCGAATCAGGCATCGACTACGAGGGCAAGCTCAAAGTGGACCGTGTCGGGCTGTTTGCCGATTGGTTCGTCGTCGGCGGCTTCCGCCTGACCGGCGGCGTGACCCTCAACGACATGCACGCCGATCTCGACGGCCGCGGCAATGGCGGCACGATCACCATCGGCAACAACAGCTACGTGGCCGGGCCGAACGACCGGTTCAACGTATCGATCAAGTTCCCCCGAACCACGCCCTACATCGGCGTCGGTTACGGTCACCGCGCCGCTGCCGCTCCAGGGTGGAGCTTCTCGTTCGACCTGGGCGCCAGCATCGGCAAGGCCCGCGTCACCGGCGGCGCAAGCGGCCCGCTGCTGTCCAATGCCGTCGCCCAAGCGGACGTCGACCAGGAACTACAGCAAGTGCGCGATGGCGTCGGAAGCATCAAAGCCGTTCCGCAAGTCAGCCTGGGTCTGGGCTACCGCTTCTGAGCCTGCCGTGGCGTTTGTTATCCTGCGGCGCTGCCTCGTCGAGCCCCGGACCCCACTCGTGTCGAACCCCTCTTCCTCGCCTACCGAACCTCTGAACCGCCCTGCCACTGCCGGCGCCCAGCCGCTGCCCGCGCACGTCCCCGAGACGGGGTTCGGAAAATGGTTTCTCCAAACCAACACCTGGACCGTGCATGTGCTCGAACGGGCCCTCGCCGACCTGGATCGCCTGATCCCCGAGCGCTGCGCCAGCTACGAGGTGGTGGCAGACGTGGGTGTCGGCTGGGGCCGATCGCTGAAGAAGCTGCACGACCGCTTCGCGCCGCAGCGCCTGATCGGCATCGACGTCGACCCCGACATGCTCGTCGCGTCGGCGCGCGAAGCGCAGCAAGCCGGCATCGCGGCCGAGTTCATCCACTGCTCGAGCTCGGCCTTGAGCCTGCCCGACCACAGCGTGGATCTGCTGTTCTGCCACCAGACCTTTCATCACCTGATCGATCAGGACGCAGCCATCCGCGAGTTCTTTCGCGTGCTCAAGCCGGACGGCATGCTGCTGTTCGCCGAGTCCACGCGGCGCTACATCCACTCGTGGATCATCCGGCTCCTGTTCCGCCACCCGATGGACGTGCAGAAGACCGCCCCCGAATACCTCGCGCTGATCCGCGCGGCCGGCTTCGAGGTGCGCCCGCAGTCGATCTCGCATCCCTACCTGTGGTGGAGCCGCGAAGACCTGGGCGTGATGGAGCGCTGGTTCGGCGTGAAGCCGAGCGCCGAGCGCGAAGAGACGCTGATCAACCTGGTGGCGATCAAGCCGGC
>JBGQEX010000023.1:0-40042 GCA_041496605.1 Piscinibacter sp.
CAGCTCGCCGGCACAAAGGGGTCGTTGCGCGCGTTCAGCACCAGCGCCGGAATGCGGATGCGGTGCAGGTGCGGCTTGGCGGAGCCGCGCTGCCAGTAGTCGTCGGTGTCGCGAAAGCCGTGCAGCGGTGCCGTGAAGACGTTGTCGAACTCGTACAGCGTACGCGCGGCGAGCAGCGTGTCGCGGTCGAACAGGCCCGGGTGCTGGGCCAGCTTGGCCAGCGCCTTGGGCACCATGGTGCGCAGGAACATGCGGGTGTAGACCAGACGGTTGAAGCCGCGGCCGATCGCGTGGCCGCCAGCCGTCAGGTCCACCGGCGACGACACCGCGGCGACGGCGCGCACCGTCTGCGCCGCCGACTCGCCGGCCTCTTCGGCCCAGCGCAGCAATGCGTTGCCGCCGAGCGAAACGCCGAGCGCGACGATGGGTCCTGCGTGCCGGCTTCGAAACCGCGCCAGCATCCAGCCCACCTCTTCGAAATCGCCCGAATGGTAGGCGCGCGGGGCCAGGTTCAGCTCGCCCGAGCAGCCGCGGAAATGCGGCACCGCGAAACGCCAGCCGCTCGCGCGCGCGCTGTGGCCGAAGGCCTGCGCGTAGTGGCTGCCCGACGAGCCTTCGAGGCCGTGGAACAGCACCAGCAGCGGGGCGGCCGTGTCGCCGGGGGCCGGCACCTGCCAGTCGACATCGACGAAGTCACCGTCGGGCGTGGCCCAGCGCTCGCGCTCGAAACTCGGCGGCGTGCCTTCAAACCGCTTGCCGAACAGTGCCGGCCAGATGGTCTGGGCGTTGCCGCCGATCAGCCACGGCGGGGCTTGGTAGGAATGCATGACGCGCTCAGTGCAGGATCGATGCCGCCTCGATGACCTCTTGCACTTCGCGCGGCGTCCCCGGGCTCGCGTGGTGCGCCACCAGGCGCCAGCCGAGACCCGTCTTCACATAGACGTTGGTGGCGATGACCCAGGCCGATTGCGGACCTTCCTTGGTCATCACCTGCACCCGTTCGAGCACGCTGTGCACGGCACTCGACAGACTCTGCACGCGGCGCACTTTCTCCGGGTGCGCGTTGACGGCGCCATTGGCGAACATCGCGTCGAAGCTGGCGCGAATCGCCACCGCGCCGATCACGCGGGGGCCGCCCGGGTGCACGCAGGCGATGTCGTCGTCGTCCGACCACACGGCCATCAGCTTCTCGATGTCGCCGTGCTGCAGCGCCTCGTAGAACTGGTGCTCGATCTCGTCGGGAGACCCGAGCGGGGCCTGCGGACTCTTGGCTCGGCTCATCAGTGACTCCCTACTTGAACACCACGGTCTTGTGGCCGTTCATCAACACCCGGTGCTCGACGTGCCAGCGCACCGCACGCGCCAGCACCACGCTTTCGACGTCGCGGCCCACCGCCGCGAAGTCTTCCGGGCTCAGCGAATGGTCCACGCGCTCGACGTCCTGTTCGATGATCGGCCCTTCGTCCAGATCGGCGGTCACGTAGTGTGCGGTGGCGCCGATCAGTTTGACGCCGCGGTCGTGCGCCTGGGCATAGGGCTTGGCGCCCTTGAAGCTGGGCAGGAAGCTGTGGTGGATGTTGATCGCGCGGCCCTTCAGGAAGGCGCAGAACTCGGGGCTCAGGATCTGCATGTAGCGCGCCAGCACGACCAGGTCGATCTGCCCGTCTTCGATCAGCGACTCGACCTGGCGTTCCTGGGTGCGCTTGGCCACGGCCGGCGCGCCGGCCGCGAGCGGCAGGTGGTGAAACGGGAGCCGGTAGCTGGCGGCCAGGTCGGCGAAGTCGGGGTGATTCGAGACGATGCCGGCGATGGCCACGTCGAGCTGCGCCGACTGCGAGCGAAAAAGCAGGTCGTTCAGGCAGTGGCCGTGCTTGCTCACCATCAGCAGCAGGCGCGGTTTACGGGCCAGCGAATGGAACGTCGCATCCATGCCGAACTGTTCGCGCACATGGGTGAACAGCTGCTCCAGCGTGCCCGGCGCCGACAGGTGCGCCGGCGCTTCGAAATGCACCCGCATGAAGAACAAGCCCGTGCCGTCGCTGCTTTCGACGTCGCCGAACTGCTGCGAGTCGACGATGTTGCAGCCGGCCTGATAGAGCAGCCCGGAGACGGCGTAGACGATGCCCTTGGTGTCGCGGCATGACAGCGTGAGCACGAACTCGTTCGGTGACGGCATGGGGTGGATTGTACGAACCGACTCTAGAATGCCGCGCAAACCAAGAACGCTGAGCAGCCGAGATGCCACCCCCGTCAAAGGATTGGTCCGAACGCAGCCGAGACCTGTCGCAGTTGCTGGCGCGCGCCGGAACCGGCGACCGTGCGGCATTTGCCACGCTCTACGAGCGCAGCAGCTCGCATCTGTTCGCCGTGGTGTTGCGTATCTGTCGTGACAGGGCGAGTGCCGAAGACATTCTGCAGGAGGTGTACGTCAACGTCTGGCGTGCCGCCGGCGGATTCGACGCGGCGCAGAGCCAACCGCTGACGTGGCTGACGAGCATTGCGCGCAATCGTGCCATCGACAGCCTGCGCCGTGCCCAGACGCAACCGCAATTCCAGACCACCACCACTTCCGACGACGAGGACACTGACGTGTACGACGCCACGGCCGACGACAACCCGGGCCCGCTCGAATTGCTGAGCCGGGCCGCGGATGCGCGTGCGCTGTCGCACTGCATGCGGGACCTGTCGGCGCCGCAGCGCCAAAGCGTGGCGCTCGCGTTCTATGACGGCCTGAGCCACGCCGAGGTCGCCGACAAGATGGGCCAGCCGCTGGGCACCGTGAAGAGCTGGGTGCGGCGCGCACTGATGTCGCTCAAGGCCTGCCTGGAGCGGGCGGCCCAGGCCGATGACGCGGCCACAAGGAAGGGGGCCTGACATGGACTACAGCCGCCCCGACCTTGCCGACCGCCTGGCCGCAGACTACGTCAGCGGCACCCTGCGCGGGCCGGCGCGGCGCCGCTTCGAGGCGCTGCTGCCGGCGCATCCGCTGCTGCGTGCCGCGGTGCGCGAATGGCAGGCGCGCCTGATGCCGCTGACGCTGAGCATCACGCCCGAAGCGCCGCCGGCGGCGGTGTGGAAGCGCATCGAAGCGCGCATCGGCGCTGCGCCCGCGCCCGCCGGCGCCGCGCCAGCGTCCTGGTGGAGCCAGTTGGCGCTGTGGCGCGGTGTGTCCGCGTTCGCGATGGCCGCGGTCGTCGGGCTCGCGGTCTTGCTGACGAACCCCGGCCCGGCGCAACCGCCGGTGGTGGTCGTGCTGAGCGCCACCGGCAGCACCGACGGCGCGGTGCCGGCCTCGTTCGTCGCCAGCATCAGCGGCGATGGCCGCGCGATGGTGACCCGGCCGCTGGTCAACGTGAGCCTGGAAGCCAGCCGCGCGCTGGAGTTGTGGGCGTTGCCGGCCAGCGGCGCACCGCGCTCGCTGGGGCTCATCTCGGCGCGCGATGCGACGGTGGTGAAGAAAGGCAAGGTACTCGCCGGCGCCACCGCGCTGGCGGTGAGCCTGGAACCCGCCGGCGGCTCGCCGACCGGCGCACCGACCGGGCCGGTGCTGTTCGTCGGCAAGCTGCAGCTCTGAAGCGTCCGGCGCTCAGCCCAACGACTGCGCCAACGCGTCAACGACGCGCGCCGGCGTGATCTCGACCAGGCAGCGCGTGTGGCCGAAGCGGCAGCTGCGGTCGAAACACGGCGAACACTCCAGCCCGATCTCGTGCTTGAGCCACAACACCCGCGCGCGCGGGTTGAGCGGCGGCGTGTGTTCGGGGCTGGTCGAGCCGAACACCGCGACCTGCGGCACGCCGAACGCGGCGGCCACATGCATCAGCCCAGAGTCGTTGCTGACGACGCCGCGCGCCGCCGCGATCAACGCCATCGCATCAAGCAGCGCGGTCTGGCCGGCGAGCACGCGGCAGGCGTTCGGCGCCGCCGCCGAGATCGATTCGCACAGCGCCTGTTCCTTGCCCGAACCGAGCAGCAGCACCGGCAGCCCATGCGCGGCCCACAGCAGGCGTGCCAGTTCGGCGTAGTGAGCGGCCGGCCAGCATTTCGCCGGCCCGTATTCCGCGCCCGGCGCAAACACCCAGTAGGCAGCGTGCTGCACGCCGGCGACAGCCATCGCGGCGGCCAGCGTGACATCGCTCAGATGCAGCTGCGGACGCACCTCGGCGGGGTCGGCCGGCGCCGACTCGGTGCTGGCCAGCGCGCTGTAGAACGCCACCATCGGCGGGCGCCCTTCCGGG
The DNA here is from genome assembly GCA_041496605.1 of Piscinibacter sp. Lineage (GTDB taxonomy): Bacteria > Pseudomonadota > Gammaproteobacteria > Burkholderiales > Burkholderiaceae_C > Albitalea. The sequence goes on from JBGQEX010000023.1 coordinate 4,236, forward strand.
TTGGGCAAACGTTCGTTGAGCAGCCCGTAGCGCCCTTCGCCGTGGTAGCCGACGCGGCGCGGGATGCGCGCCATCAGTGGAATCAGCGCGGCCTTGATCGAGTTGGGCAGCACATAGGCCGCATCGAAGCGGCCCTGCAATTCGCCGGCGATGCGTTTGCGCCCGCCGTAGTCGAGCCGGCCATGCGCGAACGGCAGCTCGATCACCTCGTGCACCTGCGGCATCGCGCGGTACACCGGCGCCACCCACGGCAGCGCCCCGACACTGAGCTGCTCGCCGCGCGCAGCCAGTCGCGCCAGCAGCGGCTCGCTCATCACCGCGTCGCCGATCCACTGCGGCGCGATGATGAAGCTGCGGGTCATCGAGGAACGCGTGGCGGCGCTAGTGGGAACCAACGACTTCGCCGGCTCTCAACTTGTAGACCGTGCCGCAGTACGGGCACTTGCCCTCGCCGGTGGTGGCCACGTCGATGAACACGCGCGGGTGGCCGCTCCACAGCGGCATCTTCGGATTCGGGCAGAACACGACGCCGTGGCCGTGCATGTCTTTGGCGGTCACCTCGACCGTCGCGGGGGCGTTGCTCATCATCAAACCTTCGTCAGCCACTCGGCATATTTCGGGTTGCGCCCGTTCACGATGTCGAAGAACGCACTCTGGATCTTTTCGGTGATCGGGCCGCGCGAGCCGCGGCCGATTTCGATGCGGTCGAGCTCGCGGATCGGCGTGACCTCGGCGGCGGTGCCGGTGAAGAAGGCCTCGTCGCAGATGTAGACCTCGTCGCGCGTGATGCGCTTTTCAACCAGCTTCAGCCCCAGGTCGGCGCAGATCGCGAACACCGTGTTGCGGGTGATGCCGTTCAGCGCGCCGGCGGAGAGGTCGGGCGTGTAGACCACGCCGCCCTTGATGACGAACAGGTTCTCGCCCGCACCTTCGCTGACGAAGCCCGACGCGTCGAGCAGCAGCGCCTCGTCGTAGCCGTCGTCGGTGGCTTCCATGTTGGCGAGGATCGAGTTGGTGTAGTTGCTCACCGTCTTCGCCTGCGTCATCGTGATGTTGACGTGGTGGCGCGTGAAGCTCGATGTCTTGACGCGGATGCCGCGCTTCATGCCTTCCTCGCCGAGGTAGGCGCCCCAGGCCCAGGCGGCGATCATCAGGTGGATCTTGTTGCCCTTGGGGCTGACGCCAAGCTTCTCGGAGCCGATCCAGGTCAGCGGCCGCAAGTAGCAGCTCTCGAGCTTGTTCTCGCGCACGACGGCGCGTTGCGCTTCGAAGACCTCGTCGAAGGAAAACGGAATCTTCATGCGCAGAATCTTGGCGCTGTCGAACAGCCGCTGGGTGTGTTCGCGCAGCCGGAAGATCGCCGTACCGTTCACGGTGTTGTAGGCACGCACGCCTTCGAAGGCGCCGCAGCCGTAGTGCAGCGTGTGGGTCAGTACATGGATCTTGGCGTCGCGCCAGTCGACCATCTGGCCGTCCATCCAAATCTTGCCGTCGCGGTCTTCCATGGACATCTTGGGCTCCTCATTCAAGCCGACATGCAAACACAGGGCTCGATTCTACGGGGCGTGCCCCGCGCCGTTCATGGCGCGGCGTCGTGCCGGTCCAGGGTCCAGCGCAACAGCTTGCCGGCGCGCAGCGTCAGCGTCACGCTCGCGCCGCTGTCGTCGGCCCAAATCCAGCTGTCGGGCTCGCTCGGGTGCTTGCGGCCCAGGCTGCGCGTCGACGACACCACCTGCATCATCGTCATGCCGCGCCGCAGTTTGGCGTTCAGCATCACGGCACTGCCCACGTGGCCGACCGGCGCATCGGCGGCGTTCTTCATCACGCGCACGGCACGGCTGAATTGCAGCAGCAGCCAGAAGACGATGACGGTGGCCGCCAGCGCCACGCCGGGCCAGCGGTAGGCCTGCCAAGCCGCCGCCACCGCCGCTGCGGCAAGGGCCCATCCAAGAATCGGATTCATGCCCGCGATGCTACGGTGCACGCGGCGCCGCAGCGCTGCGTGGTTCCCACCGGCATCACGGCGCGGCAGGGGATTCCCAGCGGCCGACGAAGCCGCTGCGCAACGCGTCGGCCCAGTCGGGGCGGGCGTTGGTTTCGGCGAGTCGGGCGGCGGCCTGCCAGTCGTAGGGCACGAGCCTGTGGTCCACATGCCAGCCGGCGTCGGCGCGACTCACGATCGCATAGCGGGCGTGCGGCGAGCCGTTCTCGATCACATGCGGATGCGGGTGCAGGTCGTCGAAGGCCTGCAGGCCGACGCTGCCCGCATTGACAACCAGCCGCCCGTCGGCCAGCTGCACGGTGCGCGGCGAATGCGTGTGGCCGCACAGGATGAGCGCGTCGCGCACCCCCTGCATTGCCGCGCCGGCGCGTTGGGTCGCTTCGGCCAGCGTGGCCGCACGCGCACCGCGCGAGGCGGCCTCGGCGAAATCGGGCGTCACGGTTTCCAGAAAGTAGACGAGGTCGCTGCCGGGCGTGCCGTGGCAGCAGAACACCTCGTCGCTCAGCTGCAGGGTGGCGGGCAGCGACGCGAGCCACTGCCGCTGCCGCGGTTGCAGCTGCGCGGCGGCATAGGCGTCGGACGCGCCCATGCGTTCGCGCGGCAGCGTCAGCAACTGCCGCTCGTGGTTGCCGCGGATGGTCGGCAGGTCGAGCGCCATCAAGCGGTCCGCGGTCTGCGCCACCCACAGCGGGCCGGACACGATGTCGCCCAGGTTCACCGTGATGTCGGCACCCGCCTCGGCGATGTCGGCCAGCACGGCCTCGAGCGCCGGCAAGTTGCCGTGGATGTCGGAGACGACGGCGATCTTCATGCTGCGGGTCCTGATCACAGGCTGCGTGTCAGATCGATGGCTTGTTCGATTCGTTCCACCGGGTGGATCGTCAGCCCTTCGATCGGTTTCTTCGGCGCATTCGCCTTCGGCACCAGGGCCACCGAGAAACCGAGCTTGGCGGCCTCCTTGAGCCGCTCCTGGCCGCGCGGCGCCGGCCGAACCTCGCCGGCCAGGCCGACTTCGCCGAACGCGATGAAGCCGCGCGGCAGCGGCTTGCCGCGCAGGCTGCTTTGGATGGCGAGCATGACGGCCAGGTCGGCCGCCGGCTCGCTGATGCGCACGCCGCCGACCGCGTTGACGAACACGTCCTGGTCGAAGCACGCGATCCCCGCATGGCGGTGCAGCACTGCCAGCATCATCGCGAGCCGGTCACGCTCGAGGCCGACGCTCAGGCGCCGCGGGCTCGGGCCGCCGCTGTCGACCAGCGCCTGAATCTCCACCAGCATCGGCCGCGTGCCTTCCAATGTAACCAGCACACACGAGCCGGCCACCGGGTCGCCGTGCGTCGACAGGAAGATCGCGCTCGGATTGGCCACGCCCTTCAGACCGCGCTCGGTCATCGCGAACACGCCGATCTCGTTGACCGCACCGAAGCGGTTCTTGATCGCGCGCACCAGGCGAAAGCTCGAATGCGTGTCGCCCTCGAAGTACAGCACCGTGTCGACGATATGTTCGAGCACGCGCGGCCCGGCCAGCGCGCCCTCCTTGGTCACATGGCCGACCAGCACGATGGTCGTACCGCTGCGCTTGGCGGTGCGCGTGAGCTGCGCCGCGCATTCGCGCACCTGCGCGACCGAGCCGGGGTCGGAACTGAGCTGGTCGCTGTACATCGTCTGGATCGAGTCGATCACGCACACCGCCGGCTGCTCGACGTCGATGGTGGCGGCGATCTTCTCGAGCTGGATCTCCGCCAGCACGCGCACCTGGCTGCCGTTGAGTCCGAGGCGGCGCGAACGCAGCGCGACCTGCGCGCCCGACTCCTCACCGGTGACGTACAGCGTCGGCACGCTGCGCGACAGCGAATCGAGCGCCTGCAGCAGCAGCGTCGACTTGCCGATGCCCGGGTCACCGCCGATCAGCACCACGCCGCCGGCGACGATGCCGCCGCCGAGCACGCGGTCCAGCTCGTCGATGCCGGTCGGCTGGCGGTCGACCTCCGACGCCTCGATCTGCGACAGCGTCGCCACCGGTTGCGCGGCGGCCAGCGACTGGTAGCGGTGTTTGGAAGGCGCCTCGGCCACCGATTCGATCAGCGTGTTCCAGGCGTCGCAGCTCGGGCACTTGCCCAGCCACTTGGGGGTGGTGCCCCCACATTCACTGCAGGTGTAGAGAGATTTGGCTTTGCTCACCCCCGCACTGTAGCCGTCGGTGTACGAGCCACCGCCACGCGGCGGCGACGGCGCGCCGCGGGGTTTCGATGCTCAGCCACAGGTCCTGCTCGGCGCCGATGAGGCCGTGGCTCAATTCCAGCGCCTGCCCCGGTTGCAGGAAATGATCGTCCAGGTCGCCTGGCCGCGTCACCCATGCCGACCCCGCCAGCACACGAAGCCGCACGCGGCCCTGCCGCCAGGTCAGCAGTTGCCCACGGGCCAGCAGCAGCGTGGCGGGGGATGCAATGCGAAACATGAGAGGCCTCCGGGTGATGGTTCGAGTGATGGCAGTGTTCCGCGTCGGGCCTGGCGCCACCACATCCAGACCCCGTCGAACTTCAGCGGCACAGAGGTCCGATTCGTCATCTGTACTGGTGACAACTTGCCGGCTCTGTGTCTGTCACTTCGCCCGGCCGCGGGCCACAATCCAGCGCATGAATGCGCCCGGCGACCTTGGACTGCCGCTGTACCACCGAGTGGCCGGCGAACTCGAGCTGGCCATCACGGCGGGCAGCTTGCGCACCGGCGACCGCCTGCCTTCGGTGCGCCAGCTGTGCCAGCAACACGGCGTGAGTGCGTCCACCGTGACGCTGGCGTACCGCCACCTGGAGAACCGCGCACTGGTCGAGGCGCGGCCCAAGTCAGGCTATTTCGTCGCCCCCCACCGCCAGCCGCTGCCCGAGCCGCAGATCGACACCCGCATGGGCCGGGCCGGTTTCGTGACGGCGGACGACCTCACGCGCGAGTTCCTGTACGGCTCCGACGACCCGCTGGCCGCGCCGTCGTTCTGCCCGATGCCCGCGCGCGAGCTGCTGCCCGAAGCCAAGCTGCGGCATCTGATGGCGCGCATGAACCGGCTGCACCCGGAATACGCCTCGCGCTACCAGATCACCGGCAGCGCGGCGTTGCGGCAGGAGGTGGCGCGCCGCAGCGTCGGCGCGGGCGTGCGGCTGCGGCCCGAAGAGATCATCCTGACCAACGGCGGCACCGAAGCCGTGTTCCTGGCGCTGCGCTCGGCGGCCAAGGCCGGCGACACCATTGCAATCGAGTCGCCCAGCTACTGGATGCTGCTGGAGATCATCCGCAGCCTGGGCATGCGTTCGATCGAGATCCCGACCCACCCACGCGAAGGCATCTCGGTCGAAGCACTGGACCTGGCGACGCAAACACCGGGCGCCGTCAAGGCCTGCGTGGTGATCCCCAACTTCCACAACCCCTTGGGCAGCCTGATGCCGGTGGCGAGCAAACGCCGCCTGGTGGCGCTGGCGGCCGAGCGCGGCTTCACGCTGGTCGAGACCGACATCTACGGCGAAACCTACTTCGGCGACGAGCGCCCGCCGGTGCTCAAGAGCTTCGACACGCAAGACGACGTGATCCTCTGCTCGGCCTTCACCAAGACCGTGGCGCCGGGCTACCGGGTGGGCTGGCTGGCGCCGGGGCGCCATTTCAAGACGGCGCAATCGCACAAGTTCCACACCTCCATCACCGGCTCGATGCTGCAGCAAGAGGTGCTGGCCGAATTCATTCGCGACGGCGGCTACGACCACCACATGCGGCGCCTGCGCGCGGCGTTGAAGCTGCAGTCGCAGCAGATGGCCGACGCGGTGGCGCGCCACTTTCCCGTGGGCTGCCGCCTGAGCCGGCCGCAGGGCGGCTTCATGCTGTGGATCGAGCTGCCGCCGCAGGTCGATTCGCGCAAGGTCTTCGAGCAGGCGCGCGCCGAGCACATCGGCTGCGCGCCCGGTGCCACCTTCAGCTGCAGCACGCGCTTCGACCATTTCCTTCGCGTCCACTATGGCGAGCCGTGGACACCCAAGCTGGACGCGCATCTTCGCCGGCTGGGGCAGATCGTCGCCGAGCAGGCGGCCTGACGCTGCCCACCCAAACTTCGCCCATCACAGGACCCACCGCATGGAACTCTCGACCTGGCTCGCCTTCTTCCTGGCCTCCTGGGCCATCAGCATTTCACCGGGTGCCGGCGCCGTCGCGGCGATGAGCTCGGGGCTGAACCACGGCTTCGCGCGCGGCTACTTCATGACCTTCGGCCTGATCGCCGGGATCTGGACGCAAGTCGTCGTGGTCGGGCTGGGCCTCGGTGCGCTGATCGCCGCGTCGAGCCTCGCGTTCACCGTCATCAAGTGGCTGGGCGTGGCCTACCTGATCTGGCTCGGCGTGAGGCAGTGGCGCGCACCGCCCACGCCGCTGGTCGAAAGCGCCGGCGCTCCGGTGCACGTGCCGCGCCGCAGGCTGATTCGCGAGCTGCTCGTGAAGGGCTGGATGGTCAACGCCGTCAACCCCAAGGGCACCGTGTTCCTGCTCGCCGTGGTGCCGCAGTTCCTGGACCTCGGCCACGCGCTCGGGCCGCAGTACCTGGTGATCGGCGCGACGCTCGGCTTCACCGACCTGGTCGTGATGGCCGCCTACACGGCGCTCGCCTCGCGCCTGCTGCGGCTGCTGAGAACGCCGGCGCAGCTGCGTGCACTCAACCGCAGCTTCGGCAGCCTGTTCATCGCGATCGGCGTGCTGCTTGCCACCTTCAAGCGGGCCACCTGAAAGCGGCCCGCCGGGGCATCACGCCGGCGTGAAGTTGCCATGAAAGCCCAGCGGCAGCCAGTACGGCAGCGCCGCCTGGGCCACCGGTCCCGCGGCGACGCGCCGCGCCTCCAGCACATTGACCAGCGTGACCTGGCGCTGCGCATCGAAGGTCGTGCCCACCAGCCACGCATCGAGCTCGTCGCTGGCCCCCGGCTTGGGCACGATGAGGTGTTCCTCGACGACCATCTGTTCGCCGTAGTCGTAGCGGTCGACCTTGCCGCTGTGCAGGTCGCGCAGTTCGATGCCATGGAACAGCGAGCCGCGGCCCGCGGCGTACGGCATCCACGTGCTCGCATTGAGCAGGTAGCGCGTGGGCAGCCCGATGCGGCGCGGATCCACGCGCGGGAACTCCACCGCGTCGGCGAGCGACTCGACGCTCGCGCGCCCGCTGGCCATGTCGAGCACCGCCAGCTGCGTGCTCGACACGCGCGGCGGCGCCGGCTGGCCGCGCATGACGGCGACCGCGCCCAGCACCAGCGAGCGGTGGTCGCTCGCGCCGACGAAGCTCAGCGCAATGCTGCCGTCGCCACGCTCGTAGGCGTTGCCGACGTGGAACACCATTTGCGCGGGCAGCTCGAAGACGCGGCGCTGCGTGATGTCGTCCTTGCGCAGCACCAGGATGCGCAGCGGCTCGTCGCGCTGGAACTCGTAGGCCTGTTCGGGCGTGCCGCCGGCAGCCAGCCGCTCGAAATGCAGCTTCACCGGCGGCAGCGGGATCACCAGGAACTGCGCCGTCACCGCCATGTCGTGCACCATGCCGCCGGGGTAGGGCGATTCGCCGACCTGCGCATTGACGAAGCGCCCTTGCGGGTCGATGTGCCACGCGATGACGCGGTTCCTGAAGGTGCCGATGTTCCACAGGTGGCCGCTCGCGTCGACCTTGGGGTGGGCCGAGAACGGCGCCTGCTGCAGGTCGTCGCGCCAGCTCACGGGGCCCTGGGTGGACAGGTCCCGCGGGTCGAGCGCGAAGGCCGAGCCGCCTTCCCACATCGCCAGCACGCGCCCGGCATGCTCGATCGCATTGGTGTTGGCGGTGTTGAACGAATCGGGCCCCTGCGCCGGCGCGTCACTCGGGATGTCGGTGCCGAAAGCGCTGTACAGGAAGCGCCCGGCACGCTGCTCGGCGAGCAGCTTGGGCGTGTGCACCAGGCGCCCGAGGTGGCTGACGCGGCCATCGCCGAAGCGGAACTGCTGCACCATGCCGTCGCCGTCGAACCAGTGGCGATAGCGCTGGCCACCGCGCTCGAACAAGGCCGGGCCGTTGCGATAGAAACGGCCGCGCAGCCCGGCCGGCCAGCGCCCTGTGATGGCCAGCGACTCGCAGCGCAGGTCCTGCGTCGTGTCGCTGATGCCCTTGAACGGTTGCAGCCAGCGGTTCGCGGCGACGGCACGGTCGAACGCGCTGGCGTCCGCAGGCAGGGCAAACGACGGCGCGGCGAACGTGGCGCTCAAGGCGCCGAAGGCTTGGAGGGCGGTGCGGCGGTTCATCGCAGGCTCCTCATTGCGACAGCTTGACGACCAGCACGCTGCCGTCCAGCGCCACCTGGGTGGAGTCCCAGCTCGGCGCAGCGAAGTTCGACGGCTTGCCCGTGGCGCCCCAAGGCTCGCTCGGGATGCCGAGCAGATTGGCGTCGAGCTTGCCGTTGCTGTTCAAGTCCTGATACATCGACAGCGCCACGGCCGGACCGCCGAGCCCGCACACCGAGAAACGCAGCGTCGCCGCACTCGGCCGCACCTGCATCGACGCAGCGGGCTTCTTCTTGTAGTCGGCGGCGCCGCCATAGGCGGCCACCATCAACATGCCGTGGTCGGGGCGAACGTTTTGCACCTCCACCTGCGCGCAGCCCTCGGCCCGGGCGGCAGACGTGGAGAACGCCGCCGCGGCGGCGGCAACCAGGGTGATTTGACGCAGAGTCATCGCGGGTCCTTTTGGTGACAGTGGTGTCACTGTAGGAACCGGATGCCGCGGCTTGAAGCGGCGTGCGACGAAATGATCGCCGGTGGCGCGAACGGCGTCGGCCCTGGTGCGAAATGCGTGGCTCACTCCGCCGGCTTGCCGCGCAGCGCCTTCACCTCGCCGCGGCGCGCCTTGCCGGCCAGGCGCCGCTGTTTGGAGCCGTGCGTCGGCTTGGTCGGTCGGCGCACCCGCGGCGCAGCGGCCACGCTGTCGACCAGTTCCTGCAGCCGCTGCAGCGCCTCGGCCCGGTTCATCTCCTGGCTGCGCTGGGTTTGCGCCTTGATCACCAACACGCCTTCGCGGGTGATGCGCTGGTCGTTCAGCGCCAGCAGCCGCGCCTTCACGTCATCGGGCAGTGACGAGGCCGGGATGTCGAAGCGCAGATGCACCGCGCTCGACACCTTGTTGACGTTCTGGCCGCCCGCACCCTGCGCGCGAATCGCGGTGATGACGACCTCGGCCGGGTCGATGGCGATCATTCGGGGCCTACTCGGCCACGCGGGTGGGCACGCGCGGCGCCAAGGCGCACATCAGCTCGTAGCCGATGGTGCCGGCGGCGTGGGCCACTTCGTCGATCGGCAGCACGCTGCCGTTCGGCCCCTGGCCCCACAGCGTGACCTCGCTGCCGCGCTGCGCCTGCGGCACTGGCGTGAGGTCGACGGTGACCATGTCCATCGACACCCGCCCGACCAGCCGCGCGCGCACGCCGTCCACCAGTACCGGGGTGCCGGTCGGCGCGAGGCGTGGATAGCCGTCGGCGTAGCCACAGGCGACGACGCCGATGCGCATCGCGCGATCGGCGCTGAACGCACTGCCGTAGCCGACGCTGTCACCGGGCTGCAGCTGCTGCGTCGCGATGATCCGGGCGCGCAGCGTCATCGCCGGCTGCAGCTCCCAGTCGGCGCTGCTGTGCGACGGGAAGTCCGGCGCCGAGCCGTAGATCATGATGCCGGGGCGCACCCAGTCAGCGCGCACCCGCGGCTGCTGCGGCGCAAAGCGCAGCGTCGCCGCGCTGTTGCACAGCGAGCGCTCGCCGGGCAGGTCGTGCGTGGCGGCTTCGAAGCGCGCCAGCGCGTCGGCAACACCGCGCGCGCCGTCGGCGTCGGCGAAGTGCGTCGTCAGCGTGATGCTTTCCACCTGGGTGAGCCCGGACAGCCGCAGCCAGGCCGAACGGTAGGCGGCGGGCGCAAAACCGAGGCGGTTCATGCCGCTGTTGAGCTTCAGCCAGACATGGTGCGCGCGCTGCGTCTTGTGGGCGGCCAGCCAGTCGATCTGTGCTTCGTGGTGCACCGTGTGCCACAGCTCCAGGCGCGAACACAGCTCGAGGTCGCGCGCCTCGAAGCAGCCTTCGAGCAGCAGGATCGGCCCGCGCCAACCCAGCGCGCGCATGCGCTCGGCTTCGGCCAGGTCGAGCAGTGCAAAGCCGTCGGCCGCCTGCAGGCCCGCGTACGCACGCTCGATGCCGTGCCCATAGGCGTTGGCCTTGACGACGGCCCAGACCTTGGCGTCGGGCGCAGCCCGACGCGCGCGCCGCAGGTTGTGGGCGAGCGCCTCGGTGTGGATCAGTGCTTCGATCGGACGGGGCATCGTGACGGGTGGGCGTGGGGCGGAAGCCGCCGCGTCGATTCTGCCGCACAGCGCACCGACGGTCATTTGCGCCGCGCCGACTGCCATGACCCGCGTGCTATAACCCGCGCCGCGGGGAGACACACCGGTTACATCGGGAAAGAGGCAGCGCGCTTCGGGCGAATGAAAAAAGGCTTCTACACCATCATGTCAGCGCAGTTCTTCAGCTCGCTGGCTGACAACGCGCTGTTCGTCGCCGCAGTTGAACTGCTCAGGACCTCCGGTCAACCCGAGTGGCAGCGGGCGGCATTGGTGCCGATGTTCGCGCTGTTCTACGTCATCCTCGCGCCCTTCGTCGGCGCGTTCGCCGACGCGGTGCCCAAGGGCACGGTGATGTTCTTCTCGAACCTCGTCAAGGTGGCGGGCTGCACGCTGATGCTGCTCGGCACCCACCCTTTGCTGTCGTACGCGATCGTCGGCCTCGGCGCTGCCGCCTACTCGCCGGCGAAGTACGGCATCCTGACCGAGTTGCTGCCCAACTCGCAGCTGGTGAAAGCCAACGGCTGGATCGAGGGCCTGACCATCGCGTCGATCATCCTCGGCGTGCTGCTGGGCGGGCAGCTGGTCGGTCTCGCTGTCTCGCACTACCTGCTGGCCTTCGATCTGCCGGTGATCGACACCGGCATCGACACGCCGCCCGAAGCGGCGATCGCGGGCATCATCGTGCTGTACGCGATCGCTGCCGCATTCAACCTCAAGATACCGCGCACCGAAGCCCCGCTGCAACCGCTATCGCACAGCACCAGCGTGCTGGTGCGCGACTTCTCGCACTGCAATGCGCGGCTGTGGAACGACCGGCTGGGCCAGATCTCGCTGGCGACCACCACGCTGTTCTGGGGTGTCTCGGGCAACCTGAAGTACATCGTGCTGACCTGGGCCAGCGTGGCGCTGGGCTACAGCACGACGCAGGCCTCGTCGCTGGTCGGCGTGGTCGCCGTCGGCACCGCGGTCGGCGCGATCGTGGCGTCGGTACGGATGCGGCTCGACCAGGCGACCGGCGTGATTCCGCTGGGCATCGCGATGGGCCTGCTGGTGGTCACGATGAACTTCATCTCCAACGCGTGGGTGGCGGCGCCGTTCCTGATCGTGCTGGGTGCCATCGGCGGTTACATGGTGGTGCCGATGAACGCGCTGCTGCAGCACCGCGGCCACAACTTGATGGGCGCGGGCCGATCGATCGCGGTGCAGAACTTCAATGAGCAGGCCTGCATCCTCGGGCTCGGTGCCTGCTACACCGGCATGACGCGCTTCGGCCTGTCGGCCTTCGGCGCCATCACCATCTTCGGCCTCGGCGTCGCGTTCATCATGTGGCTGATCCGCCGCTGGCACCAGGACAACTGCGTTCAGTACCGCGACGAAGTCGAGCACCTGCTGGCACTGGCGCGGCACGACAAGCACTAGATATGTTGGCCCCCACGTCGCTTCGCTCCTGCCCCCCGAGGGGTCGCTCAGCCACCAGGGGCCACGACGGGGCCCCTTCGTGGCCCTTGCGGCTCGGCGCCGGCTGAGATTTCACAGCGCCGCTTCGATGGCGGCGGCCCAGGGCACAGCGATCTTGCGGTAGCCCGCCTTGGTGAGGTGAATCTCATTGACCCAATCGCCGCTCGCGCCGCTCGCGTCGGGCTGCGCCGGCTCGAGTGCAATGGCCGCCGAGTCGAAGAAGTGCAGGTTGGGAAAGCGCACGGTATCGGCTGCCGTGGCCGCCAGCAGCGTGCCCAGGCGGGCCAGCAGCTCGCGCGCCACGAGGCCGCCGTCGGCCGGCGGAATGGCGTAGGCGTTCAACGCCGGGAACAGCCACGGGCCGAAGCCCAGCCCGGCACCCGCCGGCCGCGGCACCGGGTAGGCATAGCCGTGCACGAAGATCGGCTGGCCGCGCGACGGGCCACGCTCGCGCAGCGCGATCAGGTGGTCGAAGTTGGCCTGCAGGTAGCCGCAGAAGGTCTGCCAGCCGGCGTCGCTCAGGTAGCGCGCGACGCCCAGCGACGCGGGGCCCCATTCGTCGCGCGTCAACAGCAGTCGCAGGGCCGGCGGCACCGCTTTGCCCTGGCCATCGACGGCGGGTGACTGCACCGCTTCGATCAGATCATTGCCGCCGCAGGACATCAGGATCGCATCCCAGAAGCGGGCGCGGCGGCCGCCCAGCAGGTCGACGAAGTTCGGGTCGGTGTTGAGTTGCGACATGCGCTTGAGCGTGTCGCCCGGCGACGCGCAGTTGATGGCGCAAGCGCTGCGCTGGAACACCATTTCGAACAGCAGATTCGAGTTCGCGAGCAGGTTCAGCGTGCCGATCGAAAACCATGAATCACCCTCGGCCAGAAAACGAAAGGCGGGCGAACTCAGGTCCGGCGGATCGTTGGAGAACAGCTGCATCGGCTGGAAGACGTCGATCTTGGCCATGGGGACTCGCTGCGTGTGGAGTGGCCGCGACCTTAGCGCCGGCATCCCGGAACCACAATCCGTCAAGCTTGGGGGGCAGCGACAATGGGCCGGATGCGCAACGCCACGACCGTGCTGCCCGCCCTCGCGCTGACCTTGAATGCGCTGATCTGGGGCACGTCGTGGTGGCCGTTTCGCCGGCTGCAGGCACTGGGGCTGCACCCGCTGTGGGCCACCGTCGTGGTCTACCTGGTGGCCGTGGCGGTGATCGGCATACTGCGTCCGCGCGCGTTCGCCCAGGTGCTGCGCACCCCGGCGCTGTGGGTGCTGGTGCTGGCTTCGGGCGCCACCAACGCCGCCTTCAACTGGGCTGTGGTGATCGGCGACGTGGTGCGCGTCGTGCTGCTGTTCTACCTGATGCCGCTGTGGACCGTGCTGCTGGCGCGCGTCCTGCTCGACGAGCCCTTGACACGCGCGGCGGGCTTGCGTGTCGCGCTTGCGCTGTGCGGCGCCGCGATCGTGCTGTGGCCCGCCGGCGCCGGCCCGGCCACGGGCTGGGACGCGCTGCCGCTGCCGCGTGCGCTGCCCGACTGGCTCGGCGTGGTCGGCGGCTTCTCGTTCGCGCTCAACAACGTAATGCTGCGCCGCGAAGCGCGCCAGCCGGATGCGGGCCGTGCCCTGGCGATGTTCATCGGCGGCGCGCTGGTGGCGGGCACGCTGGCGTGCACGCTGGCGGCGACCTCGCAGCTGCCGTGGCCGCCGGCTGCGGCGCCGGCCTGGGTCGGCGTCGCGCTGGCGTTGGCGCTGCTGTTCCTGCTCAGCAACCTGGCGCTGCAGTTCGGTGCCGCGCGCTTGCCGGCCAATGTCACGTCGGTGGTGATGCTGGCCGAGGTGGTGTTCGCATCGGCATCGTCACTGCTCTGGGGCGACGGCCGCCTGACCCTGCCGCTGCTCGCCGGCGGCAGCCTGATCGTGCTGGCGGCGGTGAGGGCGGCGACCCGCCCGGCCGCGGGGCATTGAAGCGATCTCAGCCGGCGCCGGGCCGCTCCCAAGGCGGCTGAGCACCCCCGCGGGGGGTGGCCGCGGTACGCCGCGGCCGGGGGCACCACTCACTCAGCCGCCGACACCGGCCTGTCGCAAGGAAAGCATCGGGTCCAGCGTGCGCAGCGTGTCGAGGAATTCCTCTTCGACCAGGGGCTTCGTCAGGTAGGCATCGCAGCCGGCCAGCGTGCCGCGCACGCGGTCCATCGCGCCGCCCAGGCCGGTGACCATCACCACCTTCGCCGCGGCCGCGGCGTCGCCGTGGCGGCGCTGCTTGAGGTCCTGGCAAATCGTCAAGCCGTCCAGGCTGCCCGGCGGGCCCAGGGCAATGTCGAGGAACACCAGCGCAAACTGCTGGCGCTTGAGCAGTTCGACGGCCTCGTCGCCGTTGCGCGCCAGATGCACCCGGTAGCCGAGGTTCTGCAGGCGCAATTGCAGAAAGCGCCGGGCAATCGGGCTGTCTTCGACCACCAGCACGTCGGGGCCCGACGACAGATCGTCGTGCGTGAACAGGCCGCTTGCCGCGGCGCGCGCCATCGGGTCGGGCGCGTCGACGTCGACGGGCACATCGACCACCGGCTCCGCCAGCGCGGCCGACAGCGCACCGGGCGCCGAATTGCGCTGTTCCACCAGCGAGTCGAGTTCGCGCACGATGTGCATCGGGTCGATCGGTCGCCGCAGCCAGGCCATCGCGCCTTGCGGCGCGCGCGCGCCGACGAACACCGTGTCGTTCTGCCGGCCGGCCGCCAGCACCGATTGCAGCGAGGCCTTGTGGTCGGCGTCGGCGATGACGAAGTCGCTGCGGTCCAGCCGGTCGACCTGCGTGTAGCTGGGCGTGCGCTGCGCCGCCAGGCGGAAGAACGTGGACAAGGCGTTGCGTTCGAACTCGCTGAAGCCCTGCAGGGCCACGGTGTACTGCTCATCGGAATGCTGGGACATGCTGTTCTTGTGCGGCGGTGGGTTGGGGCATGTTCGAGCGCGGCGGGTGCAGCGTCAAGGACCTACTTCATGGTGCCTCACGGTACGATGCCGCCATTTCCTTACACCGAGGGGTGCACCATGGCCGGCAGCGTCTACGATTTCGAAGCCCTGTCCATCGACGGCAAACCGGCCCAGCTGTCGACGCAGCGCGGCAAGGTTCTGTTGATCGTGAACACCGCCAGCGAGTGCGGCTTCACGCCGCAGTTCGCGGGGCTCGAGGAGCTGTGGGAGCACTACCGCGACCAGGGCCTCGTCGTGGTGGGTTTCCCGAGCAACGAGTTCGGCGGCCAGGACCCGGGCGACAACAGCCAGATCGCATCGTTCTGCTCGCTCAACTACGGTGTGAGCTTCCCGATGATGGGCAAGGTGCAGGTCAACGGCCGCGAAGCCCATCCGCTGTGGAAGTGGCTCACCGCCGAAGCGCCCGGATTCCTCGGAAGCCAGGCCGTGAAATGGAACTTCACCAAGTTCCTGGTCGGCCGCAACGGCCGTGTGATCAAACGCTACGCGCCCACCGACACGCCCGAATCGATGACGCCGGACATCGAGGCCGCGCTGGCGGATTGAGCCCCCCAGTCGCTTCGCTCCTGCCCCCAAGGGGCGCCGCCCGTCGGCCCGGCAGAGCCGGATCCTCGGGCGTGGCTTGAGGGGGCGCGCCGGACTCTGAGAACCCCTCACCAAGAACCACCACCCATGTTCCAACACCTCGAACCCTACGCCGGCGACCCCATCCTTTCGCTCAACGACGCTTTCGGCCGCGACCCGCGTCCGCACAAGATCAACCTGTCGATCGGCATCTACTTCGACGATGCCGGGCGCATTCCGGTGCTGGCCTGCGTGCGTGAGGCCGAGGCGCAGCTGCTGGCCGCCGGCGCGCCCAAGCCCTACCTGCCGATCGAGGGGTCGGCTGCGTGCCGCAGTGCCGTGCAGGCGCTGCTGTTCGGCGCCGACCATGACGCGCTGAAAGGCGGGCGCATCGCGACCTTGCAGACGGTCGGCTCCATCGGCGGCCTCAAGGTCGGGGCCGACTTCCTCAAGCGCTGGTTCCCGGCCAGCGAGGTCTGGGTCAGCGATCCGACCTGGGACAACCACCGCGCGATGTTCGAAGGCGCGGGCTTCACGGTGCACAGCTACCCGTACTACGACCCCGCCACCGGCGGCCTGAAGTTCGACGCGATGCTGGCCGCGCTGAACGCGCTGCCGCCCAAGAGCATCGTGCTGCTGCATGCCTGCTGCCACAACCCGACCGGCGTCGACCTGAGCCGCGCGCAATGGGACCAGCTGATTCCGGTGCTGCGCCGGCGCGAGCTGCTGCCCTATCTCGATCTCGCCTACCAGGGCTATGGCGACGGCATCGAGGAAGATGCCTTCGCCGTGCGTGCGCTGGCCAGTGCGGGCCTTGCGTTCTTCATCGCCAATTCGTTCTCCAAGAGCATGAGCCTGTACGGCGAACGTGCCGGCGCGCTGAGCGTGGTGTGTGCCAACGCCGCCGAGGCCGAACTGGTGCTCGGCCAGCTGAAGGCCACCGTGCGCCGCAACTATTCCAGCCCGCCCATCCACGCCGGCATGGTGGTCGCCAAGGTGCTCACCGACGCGACGTTGCGCGCCTCGTGGGAGGCCGATGTGGCCGCGATGCGCGAACGCATTCTCGCGATGCGACGCAGCCTGCACGCGGTGCTGTCCGCCAAGCTGCCGGGGCGCGACTTCAGCTACTTCCTGACCCAGCGCGGCATGTTCAGCTACACCGGCCTGACGGCGGCGCAGGTGGACCGGCTGCGCCAGGAACACGCGGTGTACCTGGTGCGCTCGGGCCGCATGTGCGTCGCCGGGCTGAACACGCAAAACGTCGAGGCGACCGCGGCCGCGATGGCGGCGGTGCTGGGCGCTTAACTTTCAGACGATCGGCTGCCCTCGGCCGGGCAGCCCGGCCTGAGGTCGGCGACCCGCGTGTGCTCGATGCGCGAAGGATGGGCGTCGACGGTGAACCAGGCCCAGGGCTCGCCCCCGGGCCCGGTGATGACGGTGACCACGGTGACGCACCAGGTGTGACCGGTGCTGTCGGTGAAGCTGGCGCGAGCGCCGGACTCGATCGCCTCGGCCTGCTCGGCAGCGACGCCCGGCCACGCCGCGAACCACAGCATGGCGGCGGCGCCCGCCCGTGCCCATCGTGCCGATGTCAGCGTCATCGTCGGACCTCCTTGGATTTGTTGTTGTGCGACGCGGCGCAGCTGACCTGTCGCTGCACTGCAGCATGCGGACCGCGGATGCCTGCGTCTACTGTCAGCTCTTACAGGTGCGCTGCGCCTCCCATCTCGTGACTCGCGTGCGGCAGATCCACCTCGCCGGCCACGAGGACCACGGCGACCATCTCGTCGACACGCACGACCATCCGGCGTGCGACGCGGTGTGGGAGCTCTGCGGCTACACCATGCAGCGCCCGGGCGCGGTGCCGACGATGATCGAGCGCGACGACCCCGTCCCGACGCTGGCGGACTTGCTGGCCAACGGCCTGCTCGCCGGCGTGGCCGCCTGAAACGCGTCAGATACAGCGCCCGCCGTCCACTTCCATCGCGACGCCGGTGATCATCGAGGCCTCGTCGCTACACAGGAAGCAGGCCGCGTTGCCGAGGTCTTCTGGTGTCGAGAAGCGGCCGATCGGGATCGTGGCCAGGAATTTCGCGCGCATCTCGGGGGTGTCGTCGCCGAGGAAGGTCTTCAACAGCGGCGTCTCGCCGGCCACCGGGTTCAGCGCCACGACCCGGATGCCGAAGGGAGCGAGCTCGACCGCCATCGCGCGCGTGGCCGTGATGACCCAGCCTTTGCTTGCGTTGTACCAAGCCAGGCGCGGCCGCGGGCTGACGCCGGCGGTGCTCGCGATGTTGAGAATCACCCCCTGCCCCTGCGCCTTGAAGCGCGGCACGACCTCGCGGGCCGCCAGGTAGATCGCCTTCATGTTGACCGCGACGATGCGGTCGAACTCGTCTTCGGCCAAGCCTTCCAGCGGCTGCGGCAGGTGGCCGACACCGGCGTTGTTGACCAGGATGTGCAGGCCGCCGAACCACTGCGTCGCGGCGTCCATCATGGCCTTCACGTCGGCGGCGCTGGCCACGTCGGCGCGCAGCCAGCGCGCACCCTGGGCTTCGGCCACGCGCCGGGCGCCCGCTTCGTCGCGATCGGCGATCAGCACCTGGGCGCCTTCGGCCACGAACTTGCGGACGATGCCTTCGCCGAAGCCCGATCCGCCACCGGTGACGATGGCCACTTTTCCGTTGAGTCTCATCAATTTTCCTCAGCCATGCTGGATGGCCACCGTCTTCAGTGTCGAGAAGCCGTACAGCGCCTCGAAGCCCTTCTCGCGCCCGTGCCCGCTGCGCTTGACGCCGCCGAACGGCAGCTCCACGCCGCCGCCGGCGCCGTAGTTGTTGATGAACACCTGGCCGCATTTCAGCGCGCGCGCCAGGCGCAATTGCCGGGCGCCGTCGCGTGTCCAGACGCCGGCCACCAGGCCGAAGGGCGTGCCGTTGGCGATGCGCACCGCGTCGGCCTCGCTGTCGAACGCCATCAGCACCTGCACCGGGCCGAAGATTTCCTCCTGCGCGAGAACATGCGTGTCGGGGACGCCGGCCACCAGCGTCGGCCGCACGTAGTGTCCCGACGACGGTGCATCGGCGACGATCTCGCCCTGCGCGGCGATGCGCAAGCCGGCGCTTGCGCCGTCGCGCGCGAGCTCCAGGTAGCGCGACACGATGCTGTGCTGGCGACTCGAGATCACCGGGCCGACGTCGAGATCGGCGAGCGCCGGGCCGACGCGCAACGCGCGATAGCGCGCCGCCATGCGTTCAAGCACGGCGTCGTAAGCAGAGCGCTCGACCAGGATGCGCGACGCCGCCGAGCAGGTCTGACCCGCGTTCTGGATGCCGGCGTTGACGAGGTAGGGCAGTGCCGCGTCCAGGTCCGCGTCGGCGAAGACGACCTGCGGGCTCTTGCCGCCCAGCTCCAGCGTGACCGGAATGGTGTTCTTGGCCGCCGCCGCCTGCACCAGCGCGCCGGTCGCCACCGAGCCGGTGAACGAGAGGTGGGCCACGCCGGGGTGCGACGCCAGGGCCGCGCCGGCTTCTTCGCCCAGCCCCGGCACCACGTTCAAGGCGCCGGCCGGCAAACCTGCCTCGTGGGCGATGCGCGCGAACGCGAGCACCGTGAGGCAGGCCTCTTCGGCGGGCTTGAGCACGCAGGCGTTGCCCATCGCCAGCGCCGCGCCGACGCTGCGCCCGACGATCTGCATCGGGTAGTTCCACGGCACGATGTGCCCGGTCACGCCATGCGGTTCGCGCAGCGTCAGCACGGTGTAGCCGGACTGGAACGGCAGCGTCTCGCCGTGCACCTTGTCGGCCGCGCCGCCGTAGAACTCGAGGTAGCGCGCCAGCGCGATGGCGTCGGCGCGGCCCTGCTTGAGCGGCTTGCCGACGTCGAGCGCCTCCAGCTGGGCCAGCAGTTCCACCTGCTCCAGCACGCGCCGCCCCATCGCGCTGAGCACACGGCCGCGCTCGGTGGGGCTCATGCGGCCCCAGGCGCCGTCGTCGAGTGCGCGGCGCGCGGCGGCCACCGCGGCATCGATGTCGGCCGACATGCCGCGCGCGATTCTGGCGAGCGCGCTGCCGTCGGACGGGTTTTCCAGCGTCAAGGTTTCGCCGCTGGCGGCGTCGCGCCATTGGCCGTCGATGAACAGCTGGCGCGTGTCGAAGGGAAGGGTCGAGGCCATGGCGGCTTCCTTTGCGGCGCAAGCGGCCGCGTTTGCGCCATGATAGGCAGCTCGCGCAGCCTGCAACAACAACGACGTGCACGACCTCCACAACCTGAGCGCCACCGAGCTGCTCTCTGCCTACCGCAGCAAGGCGCTGTCGCCGGTCGAAGTCACGCGCGACGTGCTCAGGCACATCGAGCGCTGGGAGCCGCAGCTTCACGCCTGCTTTGCGCTCGACGCCGACGCCGCCCTCACGCAGGCCGAAGCCTCGCAGGCGCGCTGGCTGAAAGGCGAGCCGCAGGGCCCGCTCGACGGCGTGCCGGCGATGATCAAGGAGAACATCGCGACCCGCGGCGTGCCGATCCCCCTGGGCACCGCCGCCACCGAGCTGGTGCCCGCCGAGCGCGACGCGCCGCCGGCCGCGCGACTGCGCGAAGCGGGCGCGGTGATCCTGGGCAAGACGACGATGCCCGACTACGGCATGTTGTCGTCGGGTCTGTCGAGCTTTCACGCGCTGACGCGCAACCCCTGGGACTTGAGCAAGAACCCCGGCGGCAGCAGTTCCGGCGCCGCCGCCGGCGCGGCCGCCGGCTACGGGCCGCTGCACATCGGCACCGACATCGGCGGCTCGCTGCGTTTGCCGGCGGGCTGGTGCGGCATCTTCACCTTGAAGCCGAGCCTGGGCCGCGTTCCGATCTACCCGCCCTATGCCGGCCGCGCCGCCGGGCCGATGACGCGCAGCGTCGACGACGCCGCGCTGATGATGGGCGTGCTGAGCCTGCCCGATGCGCGCGATTCGATGAGCCTGCCGTACCAGGTCATCGACTGGCGTCGTCTCGAGCGCAGCATCAACGGCCTGCGCATCGGACTGCTGATGGATGCCGGCTGGGGCCTGGCCGTCGAGCCCGAGGTGTGCGCCGCCGTCGAGGCTGCGGCCAAGACCTTCGAAGCCGCGGGCGCCATCGTCGAACCGCTGAAACCCTTCATGACCCGCGCGATGGCCGACGGCATGGACCGCTTCTGGCGCACCCGCTCGTGGATCGACATCTCGGCACTCGGCGAACAGCGCCGCGCCAAGGTGCTGCCCTTCATCGTCGAGTGGGCACGCGGCGGCGCTGGCCTGACGGGAGAGCACGTGTTCACCGGCTACAGCCAGATGGGCGCGATGCGCGAGGCCGCCGTGGCCGCCTGCGCGCCGTTCGACTTCGTGCTGTCGCCGACGTCGCCGATCCCCGCCTTCGCGGCCGACCTGCCGTGCCCGACCAATGATCCGGCGCGGCCGTTCGAGCACATTGCGTTCACGCTGCCGTACAACATGAGCGAGCAGCCGGCGGCGTCGATCAACTGCGGCCACACGCGCGGCGGATTGCCGATCGGCCTGCAGATCATCGGGCACCGCTTCGACGATCTGGGCGTGCTGCAGATCGCCCGCGCCTGGGAGCGCATGCGGCCGACACCGCGGCCGTGGCCCGCGCCTGCGGGCTGAGCGCCGCGGCGCCGATCGCGGCAGGGTGAACCCGCCGTTGCATCGGCATCGGGAACGCGCAAAATCGGCCGCGGGGAGTCAGATCAGTCGCGCAAGCGTGCCCGTATGCAAACAGGCCACGTTCCCACCCTTCGCTCCCGCCTGGTCTGGCTGGTCACCGCGAGCGTCGTGCCGATCTCGGTGGTGGCGCTGGCGCTGATCTGGCACAACTACCAGCGCGAACGCAGCCGGCTGGTGCGCGATTCGATCGCCACGGCGCGGGTCATGATCTCGACTATCGACAAGGCCCTGGCCAGCGAACAGGCCGCCCTGCAGGTGCTGGCCACGTCACCGCACCTGCGCAACAACGATTTCAGCGCGTTCTATGGGCAGGCCGTGGAGGTGCTGCAGCACCGGGTCGCCGACAACATCGTCCTGCTCGATGCCACCGGCCAGCAGCTCATCAACACGCTGCTTCCCTACGGCGCGGCACTGCCGGCGCACATGCCGGCGCCCTTGCGCGACGTGTTCCAGACCGGACGTCCGATGGTGACCGACCTGTTCGTCGGCCCGGTGACCGGCCGGCCCCTGATCTCCGTGGCCGTTCCGGTGCAGCGCGACGGCAGCGTCGTCTACGTGCTGGGCACCGGCATCTCCGCGCGGCGGCTGACGCCCGTCCTGCTGCGTCAGCAGCTGCCGCCGGGCTGGATCGGCACCGTATTCGACGGCAGCGGCAACATCGTTGCACGCAGCCTCGACGCCGAACGTTGGGTCGCCCACCCGGGCCCGCCGGCGCTGGTTCGCACGATGGCGGAAATGGCCGAGGGGGCGCTGGAAACCGACAGCCTGGACGGAGTCCCGGTCATCTCGGTGTTCAGCCGCTCGGCGGTCTCGAACTGGACCCTGGCCGTCGGCGTTCCGCGCGCACACCTGAGCGACGAACTGTGGCGTTCGATCGCCTGGCTGCTGTTGGCGACAGGGGTGGTGCTGTTGCTCAGCCTCGGCCTGGCCTGGCTGATCGGGGGCCACATCGCGCGCTCGATCCGCGTGCTCGCCGAGCCTGCGCTCGCGCTCGGGTTCGGCAAGCCGGTCACGCTGCCGCGCTTCGAACTCAAGGAGACCGACGAAGTCGCGGCGGCGCTGATGAAGGCGTCGGACATGCTGCAGCGTGTGCAGTACGAAGCACAGCACGACCCGCTGACCGGCCTGGCCAACCGCCCCTTGCTGGGCGAGATCGTCAACCAGCAACTGAGCGTGTGCCAGCGCTCGGGCAGCCAGCTCGCGCTGCTCTACGTCGACATCGATGACTTCAAGTCGGTCAACGACCGCCACGGCCACGCCGCCGGCGACGAGTTGCTGCGCGGCGTGGCGACGCGGCTGAAGGCCGGCATTCGCGGATCGGACGTCGCCGCGCGGCTCGGCGGCGATGAATTCGCCGCGCTCCTGCTCGACGTGGACCGCGCCGCCGCGGTCGCCGTGGCGGCCAAGCTGGTGGACAGCCTGTCGGCGCCGTACCCGCTGGACGATTCGATCGTCGAGATTTCGGTCAGCGTCGGTGTGGCCCAGCATCCGGACGCCGGCGACAGCTGCGAAGTGCTGCTGCGCCGCGCCGACGAGGCGATGTACCGCGCCAAGAGCGCGGGCAAGCACCGCTACGCCGTCGCCGGCGAGGCGGCGTAGCGCATCAGACCCAGGGCTGCGCCAAGGCTTCCTGCTCGAACACGCGGCGCACCGCCGGCCGCGCCAGCACGCGCTGCAGGTAGGGCCCGAGCTGCGGTAGGCTGCGCGCCGGGCGGGCGAAGCCCCGTGTCCAGCGGCACAGCATCAGCGCGTAGGGGTCGACGGCGCTGTAGGTGTCGCCGAGCAGCCAGGGCTTGGCGTGGCGCGCCAGTTCATCGTCGAGCTGGTCGAGCAGGCCGCCGATGCGCGCCTCGGCATGCGCCTTCACCTGCGCGCTGCCGCGCTCGTCGTCGGCCCAACGCTCAGGGTAGAAGTACAGGATCAGTGCCGCCTGCAGCGTGTTGGTCAGCCAGACGAGCCACTTGTAGAAGTGCGCACGCGCGGCGCTGCCGAGCGCCGGCGCCAGCCCGGCGCCGGGGTGGGTGTCGGCCAGGTGCAGGCAGATCGCCGCGGTTTCGTAGAGCACCAGTTCGCCGTCGACCAGCACCGGGATCAAGCCGTTCGGATTGAGCTTCAGGTATTGCGGCGACTTGTGCGCGTTGTGCGCGCGATCCACCAGCTTCAGCTCGTACGGCACGCCGAGCTCCTCGAGCAGCATGTGCGGTGCCATGCTGGCGTTGCCGGGGAAGTGGTGCAGTTGCAGCATGGTGGGCGCGCGCTTCGGCGCGATGAGAGTGGTGGCCCGGCGATTCTCGCAGCACGCAGTCGGCACCTCGTCCGCCTCAAGGCGGCTCGTGATTGGCGACGAAGTTCAGCTTGAGCATTTCGCCGAGCGGTCAGCGCAAGGTAGAAAGACCGTCATCCCGGCGAACGCCGGGATCCACAGCTTGAAAGCCCGCGAACGCCCGCCGAGCGCGCGGACCCTGGACGAGTGGATACCGGCGTTCGCCGGTATGACGGCCGTGTTGGCATGACGCACGGCGTGACCTCGGTGGCTGAAGAATGTCGCGAGGCAAGAGGTGGCTTGGCGCCCCAAGGGCCACGAAGGGGCAGGAGCGAAGCGACGTGGAGGTCGACGTTTCCGTCGCTTCATCCGCCCGCGCTGCAGCCTGTGCGCGCCGCGCAGCAGTCTGTCGCGCGCCGGTGGAGCGGCACTGCCGCGCACCTTACAGTGGCTTCATGGCAGTCGATCAACCCTCCCCTATCGTGGCTCCGAGCGGCAACGGCAGCGCCGGCAATTTCGCCGCCGTGCGCCGCGGTTTCGTCGCCTACGCGCACTGGCTCGACAGCATCAGCTGGAAGCGTTTCTTCTTGCTGTCGCTGCTGGCGCTCATCGTCTCGGGGATCCTCTCCGAGCTGCCGCCGTTCAACCTGAAGTGGGGTCAAGACAAAACGGTGATCGTGCCGCCCGGCGCCGCCAAGAGGAAGGAAGCGCCGGTCATCCTCGACGGCGTGAAGCGCCACGGCAGGTCGTACGACATCAACATCGACGAGAACGGCGTTCGCATCACGCCGTCGCGGCCGGCGGCCGCGGCCAGCGCCGCCAGCGCGCCGCAGGCCGACAGCGCCGCGCCGGCGGGCTCGGCGCCGGGGCCAGGCATCTCCATCACGCCCGAGCACGGCGTGACGATCAGGCTGCCGAGCAACGCCGACACCGAGGAAATCAAGCGTGCGATCGAGGAGGCGCAGTCGGAGATCGAAGACGCCATCGCCGACACCAAGCCGAAGGTGCGCACCATCCATGCGTTTCGCCTCGGCGACCACCTGCCCGGCGTCGCGATGCTGCTGATCGTGATGTCGATGATCACCAAGATCATGGCCGCAGGCCGCTTCAAGGCCGAGGCGCAGGCGCTCCAAGCCATGAAAGACGCCGAGTCCGAAGCGCTCAAGTGCCAGGTCATGGAAGCGCGCATGGCCGCAATGCAGGCGCAGGTCGAGCCGCACTTCCTGTTCAACACGCTGGCCAGCATCGACCACCTGATCGAGACCGACCCGCCGCGTGCCAGCAAGATGCAGAAGAACCTGATCGCGCTGCTGCGTGCGGCGATGCCGACGATGCGCGAGGCCAACGCGCAGGCCAGGCACGACCTTGGCCGCGAATTGGCGGTGATCCGCCCCTACCTCGAGATCCTCAAGGTGCGCATGGAAGAACGCCTGCACACCGAGGTGCGCGTCAGCGACGGCCTGCTGTCCGCCGAGTTCCCGCCGATGATGCTGCAAAGCCTGGTGGAAAACGCCATCAAGCACGGGCTCGAGCCGAAAGCCGATGGCGGCACGCTGACGGTGAGCGCCGAGATCGTGCACGGCAAGCTGGTGGTGACGGTGTCCGACAGCGGGCTCGGCTTCGGTCGTGCCGCCACCGCCGGCACCGGCATCGGCCTGAACAACATCCGCGAGCGCTTGAAGCTGCTGTACGGCAGCAAGGCCGGCCTGACCGTGGCCGAGAACCCCGGCGGAGGCACCGCCGTGACCATCACGGTGCCGTATTCGACCCGCAATGACGAAGGCAACGCCGCATGACATCGACGGCCACGACGTCGTGTGCCCGCCCCGCTAACATTCCCGCATGACGCGCGCCCTGATTGCCGACGACGAACGCCTGATGCGCGAGCAGCTGCGCGCACGGCTGGCCGAAGTGTGGCCCGAGCTCGAGATCGTCGCCGAAGCGAAGAACGGTGCCGAGGCGGTGCAGCTCACCGAGCAGCTCCACCCCGACCTCGTGTTCCTCGACATCCGCATGCCCGGCATGACCGGTGTCGACGCCGCGCGGAGAATCGCGCAGCTGCCGACCTACGAGCCCGTCCCGGACGGGGCCGGCAACGACGACGCCGAAGGCTGGCCCGGATGCGAGATCGTCTTCGTCACCGCCTACGACGAGTACGCCGTCGAGGCCTTCGAGCAAGGCGTCGTCGACTACGTGCTCAAGCCCGCCGAGCGCGAACGCCTGGCACTGACGGTGCAGCGCGTTCGAAAGCGCATGGCGCAGCGCGGCGGCAACGGCGAGCCGGCACCGCTGCCCGCGCACACCCCCGACATGCAGCAACTGCTGCAAAAGCTCGCCGCGCAGCTCAACCCTGGCGCCCCGCCCAAGCTCAAGTGGATCCAGGCCACCGTGGGCCCGCAGATTCAGATGATTCCGGTCGAAGACGTCCTGTTCTTCATCTCCGACGAGAAATACACGCGGGTGCAGACGGCCACGCTCGAAGCGCTGATCAGGAAACCGATCAAGGAGCTGATCGAGGAGCTGGACATGAACCTGTTCTGGCAAATCCACCGGTCGACGCTCGTCAACACCAAGGCCATCGCCGGCGTGAGCCGCGACCTGCGCGGGCGGCAACTGGTGGCGGTGAAGGGTCACCCCGAAAAGCTGGAGGTGAGCCGCAGCTTCACGGGGCTGTTCAAGGGGATGTAGGCCCCGGCGTGTGCGCGGGATTGCGTGGCGCGGGTGGCATGGCATGATGGCTCGCATCCTCAACGAGGAGCAGCCCTATGCCCGAAGCCGGCCGTTCCAAGCGCGTACCGCTGCGTCGCAGCCTGGTCATCGCCGCGTTCACGCTGGTCTTCGGCGCCTTGCTGGCCTTCATCGTGGCGCTGTATGCGTTTGTCGTGGTGCCGGTCGGCGACGAGCTGGCGACCTCGCAACTGCGCATCGCCTCGGGGGAGGTCGAATCGCGCATGCGCACCCTCGTCAACCGGGTCGAGGCCATCGCGCACCTGAACCACGACTGGGGCCGCGGCGGCCTGTTCGACCTCGACCAGCCGCAGCGATTCAACACGCTGATGCGGCCGGTCATCGAACGCGGGCCGCAGCTGTCCTCGGTGGTGATGGCCAACGAATCGGGGCGCGAACTGCTGTTGCTGCGCACCGCCGACAAGCGCTGGCTCAATCGCCTGACCGACCCGGCCCGCAGCCCCGGGCGTGCACGCTTTCTCACCTGGAACGACCAGGGCCGGCTGGAAAGCGACGAAACCCGCGCACTCGACTACGACGCGCGCACCCGACCCTGGTTCAAGGGCGGCATGGGCCTGGCCGGCGACGAGGACATCTTCTGGAGCGAGCCCTACACCTTTCGCTCGTCCAACGAACCGGGCCTGTCGGTGGTCGTGCGCTGGAGCGCGGCCGACGGCAGCCGCTATGCGATGACCACCGACATCAAGCTGATCGACCTGTCGCGCTTCACCCGCGACATCGTGGCGGGGCAGCACGGTTTCGTCACGGTGTTCACGCACGACGGCAAGGTGCTCGGCGTGCCGCGCACCGCCGGGTTTGCCAACGACGACGCGATGAAGTCCGCCGTGCTGAAGGCGGCCGACGCGATCGACGTGGCGCCGCTCGCCGAGGGCTATCGGCGCTGGCGCAGCGACGGTGCCCAGGAAAGCACGCTGCTGCGCTTTCGCGCCGGCGACGAGGTGTGGCTCGCCACCTTCAAGCGCAGCCAGTTCGGCGCCCAGACCTTCTGGGTCGCGACGATGGCGCCGCTGGCCGACTTCACGCCGGCCCTCTCGCAGCAGGCGCTGGTGGTGGCGGCGATTGCGCTGGGCAGCCTCTTGCTGGCCTGGTTCGCCGCCCGCTGGCTGGCGCAGCGCTTCGCCGGGCCGCTCGGCGAGTTGGCGAAGCAGAGCGAGCGCATCGGCCAGCTGCAACTCGACAAGCCGGCGCAGGTGCGCGCGCCGTGGATCGAGCTCGACGCGCTGGCACAAGCCCAGGAGACGATGCGCGTCAAGCTGCTGCACGCCACGCAGGAACTGGCCCAGGCCAACGACTCGCTGGAAGCCAAGGTGGCGATGCGCACCAGCCAGCTGGCCGAGGCCAAGGACGCGGCCGATGCCGCGTCGCGCGCCAAGGCCGAGTTCCTGGCCAACATGAGCCACGAGATCCGCACGCCGATGAACGCCATCCTCGGCATGACCGACCTCGCATTGCGCAGCGAGCTCTCGTCGCGCCAGCGTGGCTATCTGCAGAAGACGCGGGCGGCCGCCGAGTCCTTGCTGGGCATCCTCAACGACATCCTCGACTTCTCCAAGGTCGAGGCCGGCAAGCTCGACATCGAGGCGCGCGAGTTCGCGTTGCAGGGCGTGTTCGACCGTGTCACCGCGGTGGTCGGCCTCAAGGCCCAGCAGAAGGGGCTGGAGCTGCTGCTGAACACCGCGCCCGAGGTGCCTGCCGTGCTGATCGGCGACGCACTGCGCCTGGAGCAGGTGCTGATCAACCTGTGCGCCAACGCGATCAAGTTCACCGACAGCGGTGAGATCGTGGTGGTCACGGTGCGCATGTTGCTGAGCTCGCACGAGCGCGTGACCTTGCGCTTCTCGGTGCGCGACACCGGCATCGGCATGACCGAAGCACAGTTGAGCGGCCTGTTTCAGCCCTTCAACCAGCTCGACGCGTCGACGACGCGGCAATACGGCGGCACCGGCCTGGGGCTGGCCATCTGCAAGAAGCTGGTCATGCTGATGGGGGGCGAGATCGGCGTGCGCAGCCAGCCGGGTCGCGGCAGCGATTTCCATTTCACCGCCAACTTCGGCCTGCCCGCGCAGGTCACGCCGGCGCTGGCCGAACCGCCGCTGCTCGACCGCCTGCGAGTTCTGGTGGTCGACGACAGCGCCAACTCGCGCGAGATCTTCCAGGGTCTGCTGGCCGGCCTGGGCTACCCGGCGGCGCTGGTCGACTCGGGAGCGCAAGGCCTGGACGAACTGCGGCGTGCGCAGGCGGCCGGCGAGCCCTACGACCTGCTGCTGCTGGACTGGAAGATGCCCGGGCTGGACGGCTTCGAGGTGGCGCAGCGGATCCGGCAGGACGCATCGCTGACCCCGGCGCCGAAGGTCATCCTCGTCACCGCCTACGGCGACGAAGACCTGCCGCGGCGCGCCGCGCGCGAACGGCTGGACGGCTGCCTGAGCAAGCCCGTCAGCAGCTCGACGCTGCAGGACAGCATCGTCACCGCGATCGGTGCGCAGGCGGCCACCGCCCCGAGCGATTCGCCGGGCGCCGACCGGCCGCTGAAGAGCCTGGCGGGCCGGCACGTGTTGCTGGTCGAAGACAACGACTTCAACCAGCTGGTCGCCAGCGAGCTGCTGGGCGAGGTGGCGGGCATGCGGGTGACCGTGGCTCAGCACGGACAGGCCGCCGTCGAGCAGGTGCGTTCGGCGCGCTTCGACGTCGTGCTGATGGACGTGCAGATGCCGGTGATGGACGGCTACGAGGCCACTGTGCTGATCCGCGGCGAGCCTGCCGGCGCCGATCTGCCGATCATCGCGATGACGGCGCACGCGATGGTGCGCGACCGCGAGAAGTGCCTGGCCGTCGGCATGAACGACTACGTGACCAAGCCGTTCGAGCCGAGCCAGCTGTTCGCCGTGCTCGCGAAGTGGCTGCCGCCCGACGCGCCGGCCGAGGCCGTCTCGTTCGAGCTCGGCCTGAAGAACTGCCTGGGCCGGCGCGAGCTCTACGAAAAGCTGCTGCAGCGTTTTCTCGACTCGCGCGCCGACGACGGCGCCCTGGTGCGCGCCGCGCTGCGGGCCGGCCACGCCGACAGCGCGGCCTCGATCACGCACTCGGTGATCTCGACCGCCGGCACCATCGGCGCCACGGCCCTGTCGGACGCGGCACACAAGCTGCAGATGGCCATCGACGCCGGCGAACGCGCGTTGTGGCCGGCGTTGGTCGACGAGTTCGCGCGGCAGCATGCCCATGTGCTGGCCGCGTTGCATGCCCACTTCGGCAAGCCCTCGCCGACGACCGCCTGATCGGCCGGATCAGCGCGGCGTCGTGTCGCCGCGCGGCCAGTCGGTTCATGCCGCCTTGTCGCCGACCGCCTGCGCGGCCCGCAACGCCGCGGCCGCGCGCAGCGCCTTCAGCTTTTCGCGCGGGTCTTCCTTCGCCGTCGCCTCGTGCAGCTTCATCTCGCCGATGAAGCGGCTCGGGATGCCCTGGATCGTGTCGCGCCCGCGCTTGCGCCGGCGCAAGGTGCTGACGGCGAGCGTGCTGCGCGCGCGCGTGATGCCGACGTACATCAGGCGGCGTTCCTCTTCGAGCCGCTGCGGTGTCATCTCGTCGTCTTCGCTCTTGAACGGCAGCAGCCCTTCATTCACGCTGGCCAGCACCACGTGCGGCCACTCCAGGCCCTTGGCGGCGTGCAGCGTCGACAGCGTGACCACGTTCTGCTCGTCGCCGCGTTCGGCCAGGCTGATGATCACCGAGATGGTCTGTGCCACGTCGAGCACGCTCGCCTTCTCGGTCTCGAACGTCGCGCCACCGTCGTTTTCGATTTCGCCGCCGCAGCGCTTGGCGATCCAGTCGACGAAATCCAGCACGTTGGCCCAGCGGCTGGCCGCGAGCTTCTCGCTGTCTTCGCCGTCGTAGAGGTGTTTCTCGTAATCGATGTCCTTGAGCCAGCCCATCAGCAGCGCCTTCGCGTCTTCGGCGCCGGTGGTCTGGCGGGCGCGGTACTCGAGGTCGCCCACGAAGCGGCCGAACTCGTGCAGCGCGCCGATCGCGCGCGAGCTGATCGCGGTGGCAAGGCTTTCGGCGAACAGCGCTTCGTAGAGGCTGGTCTTCCATTTCGACGCGAAATCGCCGAGGCTGGCGAGCGTCTGGTGCCCGATGCCGCGCTTGGGGCAGGTAACAGCGCGCAGGAACGCCGGGTCGTCGTCGTTGTTCACCAGCAGCCGCAGCCAGCCGCACAGGTCCTTGATCTCGGCGCGGTCGAAGAAGCTCTGGCCGCCGCTGACCTTGTACGGAATGGTGGCCTTTCGCAGCGCCTTCTCGAACACCTTGGCCTGGTGATTGGCGCGGTAGAGGATCGCGAAGTCCTTGAACTGGACCTCGCCACCCCCGGGCGCGCCAGCGACCGCTCCCCCGTTCGCGCGCAGCGACTGGATGCGCGCCACCGCGCGCTCGGCCTCGTGCTCCTCGCCGTCGCACTCGACCACCTGCACCGGATCGCCGTCGCCGAAGGCGCTCCACAGCTTCTTCTCGAACAGCTTGGGGTTGTGCGCGATCACCGCGTTCGCGGCGCGCAGGATGTGGCCGGTGGAACGGTAGTTCTGTTCCAGCGCGATCACCTTCAGGCGCGCGAACTCCTGCGGCAGCCGGCGCAGGTTGTCGATGGTCGCGCCGCGCCAGCCGTAGATGCTCTGGTCGTCGTCGCCGACCGCGGTGAACATCGCGCGCTCGCCGACCAGCGACTTCAACAGCTCGTACTGGATCGCGTTGGTGTCCTGGTACTCGTCGACCAGCACGTAGCGCAGCGTGTCCTGCCACTTGGCGCGCGCCTCGGCGTCGCGCAGCAGCAGCTTGTGCGGCAGGCCGATCAGGTCGTCGAAGTCGACCGCCTGGTAGGCGGCGAGGCGCTCTTCGTAGCGCTTCATGATGCGCGCGGCCACGCGCTCGTCGTCGTTCGTGGCCGCCGCCTCCGCCGCGTCGCTGTTCAGGCCCTGGTTCTTCCACAGGCTGATGGCCCATTGCCAGCGCCGCGCCAATGCGTTGTCGGTCGAGCCGCCGGCGTCTTTCAGTATGGAGAGCACATCGTCGCTGTCGAGGATGCTGAACTGCTCCTTCAGGCCCAGTCGCGCGCCTTCGCTGCGCAGGATGCGCACGCCCAGCGAGTGGAAGGTGCTGACCACCAGATGCTTGGCCGCGCGCGGCCCGACCAGCGACTTGGCGCGTTCGCGCATCTCCTGCGCCGCCTTGTTGGTGAAGGTGATGGCGGCAATTTGTCCCGGCTCATAGCCGGCTTGCAGCAGCCGCGCGATCTTGTGCGTGATGACCCGCGTCTTTCCCGAGCCGGCGCCGGCCAGCACCAGGCAGGGGCCACCGAGGTGGTGAACGGCTTCGAGCTGGGCGGGATTGAGTGAGGCGGGAGCGTCGGCCATGGGGGACTGCAAGGGGCGGCCGCGCATGATAGCGAAGCGCCTTGCGCGCCTTGCAGCGCCTGGGCCAATCGTGCACTGCGTCGCGAACTGCGCCCGATGACTGCTCGCTTCCCCGAGGACCACAGCCGGTCTCCGTGGATACCATTCGCGGTCGCAGCATCGAGCCACGAGCGCGGGCGCTGCTTGAACCGGAACTGCACATGCGCAACGGCCATACGCACGAACAAGTAACAAGGCGACCGGCGGCGAGGGTTTGGCGGCTGATGACGAGAGCGGTGCTGCCCGCCGTGGCCGGCCTCCTGATCGCGCCCCACACGCAGGCAGCGCCGGGCATGAAGATCGGCGCCATCGTTCCGGACAGCTGGCCCGATGCGACCCGCGGCGAAGAGATCCGCAACGGCATGCAGCTCGCGCTCAAGACCTGGCCGGGCCAGCCCGCGCCGATGCTGATCGTGAAGGACAGCGCCTGCGACCCGAAACGCGCCGCCGCCGCGGCACAGGCCTTGGTCGACGCCAAGGTCGACGTCGTGATGGGTGGCTGGTGCGTGCTCGGCGTCGTGCCGAGGATGCTGAAGGACGCCGGCGTGCCCTTCATTTCCGGCAACGCGGAGCGAGTTGCCGCCACCGAAGGATCGTTGCAGTTCGCGCGCCTGCCGGTCAATGTGTCTGACGGCATCGCTGCCAGGCTGCGCGCCGAAACGGGCCTGCGGGTGACCGCCAGCAGCACCTGCTGGATGGACTTCGAGCAGCGCGTGCCCGACAAGTACGACGCGGCCCTGTGCCCGACGCTGAGCATCGACAAGTCGCGCTGGGACGACGTGGCGCCGACCTATGCGGCGGCGTACCGCAAGCCATTCAGCGTGTCGGCAGCGCGGGGCTATGCGGCGATGCAGGTGGCGCTGGCCTACATCAAGCAGGTGCGCGCCGGTGCGAAGCCGGCGGTCGCGCTGCGCGAGGCACAGGCGGCGGACACGATCCTCGGCCGCATTCCGGCGCGCGATGCGCCGACGCCTGAAGACGCCATGCGGCTGATCTTCGCGGCGAAACTGCCGAAGCTGTCGGCGCGCGAGTCCAGGGCGCTCGATCAGGTGATGAAGGCCAAGGGCTGCGGGTGCACGGCGGGTGGCGACTGCCTGCCGGAGAACCCGTGGCGCGCGCAGCCGTTTGTGGTGCAGGGCGCGAAGGGCAGTGACTGTTCGCCGCTGAAGCTGACGTCGCAGCGGTGACGGCGGAGTGAGCCGGCGCTCCGGCGAGGCCGTTTGAATCCCCGAGAACCTTGGACGCTTGGGGTTCCGAGCCGGTCGCACGGGTCGTGGTGACTTGACCGGCGTCGCGCTTGCCGATGCACGAGACAGCGTCCAGTGGCCAATTCGCGGCTGTCCGCTACACAAATTTACTTGGCCGTCCCGTCGAGAAAGTCGTCGGTCGGACTCGATACTGCGTTGTCGCATCAGTGCCGGGCTTTGTGTGCCTCGCGCATGCCACGATCAAAGGAACGTAGATCCATGAATGCCATTCTGAAATCGGCGCTCGCCATCACGGCGGCGGCGCTTGCGATACACGCTTCGGCGCAGGTCACCTTCTACGAGCACGACAACTTCGACGGCCGCGCTTTCACGGCGCAGGATGATGTCGCCAATTTCAAGCGCTTCGGCTTCAACGACCGCGCATCGTCGGTCGTGGTGGCGGGTGGCCCGTGGGAGGTGTGCGACGACGCGGACTTTCGCGGACGTTGCATCGTCTTGCGGCCGGGCAACTACCCGTCGCTTCGAGCCATGAACATGAACGATCGCCTCTCATCCGCACGCCCCGTCGGCCGCGACAGGCGCTACGACGAAGGCCGCTATGCGCCGCAGCCGATGCCGGCGCAAGTCACCTTCTACGAACACGAGGGCTTCCAGGGCCGCGCCTTCGCCACCGAGAGCGACGTCGCCAACTTCCGGCAATTCGGCTTTAACAATCTCGCGTCGTCGGTCGTGGTGCTCGGCGAACGTTGGGAGGCTTGCGAACACGCGAACTTCACCGGCCTGTGCGTGATCCTGCGTCCCGGCCGTTATCCGAACCTGAGCTCGATGGGGCTCAACGACCGCCTGTCCTCGGTGCGGGCGGTGCATCCGACCGCTCGATTCCACGATGGTCGTTATGCGCCGCAGCCGGTGCCGGCGTACGACTGGCGTCGTCGCCCCGAAGAGCGGCTCCATGAAGCCAACGTGAGCTCGGTGCACGCCGTGTTCGCGGCACCGCAGCAACATTGCTGGGTCGAGCGCGAGCAAGTCGTGCAGGACGCGCGTCGTGAGCCGAACGTCGGCGGCGCGGTCATTGGCGGTGTCCTGGGCGGCATCCTCGGCCACCAGATCGGTGGCGGCAAGGGCCGCGACATCGCGACGGTGGGTGGCGTGGTGGCGGGCGCGGCGATCGGCGCGAACGTCGGCCGCAACGGTCAAACGACGTCGACTCAAGACGTTCAGCGCTGCGCGTCGACCCCGGCGCAGGGTCGCCCCGAGTACTGGGACGTGACCTACCACTTCCGCGGTATCGAACACCACGTGCAAACGACATCTCCGCCGGGACCCACGGTGACGGTCAACGAGGCCGGCGAACCGCGGTTGTGAATGCACCGACTGCTCGAGACGGCCGATCGACTGGCACACCTCCACCACAGCCCGCTTTCAACCGCACACGAACTCGCTGGTCGCTGTGCGCTGTGCGCAGGCAAGAATCCGATAAGGAGCGCCCATGACAGCATTGCCCACCTACGACGACGTGGTCGCTGCCGCCCAGCGCATCGACGGTCAAGCGCACCGCACACCGGTGATGCAGTCACGCACGGCAAACGAGTTGTTGAAGGCGCAATGCTTCTTCAAGTGCGAGAACCTGCAGCGCGTCGGTGCATTCAAGTTTCGAGGTGCCTTCAACGCGCTGTCGCGATTTGGCCCAGAGCAGCGTCGTGCGGGCGTGGTCGCTTTCTCGTCAGGCAACCACGCTCAGGCGATCGCGCTCTCTGCGAAGCTGCTGGGGTTCCCGGCCACCATCGTGATGCCGCAAGACGCTCCGCGGGCCAAGATGGCCGCGACCCGAGCTTATGGCGCCGAGATCGTCCTGTACGACCGCTTCACCGAGGATCGAGAAGCCATCGGCGCGCGCTTGTCGCGAGAGCGTGGCATGACGCTGATTCCTCCCTATGACCACCCGGATGTCATCGCGGGGCAAGGCACCGCAACAAAGGAGTTGCTCGAAGAGGTGGGGCCGCTCGACTATTTGTTTGTCTGCCTGGGCGGCGGCGGACTTCTCAGCGGCGCGGCGCTCGCAGTGCGCGCTCTCTCGCCGGACTGCAAGGTCTATGGCGTCGAACCGGAGGCCGGTGACGATGGACGGCAGTCCCTGCGGGCCGGCAAGATCGTCCACATCGATTCGCCGAAGACCATCGCAGACGGTGCGCAGACGCAGCATCTCGGCCAACTGACCTTCGAGATCATTCGTCGCGATGTCGACGACATCGTCACTGCCAGCGATGTGCAGCTTGTGGAAGCCATGGCCTTCTTCGCCGAGCGCATGAAGCTGATGGTCGAACCGACGGGCTGCCTGGGACTGGCCGGCGCACGCCATGCGGGCTTGCCGATCGATGGCAAACGTGTCGGCGTGTTGATCAGCGGCGGCAACATCGATCTGCGCCGCTACTGCGAATTGCTTGGTGCCCGTGCATGAGCCGCGGCCGCGTTTTCCTGTTCACGGTCCGCTATCGGCCGCGTCCGCCGGCCGCGTCAGTCGCGCCGGTTCAGAGCTTGGGACCGCGCGGCAATCCGGCCTCGTCGTAGGCACTGCGGTGCGCGCGCCAGAGCCAAATCCAACCCGCAACCGGCAAAAGAAGCAGCGCACAAAGCCATCGCCAGTTCTCGGCCATGAATTCGGAGGCTTGCCGTGAAAGCGGGACCTTCACCTCGATCGTCTTGTCGAGTTGTGGCTGCGCCGGTTGGGCGACAGCACGGTCGATCGCGCGCACAGCCTCGACTTCGCTTGCGCGACCCACCAGCCGGTTCTCCGGCGCATGAGCCGGTGTTGGAAGCGCAGACGCTGCCTCGTTCGAACGCGAAACGGGCCGCGGCGTGGGGCTGGGCGCCGACGCGGGCACCGGTGGTAATGCGCGATCGCCTTGAACACCTGGCGACCGCTGGGCCTGCTGCGCTCGCGCCACGATGGCCTGCGGCGCCGAGGCTGGCCCCGCCGCGCCCGCAGCGCCGGACGACGCCCGCGTGGCACCCCATCTGCGATACAGGATCTTGCTGGCGCCGCCTTGGCAGGTTCCGATGACCTTGGCGTCAGTCGGAAC
>JBGQEX010000024.1:0-39991 GCA_041496605.1 Piscinibacter sp.
GGCCGCGGTGCGCAGTTCCCCGCGGGCATGGGTGAGCACCGTCGCGGCGCCCCATAGTGCCAACGCGGCCATCGCACCGGCCACCGCCAGGTCGGGCCAGGCGCTGCCCGTGCCGAACACTCCCAGCGCCGCCAGCATCACCGCGATATTGCCAAAGGCGTCGTTGCGCGAGCAGATCCAGACCGAGCGCATGTTGGCGTCACCGGTGCGATACCGGTAAAGCATCCAGGCCACGCCGGCATTGACGGCCAGGGCTGCGAAACCGACCGCCCCCATGGTCGCAGCCTCGGGTGGCACGCCCGTCTGCAGGTTCCAGACAGTCTTGCCGAGCACGACCACGCCGAACGCTCCCATGCACATGGCCTTGAAGAGCGCCGCCTTCGAGCGGGCCGGCAACGCCATGCCGAGAACCGCCAGCGACAGCCCGTAGTTCGCGGCGTCGCCGAAGAAGTCGATGGCGTCGGCCAGTAGCGACACGGAGCCGGACGACCACGAGGCGCCGAGCTCGACGGCGAACATGGCTGCGTTCAGGACCAACGCGACCCAGAGCACCTTCCGGTACCTCGGATCGACGACGGGTTGAGCAGAGGCGGAGCAGCAGTGTGCAGACATGGCGAGTACTGAGGGCATCGATGAACAAGTACATTGGAAACCCTGTACCCGATATAGGGTCAAGCCGTAGGGGCAAGCGATGAAGATTGGCGAGTTGGCCGCTCAGGCGGGATGCGACGTACAGACTGTCCGTTTCTACGAGCGTGAGGGTCTGCTTGCCGAGCCCGAACGCGAGCCCTCGGGCTACCGCCGATACGCCACACGCCACCTGCAGCGGCTGCAGTTCATCCGCCACTGTCGTTCGCTGGACGTCCCGTTGCCCGATGTCCGTGACCTGCTGGCGTTCGCGGCGGCGCCGGACCGCTCGTGCGCCCAGGTCAATACGCTGCTCGACGAACACATCGCGACCGTGCAGCAGCGGCTCAAGGCCCTGCGCGCCCTTGAGAAGCAACTGCTTGCCTTGCGCAAGCAGTGCGACGGCGACACCTCGCACCCGTGTGCCATCCTCGAGTCGTTCATGACCGCGGCCGAGGAGCACGCCTGTGCCTGTCACCCTGCGGCATAGCCGCCGCAGGTTCGATGCGTTGCCACTGGCGGCAATCGCTCGCTGCGGCTTCAGAAGCTGAGGCTGGCGGCGCCCGCTTTGAGCCGTTCGTGCATTGCACTGGCGCCCATGATGACGACGCCGTCGATCAGGTCTTCTTGTGTGTAGCCGCGTGCCTTCACACAAGGTGGGCAGGCCCAGATCGTCCCGCCGCGCGCCATGAAGTCGGCCATCAGCGCGTTGAGGGGATCCAGCGGCGGTACGTGCGTCATGTCGACGGCGCGGCGCCGCACCAGATCGACGGAGGCGCTGGTGAGAAACGCGTAGACCTTGAGTCCTGAGGTGATGCCGCCGCAGGCGATGGTGAACGCCACCGATGAGAGTTCGTGATCGGTTCCGTGTGTCAAGAGAACGACCAGTTCTCGGCTTTCCTGTGCCATTTGCATGCTCCTTTGTGACGGGTTGGTCAGATCTTGTCGGCGCGCAGCGAGATGCTCTTGACGCCGAACTTCTTGGTCGCGCCCTGGGCGTTGTCGGACAGGAAGCGGTACTGCTCGTTGACCTGCTCGGCCATGATCTTGAGGCCCGCCGATTCGATGGCCTGCTTATAGCGCTCGAGCTGCCAGGCGCCGCCGATGCAGGCCGCCCACAGCGTGGCGTTGCAGGAGATGGTCTCGGGCAGCGCGACCTCGGTCACGATGTCGGCCAGCGCCAGCCGGCCGCCCGGGCGCAGCAGGCGCGCGGCTTCCTCGAAGACCTTCGGCTTGTCGACTGCAAGGTTGATCACGCCGTTGCTGATCACGACGTCGAAGCTGCCGTCCTCGAAGGGAGCGGCGTCGATATAGCCTTTGACGAAGGTCACGTTGCGCACGCCGTGGCGGCGTCGAAGGGCTTCGGCCTTCGCGCGCTGCGCATCGGTCATGTCCAGTCCGATCACGGTGCCGCCGGGGCCGGTGATCAGGCTGGCGATGAAGCTGTCCATGCCCGAGCCACTGCCGAGATCGAGCACGCGCGCGCCCTCCATGTCGTCGAGCAGTTGGAAGTAGTAGCCGACGCCGGCGAACGAGTCGATCGCCTCGGGCGGGACGCGGTCGAGATCGACGCCGCGATAGCCCAGCCGCTCGGCCATCGCACGTCCCATCTCGAAATGGAACTCACCGTGCGGGTGCTCGGCGACATCACGGTACATGGCCTTGACCTTGGCTTCGAGCTCGGTGCTGTCGACGGGCATGGTCTTCTCCTGGCGGGTTGATGCGCCAAGCAACGCACAAGCCATGCCAGTCGACTCGTCGGCACGTGCCTGTCGAGGGCCAGGCGGACTTGTACGCCGACGCGGTGGCGAAAGCGAGCGGCACCGGCGATGCCCACAAGGACATGAGTTCATGTCCGCGCGGACATGAACCGCCCGGCGCAGGCCGCCAACCCCCTTGCATCGAGGTGTGATTGCGGCCCAGCCGCCGGCTGCGGCCTACACTCCACAGGCAACCGATCCGACACCCTCGCCAGTCGTCGATGAACGCGATCCACCCCACCGCAGCACAGTTCGAAGGCCTCGAGCGCGAGCTTCGCTTCGGGCCCGGGATGCGCGCGCAGCGACTCACCGAGGCGGGCTTCCTGATCGCGGCGATCTTCGCCCAGGACTTGCGCTTCGCGTACGTCGCCTTCGTTTTCACGCTGCTGCAGGCGCTCTCGCCGCGCTGGGTGCCTGTGGCGCGAGGGGTGGCACGGCTTGTGCGTTTCAATGGCGAGCATCGCATCGGCAACTTGTACTTCGACCTTGGCGGCGTGCGCGGCGCTTGCGCGATCTCGGTGCTGGTACAGGCCGCCGCCATCGCATTCGTCTGGGCCGGCCATGCGACGGCCGGCTACTTGATCCTCGCGCTGCCGGCGGCGTCGCTGCTGATGGCGCCGACACTGGGTTTTTGCGCCGGCTGCTGGTTCTACGTCCTCGGGCGCGATGTGCTGGTCCGGCGCGGCTGGCTGAGGAGGGGACACGATGAATCCGGTGACATCCCAATCGCCCGCGACGACGGGGCCGACGATCAACCACAACTGCGTGCTTAGGCGCAACGTGCGTACCCAGCCCTATGGGCGCTGCACGGTGTGCTCGCTGAAGCTGAAGCAGTGCCACGCCTGGCAAGCGAGCGGCTGGAGCTTCGTGCTCGTGGTGCTGCTGCTGTCGCTGTTGCTGATCGACCCGGGTTGGCCGCAGAGGCTCGTGGTGGCCTTGCTGCTGGGCTTGGTGGTCGCCCAAGGCATGGTCGACCACAAGCGCACCGACGACTTGATCTACGGCCAGCACCGCTTGATGGAGCTGACTCAGGAATTGCGCGGCAAGCAGCTGGTGATCGAGCAGCACAACGCGAACCTGGCGGCGCAGGTGGAGGAACGCACCGTGCAGCTGCGCGACACCAACGTGCGCCTGGCCGCGGCCAATCTGGAGCTGCTCGAGCTCGACAAGCTGCGATCGGCACTGCTGTCCAACGTCTCGCACGAGTTGCGCACGCCGCTGACCGGCATCCTCGGCTCGGCGCAGAACCTGCGTGACGGGCTGGCGGGCGGCCTCACGCAGGCGCAGCAGGAGTACGTCGAGATGATCGAGCACGACAGCGGCCGCCTGATCCGCGTCGTCAACGAGCTGCTTGACTGGGGCCGGTCGGAGGCCGGCCAGGTGCGCCTGCAGCGTGCACCGGTGGCGCTGCACCCGTTGGTCGACGAAGTGTTCACGCTGCTGCGCCCGCTGGCCGAGCGCAAGTCTGTCCGGCTCGAGAAACAGGGCGGCGATGCCACCGTCTCGGCCGACGCCGACAAGCTCAAGCAGGTGCTGATCAACCTCGTGGACAACGCGATCAAGTTCAGCATGCCGTGCAGCGAGGTGCGGCTGGCGATCGAGCGCGGCGCCGAGGGCCTTCGCCTGACGGTCCAGGACCAGGGGCCGGGCATCGCCGCCGCCGACGCACCCCACCTCTTCGATCGCTTCTTCCGCGGCCATACAGCCGATGCAACCCCGGGCACCGGCCTGGGTCTGGCGATTGCGCGCAACCTGGCGCGACTGCACGGCGGCGACATCACGCTGGATTCGGCAACCGAGCGCGGCAGTCGCTTCACCTTGCGCCTGCCTGTCACAGCAGCGGCAGTATCAACATGAGCCGCATCGTCATCGCCGACGACGACCCCAACATCGGCCGCATCCTGCGCGACCGCCTGAAGGAGCTCGGTCACGACGTCGAGCATGTGCCCGATGGTGTCGAGGCCTTGCGCCTGGCCGACGGCGCCGACCTGTTGCTGCTCGACCTGGAGATGCCGCGCATGGACGGCTTCGCCGTGCTCGACAGCCTGCGGGGCCTGGCCAGCGCGCCGTTGTCGATCGTCATCACCGCACATGGCGACATGAGCAAGGCGGTGCGCGCGATGCGTGCCGGAGCCTACGACTTCATCGCCAAGCCCTTCGACGCCGCCACCGTGCAGATGGTGGTGCGGCGCGCCCTCGAGACGCGCGGCCTGAAGGCCCAGGTGCAGCACCTGAGCAAAGAGCTCAGCGGCAAGCACCAGTGGGTGCGCGGCGGCGACCCCGGCATGGCGCGCATCGCCGAGACCGTCGAACGGGTCGCACCGAGCACCGCCACGGTGCTGCTGCTGGGTGAGACCGGCACAGGCAAGGAGGTGATCGCGCGTGCGATCCACCGGCACAGTGCGCGTCGCGAGCAGCCCTTCATCACAGTGAATTGCGCGGTGCTCAAGGACGAGTTGCTGGAGAGCGAGCTCTTCGGTCACGAGAAGGGTGCCTTCACCGGTGCCGACCGGGCGCGCGCGGGCCGCGTCGAGACCGCCAGTGGCGGCACGCTCTTTCTTGACGAGATCGGTGAACTGTCGCCGGTCATGCAGGCCAAGCTGCTGCGTCTGCTGCAGGAGCGCGAGTACGAGCGGCTGGGCAGCGACCGCACGCGCAGCGCCGACGTCCGGCTCGTCGCCGCCACGCACCGCGACCTTCCCGCGGCGATCCAGGCCGGCCGGTTTCGCGAAGACCTGTACTACAGGCTCAAGGTGATCAGCCTGCGCATCCCGCCGCTGCGCGAGCGTCCGGGCGACGTGCTGCCGCTGGCGCACTGGCTGCTGGGCAAGCACGCCGCCGAGTCGCAGCGAATGCCGCCGCGCCTGTCCAGCCAGGTGCAGCAAGCCCTGCTGCGCTACCCCTGGCCCGGCAACGTGCGTGAGCTGTCGAACGTCATGGAGCGCTGCGTGCTGCTGGCCGGCGACGGCGTCGAGCTGGGCGACCTGCCCGAGGAGTTGCTGGCGGCCGACGGACAAGCGAGCGCGCCGGTGGCGGCGCTGGACGAGCTGTTTGCGCTCGACTACAACGCCGCGGTCACGGCCGCGCGGTGCCTGATCGTTCAGCGTGCGCTCGAACACACGGGCGGCCACCAGACGCGCGCGGCCGAGCGCCTGGGCGTGACCCAACCCTACCTTTCACGGTTGATCAAGCAGTTGGGCATCCGGCGCGATGGGTAGGAGCGCGGCAGCGAAGCACAGTCCAGCGTCGAACCAAACGGAGTTGAATTCAACTGCCGCACTGCGGACGCTGGTGACGGGCGGCTCATGGCCGATCAGCGACATCCACATCCTCACCTGTCGAGGTGCCCAATCGAATGAACGAGTTGTGCCGTTCCGGTCGGAAAGGCCGACATGCGCTCACGATGCCGAGCTGCCCGTTGCGATGCAGCACAGCCCACCCCCAACCCGCACCACCCCCGGTCCAGCAGGCGGCGGCGGCGCGCGTTGATGTAGCGCACACTGCGGCCCTGTCGTCGACCGTAGACTGGCGACGGCAGTTTCTGCTCACCCGCACCCATGGCCATCACCTTCCCCGGATTCGACTCACCCGCCGTCGGCTTCGAGCAGCCCTACGACATGCTCGAAGCCTGCCACGACCGCGTGCGCCGCAGCCTCGCGCTGCTGGCGCGGCTGATCGAGCACATCGATGCGAGCGGGCACGACGACAGTTCACGTTCGGCGGCCACCGACGTGCTGCGTTACTTCGAGCTGGCCGCGCCGCAGCACCACGAGGACGAGGAGCGTCACGTCTTCCCGCTGCTGATGGAGCAGGGCGACGCGGCGCTGCGCGACGCGGTGCAAATGCTCAAGCGCGACCACGAGCGCATGAACGCGCTGTGGCACGAGCTGCGCGTCTCGGTGTCGCACTGGTCGCGCGCGCAGGCGGCCGGCGCGATCGATAACGATTCGCGCCGGCTCGCCGACGAGTTCACCGCGCTTTACGCGCAGCATCTGCAGCGCGAAGAAGGCCTGGTGTTCCCGGCGTCGAAGCGGCTGTCGAATGCGCAGCGCCTGGCCGACATGGGCGCCGAGATGCGGCAGCGCCGGCGCGCGCCGGTCGCGGGGTAGCCGTTCAACGGTTCCACGGCGGCGCCGCGTCGCTCGCCAGCCCGTAGCGCCGCTGCGCCTCGGCGAGCAGCGTGCGCTCGCAGCGACCGTCGCGCACCAGCGCCTGCAAGGCGGCCAGCACGATGTGCTGGCGGTCGACCTCGAAGAAGCGGCGCAGCGCGCTGCGCGTGTCGCTGCGGCCGAAACCGTCGGTGCCCAGCGTCAGGTAGCGTGCGTCGATGTACTCGGCGATCAACTGCGGCCAGGCGCGAACGTAGTCGGTGGCGGCCACCACCGGCGCGTCGCCGGCGAGCAGGCGTTCGACGTGGCTGACGCGGTCGATCGCGCCCGGCTGCAGGCGGTTGTCGCGTTCGACCTCGCGTGCGTCGCGGGCCAGTTCGCTGAAGCTCGTGACGCTGAACACCTCACTGGCGACGCCCCAATCGCCGGCCAGCATGTCGGCCGCGGCCATCACCTCGCGCAGGATCGTGCCCGAGCCGAGCAGGCGCACCTTGCCGCGCGGCCCGGCGGGCTCGTGCACGCCGAGCCGGTACATGCCGTGCAGCAGATCGGCATGCGCTTCGGGCGCGAGCGAGGGCTGCTCGTAGTTTTCGTTCATCAGCGTGATGTAGTGAAACTCGTCGCGCTGTTGTTCGAGCATGCGGCGCATCGCGTGGTCCATGATCACCGCCACCTCGCACGCGAAGGCCGGGTCCCAGGCGCGGCAGTTCGGCACCATCGCGGCCATCACGAGGCTCGATCCGTCCTGGTGCTGCAGGCCCTCACCGCCGAGCGTGGTGCGGCCGGCGGTGGCACCGAACAGGAAGCCGCGCACGCGCTGGTCGGCCGCGGCCCAGATCAGGTCGCCGACGCGCTGGAAGCCGAACATCGAGTAGTAGATGTACATCGGCAGCATCGGCAGAGCGTGCACGCTGTAGGCGGTGCCGGCGGCGATCCACGACGCCACGGCGCCGGCTTCGGTGATGCCTTCCTCGAGCAGCTGGCCGTCGCGCGCCTCGCGGTACGACAGCATCGACGCTGCATCTTCCGGCTCGTAGAGCTGGCCCTTGGGCGAGTAGATGCCGATCTGCCGGAACAGGCTGGCCATGCCGAAGGTGCGCGCCTCGTCGGCGACGATGGGGACGATGCGCGGCCCCAGCGCCGCGTCCTTGAGCAGCGCGCTGGCGATGCGCACCGCGGCCATCGTGGTCGACATCTCCTTGCCCGCGGCCTGCAGTGCGAACGCACCCCACTGCGCCAGCGGGGGCACCGGCAGCACCGGCGCGGCGCCGTTGCGTGCCGGCAGCGCGCCGCCGAGCGCGCCGCGGCGCTCGTGCAGGTAGCGCATCTCCAGGCTGTCGGCGTCGGGCTTGTAGAAGCGAAGGTTGGCCACGTCGTCGTCGGAGAGCGGCAGCGCGAAGCGGTCGCGGAATTTCTTCAACGCATCGACGTCGAGCTTCTTCGCCTGGTGCGCCGTCATGCGCGACTCGCCGGCGCCGCCCATGCCGAAGCCCTTCTTGGTCTTCGCAAGGATCACCGTCGGCCGGCCGAGGTGGGCGCGTGCTGCGGCGAACGCAGCGTGCAGCTTGCGAAAGTCGTGGCCACCGCGCTTGAGCGCGTCGACCTCGGACTCGCTCATGTGCGCGACCAGCTTCTGCACCTCGGGGTCCTGGCGGAAGAAGTGCTCGATGTTGTAGGCGCCGTCCTTCGCGCCCAGGGTCTGGTACTGGCCGTCGACGGTGGACGCGAGCCGGCGCAGCAACACGTGGTTCTCGTCGCGCGCGAACAAGGCGTCCCAGTCCGAACCCCACAGCACCTTGATGACGTTCCAGCCCGCACCGGTGAACAAGGACTCCAGCTCCTGCACGATCTGCCCGTTGCCGCGCACCGGGCCGTCGAGCCGTTGTAGGTTGCAGTTGATGATGAACGTGAGGTTGTCGAGCTGCTCGCGCGCGGCCAGCGTGAGGCCGGCGATCGATTCCGGCTCGTCCATCTCGCCGTCGCCGAACACGCCCCAGACGTGGCGATGGTCGGTCTTCGCGAGGCCACGGTGTTCCAGGTAGCGCAGGAAACGCGCCTGGTACACCGCGCACAGGGGGCCGAGGCCCATCGAACCGGTGGGGAACTGCCAGAAGTCGGGCATCAGCCACGGATGCGGGTAGGAACTCAAGCCCGGCCCGGTCAGTTCCTGCCGGTAGTGCGCGAGCTGCGTTTCGCTCAAGCGGCCTTCGAGAAAGGCGCGCGAATAGACGCCGGGCGCCGAGTGCGGCTGGAAGTACACGAGGTCGGCATCGCGGCCGTCGCCGTCGCCGCGAAAGAAGTGGTTGAAGCCGACTTCGAAGATCTCGGCCGCCGACGCGTAGCTCGCGATGTGCCCGCCCAGCTCGCCGTAGGCGAGGTTGGCGCGCACCACCATCACCAGCGCATTCCAGCGCACGATGGCGGTCAGCCGTTCCTCGACGGCGAGATCGCCCGGGTAGCGCCCTTGCTGCTCGACGGGAATGGTGTTGCGGTAGGCCGAATACGGCTGCACATGCGGCACGATGCCGAGCTGCTGCGCCTGCTCCTCCAGCCGCTCGAGCAGGAACAGGCCGCGCTCGGCGCCGCCTTCGCGCACCGAG
The DNA here is from genome assembly GCA_041496605.1 of Piscinibacter sp. GTDB lineage: Bacteria > Pseudomonadota > Gammaproteobacteria > Burkholderiales > Burkholderiaceae_C > Albitalea. The sequence goes on from JBGQEX010000024.1 coordinate 9,097, forward strand.
GCCTGCAGCGCGTCGAGCCACTCCTGCGTCTCCGCGGGGTCGCTGTCGCGGGCGGCGGCGATGAACTGGTCGAGCAGGGTGGTGGCTTCGCGTCCGGCCATGGGCGGGCTCCTGTGCGTTAACGCACTGTAGACCCGTGCGCGGCCATGCGTTGTGCCGAACAGACTGCACCGTACAATCCCGCGGTTGTGCCAGTGGCGCTGTGCCCGGCTCCAAAGAGGATTCTCAAGTGTTCATTTCTGAAGCTTTCGCGCAGGCCGCGCCGGCCGCCACGGGTGCCGCGGATTCGCCGTTCGGCAGCATCGGCGGCATGTTGCCGATCCTTTTGATGTTCGTGGTGCTGTATTTCGTGATGATTCGTCCCCAGATGAAGCGCACGAAGGAACACAAAGCGCTGATCGAGGCGCTGGCCAAGGGTGACGAAGTGGTCATCGCCGGTGGCTTGCTGGGCCGGGTGTCGAAGCTGGGCGAGACCTACCTGCATGTCGAGGTGGCCAACGGCGTCGAAATCCAGGTGCAGCGCTCGTCCGTCGTGCAGGTGCTGCCCAAGGGCACGTTCAAGTAACCGTCAGGCATTGCGCAGCGGCTGCACACGCTTCGTCGTGCGGCTGCGGCGATGCGCCGGCCGCGCAGGAAAGGCGTCATGAACCGCTACCCATTGTGGAAATACGCGATCCTCGTGATCGCATTGCTGGTCGGGCTGGTCTACACGCTGCCCAACTTGTTCGGCGAAGCGCCGGCGGTGCAGGTGAGCAGCGCCAAGGCGACGCTGAAGGTCGACCGCAGTACCGTGGCCCGCGTCGAGCAGGCGCTCACGCCGGCGGGCCTGAAGGCCGACTTCGTGCAGTTCGAAGGCAACTCGGTGAAGGCGCGGTTTGCCGACCTGGAAACCCAGACCCGGGCCAAGGACGCCATCAGCAAGGCGCTGAATCCCGACCCCACCGACCCGAGCTACATCGTCGCGCTGAACCTCGTGTCGCGCTCGCCGCACTGGCTGACGGCGCTGCGCGCGCTGCCGATGTACCTGGGCCTGGACCTGCGCGGCGGCGTGCACTTCCTGATGCAGGTCGACATGAAGGCGGCGCTGACCAAGAAGGCCGAGGCGCTGACCGGCGACATCCGCACGCTGCTGCGCGACAAGAACCTGCGCCACGCCGGCATCACGCGCGACGGCAACACGGTGGAGATTCGCTTTCGCGACCGCGACACGCTGACGGCCGCGCTCGCGCTGATGGCCGACCAGCTGAGCGACCTGCAATGGACCGAGAGCGCCGACGGCGGCGAGTTCAAGCTCGCCGGCGCGCTCAAGCCCGAATCAGCGCGGCGGGTTCAAGAGACGGCGGTCAAGCAGAACATCACCACGCTGCACAACCGCGTCAACGAACTCGGCGTGGCCGAACCGGTGATCCAGCAGCAGGGGCTCGACCGCGTGGTGGTCGAGCTGCCCGGCGTGCAGGACACGGCGAAGGCGAAGGACATCATCGGGCGCACCGCGACGCTGGAGATCCGCATGGTCGACGAGAGCGCGGAAGCCCGCGCCGCCGCCCAGGGAACCGGCCCGGTTCCGTTCGGCACCGAGCGCTATGTCGAACGTGGCGGCGCGCCGTTGATCGTCAAGCGCCAGGTCATCCTGACCGGCGAGAACCTGACCGACGCCCAGCCCGGCTTCGACAACCAGACACAGGAGGCCGCGGTGCACCTGACGCTGGACGCGAAGGGTTCGCGCATCTTCAAGGACGTGACTCGCGAGAGCATCGGCAAGCGCATGGCCATCCTGCTGTTCGAGAAGGGCAAGGGCGAGGTGGTCACCGCGCCGGTGATCCGCAGCGAGATCGGCGGCGGGCGGGTGCAGATCTCCGGCCGCATGACGACGCAGGAAGCCAACGACACGGCGCTGCTGCTGCGCTCGGGCTCGCTGGCCGCGCCGATGGAGATCATCGAAGAGCGCACGATCGGCCCGAGCCTGGGTGCCGAGAACATCACCAAGGGTTTCGACAGCGTGATCTACGGCTTCTGCGCGATCGCGCTGTTCATGTCCTGCTACTACCTGCTGTTCGGCATGTTCTCGACCTTGGCGCTGGCATTCAACCTGCTGCTGCTGGTGGCGGTGTTGTCGATGCTGCAGGCCACGCTGAGCCTGCCCGGCATGGCCGCCATCGCGCTGACGCTGGGCATGGCCATCGACTCCAACGTGCTCATCAACGAGCGGGTGCGCGAAGAGCTGCGCGGCGGTGCGTCGCCGCAGACGGCCATCAACACCGGCTATGAACGGGCGTTTGCGACCATCCTGGACTCGAACGTCACCACGCTCATCGCAGGCCTGGCGCTGCTCGCATTTGGCTCGGGGCCGGTCAAGGGTTTCGCGGTGGTGCACTGCCTGGGCATTCTGACCTCGATGTTCTCCGCCGTGCTGTTCTCGCGCGGCCTGGTGAACCTTTGGTACGGCCGCCAGAAGAAGCTCAAGGGCGTGTCCATCGGGCAGGTGTGGAAACCGCAGGCCGATGTGCCGGCGAAGAGCTGAGCTCAATCGGAACCCGAACAGGACCATCAAATGGAGTTCTTCCGGATCAAACGCGACATCCCGTTCATGCGGCATGCGCTGGTGTTCAACGTCATCTCCCTGCTGACCTTCCTCGCAGCGGTGTTCTTCCTCGCGACACGCGGCCTGCATTTCTCCATCGAGTTCACCGGCGGCACGGTGATCGAGGTGGCCTACGCACAGTCGGTGGACATCGGGCATGTGCGCACCGGCGTCGAAGACCTGAAGCTCGGCGAGGCGCAGGTGGCGAACTTCGGCAGCTCGCGCGACGTGCTGATCCGCTTGCCGCTGCGCGGCGACGTGAAGAACGAAGACGTCGTCTCGCGCGTGTTCAGCGGACTGTGCAAGGCCGAGGGCGGCACCGTCGCGACCAAGCAGGTCACCACCGACAAGGGCGAGACGCTCAGCAAACCGGTGTGTGAAGCGAACGGCGCGGAGCCGGTGAAGTTTCAGCGCAGCGAGTTTGTCGGCCCGCAGGTCGGCCGCGAGCTGGCCGAAGACGGCGCCAAGGCGCTTGCCTTCGTGATCGCCGGCATCATGCTGTACTTGGCGTTCCGCTTCGAGTGGAAGTTCTCGGTGGCGGCCATCGTCGCCAACCTGCACGACGTCGTCATCATCCTCGGCTTCTTCGCCTTCTTTCAGTGGGAGTTCTCGCTGACGGTGCTGGCGGCGGTGCTGGCCGTGCTGGGCTACTCGGTCAACGAGTCGGTGGTCATCTTCGACCGGATCCGCGAGGCGTTCCGCCGCTACCGCAAGATGACCACGCACGAGGTCATCGACCACGCGATCACCAGCACGATGAGCCGCACCATCATCACCCACGGCTGCACGCAGATGATGGTGCTGTCGATGCTGCTGTTCGGCGGCCCGACGCTGCACTTTTTCGCGGTCGCGCTGACGATCGGCATCCTGTTCGGCATCTATTCGTCGGTGTTCGTCGCCGCGGCGATTGCGATGTGGCTGGGCGTCAAGCGTGAAGATCTGATCAAAGGTGGCGGCAAGGAAATCGATCCGGACGATCCGAACGCCGGGGCGGTGGTGTAGAGTTCAAGCCACCTTTTATCCGCGCGCACCCACTCCACACTCATGGCGACCGACGCCAACTCGATGGCACTGGCCGCACAGGCGCGGCGATCCTACGTCGAGGGGTTGCTCAACGGGCTGCCCAGCGTGGTGCAGGCGGTGGACCACGCGGCTCGTTTGTTGTTGAGCCAGGTTGCCGAGCCGGCCATCGCGATGCGCCGGCGCGAAGCGGTCGAAGACCTGAAGAAATGCTCCAGCTTCTGGCTGAGCGGCATCACCACCATGCTGCGTGGCGCGCTGGTGAGCGGCGTGGTGTCGGCGTCGCGTCCCGGCGACCTGCCGTTGCCGTCGGGCCGCGGCGCCAGCCTGAGCCTGGTCGACAACGAGACCATCGAAAGCGAAATCCTGAGCTCGCGCCTGGCGCTGGCGATGATGGATCGCGCATCGTGGGAGTTCACCGACATGCGCTCGCGCATCACCATGCTCGAGGGCCGCGACGAACTCGAAACGCACGATGTGCTGCGCCCGCACGTGCTGGCGCGCATCGTCGCCACGGCGTGGCGGTCGGCGGGCCTGAGCAACGAGGCGTGGCGCACCTTGCAGACGGTGTTGCACGACGAGTTCGCGCACTTCGCCGAAGAGGCCTATCACGAAACGAATCGCTGGCTGATCGAGCGCCGCGTGCTGCCCGAGATCGACCTGCGCCCTTTCATCCGCCGCGCGCGCAATTCCGCCTGGGTTTCGAGCGGCGGCGCGAGTGGCTTTGCGCATTCCGGCACGGTGGCCAGCGACGCGGCCCGTTCCGACGTGCACGAAGAAACCCGCATGATGACGCGCACCGGCGGGCTGGTGCGCGGGGCCGACCATGCCGAAGCGGTGCTGGGCCGGCTGAACCGGCTGATCGGCCGGCAACTGCCCGAATTCGCCCACACCTTGCAGCACCCGACCCCCACGTCGCCGGCGCTCACCGCGGCGATCGCCGACGCCCAGCAGGGAATCGCCCGGCGCTTGAGCGCCGGCACCGCGACCCTGGGACGCTCCGCTGGCGCGCAGCTCAGCACGCCGATGCTGCTGGAGGAACTGCAGCAGCGCAAACAGGCGCTGAAGCAGGCCGCCACCACGCCGATCGAGCGTGCGACGATCGAGATCGTCGCGCTGCTGTTCCAGAGCATCCTCACCGAAGAGCGCATTCCGGCCACGGTGCGCGTGTGGTTCGCACGGCTGCAGATGCCGGTGTTGCGTGTCGCGGTCAGTGAGCCCGATTTCTTCGCCACCACCGATCACCCGGCGCGCCGGCTGATCGACCGCATGGGCGCCTGCGTGATGGGTTTCGACGCGGCGATGCGCAATGCCGGCGAACTGGTCGAAAAGGAAATCAAGCGTGTCGTGCAGGTCGTCGAGGCCTACCCCGATACCGGCCGGCGTGTGTTCCAGACCGTGTTGACCGAGTTCGAGAAGTTTCTCGAGCACTACTTCAAGAACGACAACGAGGCGTCGCGCAAGGGCGTGTCGCTGGCGCAGCAGGTGGAACAGCGCGAGACGCTGGCGATCCAGTACACGATCGAGCTGCGCAAGATGCTCAACGAGGTGCCCGTGCAGGAGGGCGTGCGCGAGTTCCTGTTCCAGGTGTGGGCGGACGTACTCGCGATGACCGCGGTGAAGTCCGGCCTGCAAAGCGACGAGACCAAGGTCATGAAGCGCGCCGCGGCGGACCTGATCTGGTCGGCCAGCGCCAAAGTGTCGCGCGAGGAGCGGGCCGAGGTGATTCGCCGGCTGCCACCCTTGCTGAAGATCCTGCGCGAGGGCATGCACAACGCCGGCGTGCAGGCGGCCAAGCAAGACGAGCACATCCAGCGCCTGAACAACTCGCTGGCGGCGGCGTTCACCGCCAAGGCGGCGGCGATCCCGCACGACCGGCTGGAAGACCTGATGGCGCGGCTCGAAACGCTCGAAGAGCTGCTGCCCGACGCCGAAGACGTCGAAATTGACGAGTCGCTGGTGCTCGACTTGTCGGGCCACGAAAGCTCGGAACTCGAGGTGGTGGGCGAGGGCGGTTCGATGCCCACGCCGGCCATGCTGTCTTGGGCCCGCGAGCTGCAGGTGGGCAGCTGGTACATGCTCGACTACCGCAACCGCAACGAGGCCGTGCAGCTGGCTTGGCAGGGCTTGCGCAAGCAGCTGACGCTGTTCGTGTCACCGCAGGGGCGCGGCGTCCTGTTCCAGCAACACCGGCTGGCGGCCTTCCTGCAGGCCGGCCTGCTGGTGCCGGCCCAGGACGAATCGTTGACCGTGCGTGCCACGCGCAATGCGCTGGCGAAGCTCGACGTCGACCCGGGCCGCCTGCTGAGCTGACGGCGGAAAAACGAAAACCGCCCGAAGGCGGCTTGCTGATGGCCGGTTGGCACCGGCGTCAATGGATCAGCCGGTCTTCCTCGTCGACGAACAGCTCGTCGAGAATCAGCGCATCGGGCTCCTCGCCCAGGCTCCAGAACACCATCAGTACGATGATCTTCAGGTCTTCGAGGTCGAGCGGTCCGCCGGGGATCGCGCTGGCGCGGTCGATGACCATTTCGCGCATCGGCGGTGGCAGCACGCCGGCCGATTCGAGGAAGCTGATGAAGCCGATCGACGCCTCGCCGAGGTGCTCTTGTTCGACTGGCGAGTACACGCGCAGGCTGCGCTCGCCCTGCTCGCCGACATACGACTCAGCGGCGCCGGCCAAGCCGTCCAGCCACGACAACGCTTCCTGGATCTCGTCGGACTCGAACCCGACGGCCGACAGCTTGCGGGTCAGCTGCGCGTGGTCGGGACAGGCGTCGGGTCGCCAGTAGTTTTCGTACAGGTACACGAGCACGTCGAACATGAATCCACTATACCGCAGAGCCGGCAAATGGCCGGGCGCGAAAGACACCAATTCCGCCACGACCTCGGGCTGTGCGTGCTAGCTGTGGCCGATGCGCTGGAACAGCTGGCCGGGCAAGCGGGCGACCTGGCCGCCGAGTTCCAGCTCGAGCAGGCGGGTGTTCAGTTCGGTGGCTGACCAGCCGGTGCGCGCGCCCAGTGCGTCGAGGGACACCGGTTCGTAACCCAGCGCCTGCAGCAGCGGGTCGGTGTTCCGCGTCGGCTCGGCAGGGGCCGCGGCGGGGGCAATTCCGGGCTGCAATTCCTCGAGGATGTCCTGCGCATTCTCGACCAGTTTGGCACCCCGTTTGATCAGCGCATGGCAGCCCCGCGACTGCGGCGAGTGGATCGAACCGGGAATCGCGAACACCTCGCGCCCGGCCTCGGAAGCCAGGCGCGCGGTGATCAGCGAGCCCGACTGCAGCGCCGCTTCGACCACCAGCGTGCCACGCGCCAGGCCGGCGATGATCCGGTTGCGCAACGGGAAATTTGGCGGCAACGCCGGCGTTCCAAGCGAGTACTCGCTGACCATCAAGCCTTGGCGGGTAATGCGATGTGCCAGGTCAAGGTGGCGCCGTGGGTAGACCCGATCGAGCCCGGTGCCGACCACCGCCACGGTCCCGGCACTGCCTTCGAGGGCGCCTTCATGGGCGGCGCCGTCGATGCCCAGCGCCATGCCGGACACCACCGGCCAGCCGGCGCGGCTCAGGTGTGCCGCGAACGCATGGGCGTTGTCCGTGCCTTGATGAGTCGGGTTGCGGCTGCCGACGATGGCCACCGAGGGGGCTTGCAGCAATTCGACACGCCCTTGCAGGTACAGCAGCAACGGCGGATCGGCGATGTTCAACAGCGCTGCCGGGTACAGCGGGTCACCGAGCGTGACGACGGCGCGCGTCTCGTCGGCGTCGGCGGCGAGCCACTCGGCAGTGGCCGCGATCAGGGCGGCCAGCGTGTCGGGCGCGGTCGCCAACGCAAGTGCCGGGCCCAAAGCGACCACTTCGCGGCGCGCGCCGACCGAGGCATCGATGACGGATTGCGCCGAGCCGAAGGCGGCGAGCAGCTTGCGTGCCGATTCGCGGCCAACCTGCGGGGTCTCGAGCAGCCGCAGCCAAGCGGCGAGCTCATCGCGCTCGATCACGGGACCCGAACGCGACTCAGCCAGCGCCGAGCCGCCTCAAGGCGGCTGAGCGCCCCCTCGGGGAGCAGGAGCGAAGCGACGTGGGGGTCGACATCCTAGGGCTGCGTGAAACGATCGCCCGGCTTGACCGGGTCCTTGACCGACAGGATCAGCGCATAGGACATGCGGTCGAACACGCGAAACACGAACAGCATGCCGTGCCGCTCGTCGGGCAGCTTTATGGTGGGGCGTGCCGGATCGGTCTTGTCGATCACGTATTCGCCGGCGCGCCACAGCGCGAGCACGTGGCCGCGCTCCATGCCGTCCCGCGCACCGCGGTTCAGCGCCACGATCTGGTTCTGCCCGGCCGTCAGCGCGTCGCCGTACAGCGACGCAATCTGGCCCGCCATCGGCGCTGCGGGCGCGTGCGGTGCGTAGTTGGTCAGCTCGCGTGCCGGCACCGGCGCCAGCCGGTCGCCGACATTGGCTTCCTGGCGGATGCTGGTGACGGTGAACGTGGCCGGCACGATCACGGCCTTGTTGCTGGCCGTGTCGCGGCTTTCACCCGCACGCACCGCGTCGGCCGCGCCGACGTAGGCGGCTTCGTAGCCGAGCACCTCGCCGGTGGTCGGATCCTTCAGCGGCTTGGGCTCGCGGAAGATGCGGAAGGCGCTGTTGCCGCCGAGTTCGCCGCGCACATACGCGGTGTCGCCGCGCGACAGCAGCACCCGGCCTTCCTGGGTGGCGACGATGCGCGGTGCCATCGCAAGCTGGTTGCCCTCGAAGATCACGGCTTCGTTGAGGAAGGGCTCGATCAGATGGAACGGAATCGACGGGATCGCCCCGCTGTCGACCGACGAGCTGCGCACGCGCGGTGACAGTTTCACGGTGCCATCGGGGCTCGACTCGCCGACGCGCAGACGCGCACGACCGTCGGTCTTCTCGAGCAGCAGCGTTTGCCCCGGATAGATCAGGTGCGGGTTGCGGATCTGGTCGAGGTTCATGCCCCACAGTTCAGGCCAGCGCCACGGGCTCTTCAGGTACAGCTTGGAGATGTCCCAAAGCGTGTCACCGCGCTTGACGGTGTAGGAATCGGGCGCGTCCGGCGCCAGCTCGGACAGCGGCACCCCGGCATCGGCGACTTTCTGCGCCGTGCTGCGCTGCTCATTGGTGATCGGATAATTACCTGCCGCCTGCGCGGCAGGGGCGAGCGCGGCACCCAACGCCACGCCAAGCAGGGCCGTGCCGGCGGCCAAGCGGGGTTGGAATGCGAAACGGGTGCGACGCGTCATCAACTTGTGTCTCCGGGCGCGGACGGGTGAGGTCCTGCGCGTTGGGTTGTGCTGTGGGGTTGTTCGCCGAAGCGTGTCAGGTCTGCCCGCCAATCGGCGAAAATTCCCGGCGAAAATTCCTCATACAGTTTCACAGATTCTGCCTCTAAACCCTTGATATCGCAACGAAAGTGACTCGGCGGCGCGCCGGGTGTGCGGCCTGTCACACCCGCCGGCGTTGCGCCACGTCCACAGGCCCCGCGCTCACCGCAACGGCTGAAACCTTCCCTTACTTATGGCCCTGCTTCACATCCTGCGTTACCCCGATCCCCGACTGCACACGGTCGCCAAGCCCGTGTTGCAGGTCGACGAGCGCATTCGCCGCCTCGTCGACGACATGCTCGAGACCATGTACGAGGCCGAAGGCGTCGGCCTGGCCGCCACGCAAGTCGATGTGCATGAGCGGGTGATCGTCATCGACACCTCGGAAGGCCGGGGCGACCCGCGCGTACTGATCAACCCGGAACTGGTCGCCCAAAGCGAGGAGATGACGTTCAGCGACGAAGGCTGCTTGTCGGTGCCGGCCATCTACGACAAGGTGCAGCGGCATGCCCGCGTCACCGTGCGCGCGCTCGACCGGGCCGGTACCGTCCGCGAGTTCGACGCGCAAGGGCTGCTGGCGATCTGCGTGCAGCATGAAATGGACCACCTGATCGGCAAGGTTTTTGTCGAGTACCTGAGCCCGCTCAAGCGCGAACGCATCAAGACCAAGATGCTGAAGAAGACGCGCGAGGAGCAGCGTGCGTGATGAACGGCCGCGCATGAGAGTCGCTTTCGCCGGAACACCCGAGTTCGCCCAGGCGGCGCTTGAGCGGCTGCACGCTGCCGGCTTCGAGATCGCGCTGGTGCTGACGCAGCCCGACCGGCCTGCCGGCCGCGGCATGAAGCTGCAGGCGTCGCCCGTCAAGCAGTTCGCGCTTCGCTACGGCCTGCCGGTGGCGCAACCGCGCAGCCTGCGGCTGGACGGCAAGGCCCCCGACGACGCGCATGCCGCGCGCCGTGCCCTGCTCGACGCGCAGCCCGACGTGGTGGTGGTGGCGGCCTATGGGCTGATCCTGCCGCAATGGGTGCTGGACATGCCGCCGCGCGGCTGCATCAACATTCACGCGTCCTTGTTGCCGCGCTGGCGCGGTGCGGCGCCGATCCACCGTGCGATCGAAGCCGGCGACAAGCGCAGCGGCGTCACCATCATGCAGATGGATGCCGGCCTGGACACCGGCGACATGCTGCTGGCCGAGGCGGTCGACATCGCGCCCGACGACACCACCGCGACGCTGCAGGCGCGCCTGGCGGCGCTGGGCGGGCGCCTTTGCGTCGACGCCCTCGAGCTGCTTGCCTGCGGTGGTCTCGCGCGCACGCCGCAGCCGGCCGATGGCGTGACCTATGCGCACAAGATCGACAAGGCCGAGGCGCCGATCGACTGGGCCGACGCCGCCGAGTCCATCGAACGCCGCATTCGCGCGTTCGACCCGTTTCCCGGCGCCAGCACCACGCTGGACGGCGAGCCGGTCAAGCTGTGGCGGGCGCGGCTGAGCAGCGCCGCCGGGCAGCCCGGCACGGTGCTGGAGGCGACCGACGAGGCCATCACCGTGGCCTGCGGGCGCGGCGCCTTGCACGTCACCGAACTGCAGCGGCCCGGCGGCAAGCGCGTGTCGGCCGGGCAGTTCCAGCAGGGCCAGGCATCGCTCGCCGGCCGGGTTCTCGGCGCCGCTCCCGGTTGAACTGCCGGCGCGCGCCCACATCTGAGGGCTTTGCACCTTCGCTGGAGAGACCCGCATGTTCAACCTGATGAAGACCGCCATCCTGATGGCGGCCATCACCGCCCTGTTCATGGCCATCGGCGCAGTGCTGGGCGGGCGCTCGGGAATGATGTTCGCACTGACCCTCGCGGTGGCGATGAACTTCTTCAGCTACTGGTTTTCCGACAAGCTGGTGCTGCGCATGTACAAGGCGCAGGAAGTCGATGCGAGTTCGGCGCCGCAGTTCTACGCCATCGTGCGCGACCTGGCCCAGAAAGCCGGCCTGCCGATGCCGCGCGTCTACCTGATCAACGAGGACGCGCCGAATGCCTTCGCCACCGGCCGCAACCCCGAACACGCAGCCGTCGCGGCGACCACCGGCATCCTGCGCGTGCTCACCGAGCCCGAGCTGCGCGGCGTGATGGCGCATGAGCTGTCGCATGTGCGGCACCGCGACATCCTGATCAGCACGGTCAGCGCGACGATGGCCGGTGCCATCTCGATGCTGGCCAACTTCGCGATGATCTTCGGGGGACGCGACAGCGAAGGTCGGCAGGTCAACCCGGTCGTCAGCATTCTGGTGATGCTGCTGGCCCCGATCGCCGCGAGCCTGATCCAGATGGCCATCAGCCGCGCGCGCGAATTCGAAGCCGACCGGGGCGGCGCCGAACTGTCCGGCGATCCGCGCTCGCTCGCCTCGGCGTTGCAGAAGATCCAGCGTTACGCCCAAGGCATTCCGCTCGAGACGGCCGAGCGGCATCCGGAAACGGCGCAGATGATGATCATGAACCCGCTGTCGGGCGGCGGGCTGCGCACGCTGTTCTCCACCCACCCGTCGACCGAAGAGCGGGTCGAGCGCCTGTTGGCGATGCGCCCGTAGCCTGTGTCTCAAGTTGCCGCCGGGCCGGTCGATAACCGGTGCAGAACTGCGCTGCGACTGCCATGCCACGCCTTGCCATCATCGCCACCTCGTTTGCCGTCCTGTTGCTGACAGGCTGCGAAATGCTGGGCATGGAGTCGGCCGAAAAACAGGCCGCGGCGCGCGACGCCGAAGGCAAGGCGGTGGGCGCCGCCTGCCGCCATGCGGGCCGCGCGATCGAGGACTGCTACCTGCTCAACAAGCGGGCTGACAAGGCGGCGATCTTCGCCGGCTGGCGCGACATGAACGACTACATGCGCGAGAACAAGATCGACAGCGTCGCGCCGCAGCTGCTGACGCAGCTCGCGAGCCTGAAGGCCGCCGAAGCGAAGGCGGCCGAGGCCAAGGCGGCCGAACCGAAGGCCTCCGAGGCGGACGACGGCGTCGCGGACAAACGGGCGTCACCCAAGGCCAAGCCGAAAGACGCCAAGCCACACACCTCGTAACGGGTCGCGCAGCCGCTTTGAGGCGGCTCGGCAGCTCCCGAGCTCGGGTATTTGCCCCTGCGCCGGCAAGGCGGCGCGGCAGGCGAGACAATCTGCCCAATGAGTTCCCTCCGCGCCGCGCTGCACCACCCGCAATTCCGTGCCGGCGCCAAGGAGATGTCGTCGGTCAGCCTGGGCATCGCCGCCTGGGGCCTGGTCACCGGCGTGGCGATGGTCAAGGCCGGCCTGTCGGTGCCGTTGGCCCTGCTGATGAACTTCGCGGTGTTCGCCGGCAGTGCGCAACTCGCGGCGCTGCCGCTGATGCTCGCGGGTGCGCCGGTCTGGGTGGTCTGGGCGACGGCCGCCTGCGTCAACCTGCGCTTCGTGATCTTCAGCGCCCAGTGGCGGCCGTTCTTCATGCGTTTCCCGCTGCGCCAGCGCCTGCTGCTCGGCTACTTCACCGCCGACCTGACCTATGTGCTGTTCATGAAGCGCTTCCACGAAGCGCGCGACGACGAAGACCAGATCGAATACTTCGTCGGCGGCACGGCGGCCAACTGGCTGGCGTGGCAGGTGCCGGCGGTGCTCGGCATCGTGCTCGCCGACGTGATCCCCACCCATTGGGGGCTCGGTTTCGCCGGCGTGCTCGCGCTGCTCGGATTGACTTGTTCGCTGCTGTCCGACCGCGCGACCGGGTTTGCCGCGCTGGTCGCCGGGGCGGCGGCGGTGGCCGCGTTCGCGCTGCCGTTTCGCCTGCACATCGTGGTCGCCATCGCCGCTGCGGTGTGCGTCGGCCTGATGATCGACGGCAGCGGGGACGCCGGCCGACGCGTGCGCAACGCGCTGCTCGGCGACGCCGCGCGGCGTGCCGGAGCGTCGGCATGAGCGGTTGGGAGGCCGTCATCACGATCGTCGGGCTGACCGTCATCACGGTGCTCACGCGCTCGTTCTTTCTGATCTCGCAGCGTGAGCTGGTCCTGCCCGGCTGGGTCAACCGCGGCCTGCGCTATGCGCCGCTGGCCGCCCTTGCGGCGGTGGTGGTGCCGGAGATCGTCATGACGCAAGGCCATCTCGTCGACACCTGGCAGGACGCGCGGCTGTATGCGGTCGCCGCGGCCACGGCCTATTTCTTCTGGCGCCGCGGCATCCTCGGCACCATCCTCAGCGGCATGGCGGTGCTGGTGCCGCTCAAGCTCGGCCTGGGCTGGTGAGCGCAATCGACGCGCGCTGAAACCGATCTGTTCCCGCGCGACGCGAAGGGTCCCTAAAATCAGCGGATTGCATCCTCGCGAGCCGCTGACGCCATGAACATCCTCCGATTCGAAGACCTAGTCGCCAGTGGCAAAGCCCGCGGCCAACGCGTGTTCATCCGCGCCGATCTCAACGTGCCGCTCGATGACGCCGGCCACATCACCGAAGACACGCGCATCCGAGCGTCGATTCCCTGCATCGCACTGGCGCTTAAGGCCGGCGCCGCGGTGATGGTCACCTCGCATCTTGGCCGGCCGACCGAAGGCGAGTTCAAGCCCGAAGATTCGCTGGCACCGGTGGCGCGCCGCATGGGCGAGCTGATGGGCCGCGAGATTCCGGTGGTCGCGAACTGGGTCGACGGCGTCCGCGTCGCGCCGGGCGAGCTGGTGATGCTGGAGAACTGCCGCGTCAACAAGGGCGAGAAGAAGAACAACGAAGCCTTGGCGCGCAAGATGGCCGCGCTGTGCGACATCTTCGTGCACGATGCTTTCGGCACCGCGCACCGCGCCGAGGCTTCGACCTACGGCATCGCCCAGTTCGCGAAAGTCGCTTGCGCCGGACCCTTGCTGGCGGCCGAGATCGACGCGATCACCAAGGCGCTGGCCCAGCCGAAGCGCCCGCTGGTCGCCATCGTCGCGGGGAGCAAGGTCAGCACCAAGCTGACGATCCTGCAGGCGCTGGCGAAGAACGTCGATCAGTTGATCGTCGGCGGTGGCATCGCCAACACCTTCATGCTGGCCGCGGGCCTGTCGATCGGCAAGTCGCTGGCCGAGGCCGATCTGCTCGGCGAGGCCAAGGCCGTCATCAAAGCAATGAAGGCGCGCGGCGCCGCGGTGCCCATTCCCGTCGACGTGGTGACCGCCAAGGCGTTCGCCGCCGACGCACCGGCGACGGTGAAAGCCGCCACCGACGTGGCCGCCGATGACCTGATCCTCGACATCGGCCCGACGACCGCCGCCGCTCTGGCCGAGCAGTTGAAGGCCGCCGGCACCATCGTCTGGAACGGACCGGTCGGCGTGTTCGAGTTCGAGGCGTTTGCACATGGCACCGAAACCATTGCGCGCGCCATCGCGGCGTCGAGCGCATTCAGCATTGCCGGTGGCGGCGACACGCTGGCGGCGATCGCCAAGTACGGCATCGAGAAACAGATCGGCTACATCTCCACCGGCGGCGGCGCCTTCCTCGAAGTGCTGGAAGGCAAGACGCTGCCGGCATTCGAAATTCTGGAGCGCCGCGCCGTAACCGGCTGAAACTCCCGGCGCCCATAATCGCGAGCTCGAACCACAGGAGACTTTATGAGCCGCGCCACCAAGATTGTTGCCACGCTCGGCCCCGCATCCAGCTCGCCGGAGATCCTGGCACAAATGATTCGTGCCGGCGTCGACGTGGTGCGGCTGAATTTCTCACACGGCAAGGCGCAAGACCACATCGACCGCGCGACGCTGGTGCGCGAGGTGGCGCGCCAGGCCGGCCGCGAAGTGGCAATCATGGCCGACCTGCAGGGCCCGAAGATCCGCGTCGGCAAGTTCGACGGCGGCAAGACGATGCTCGAGCCGGGGCAGAAATTCATTCTTGACGCGGCTTACAACGATCTCGGCAACAACGACCGCGTGGGGCTCGACTACAAACAATTGCCGCGCGACGTGAAGCCCGGCGACACGCTGCTGATCAACGACGGGTTGCTGCGGCTTACCGTCGACGGCGTGCACGGCGAAGAAGTCCACACCACGGTGGTGATCGGCGGCGAGCTGTCCAACAACAAGGGCATCAACAAGGCCGGCGGCGGGCTCACCGCACCGGCGCTGACCGCCAAGGACATGGAAGACATCAAGACGGCGATGAGCTTCCAGTGCGAGTACCTCGCCGTCAGTTTCCCGAAGAACGCGACCGACATGGAGATGGCGCGCCAGCTCGCCAACGTGGCCGGCGAACCGTGGCGCCACAAGCCCCACCTGATCGCCAAGATCGAGCGCAGCGAAGCCATTCCAATGCTCGAAGCCATCCTGCGCGCGAGCGACGGCATCATGGTGGCGCGTGGCGACCTGGCGGTGGAGGTCGGCAACGCGGCGGTGCCGGCGCTGCAGAAACGCATGATCCGTATGGCCCGCGAGATGGACAAGGTGGTCATCACCGCGACTCAGATGATGGAGTCGATGATCGTCAACCCGGTGCCCACGCGTGCCGAGGTGAGCGACGTGGCCAATGCCGTGCTCGACGGCACCGACGCGGTGATGCTGAGCGCCGAAACCGCGTCCGGCAAGTACCCGGTCGAGACGATCACGCAGATGGCGGCGATCGCGCTCGAGGCGGAGGCGGCCGACGACGTCACCATCGAGACCGACTTCACCAACAAGCATTTCGGCCGCATCGACCAGTCGATCGCGATGGGTGCCTTGTTCACGGCACACCACCTCGGCTGCAAGGCGATCATCGCGTTGACCGAGTCGGGCTCGACGGCGCTGTGGATGAGCCGGCACAACATCAAGGTGCCGATCTACGGCCTGACCTCGGGCGTGTTGTCGCAACGCAAGATGACGCTGTACCGCAATGTGCGCCCGCTGTTGATGCCCGCCTACACCGACCGCGACACCGCGCTCGCGAAGGCCGAAACGCTGTTGGTCGAACTCGGTGTGCTCAAGCCCGGTGACACCTATGCCATCACCTGTGGTGAACCGATGGGATACCCCGGCGGCACCAACATGCTGAAGGTCTGCCGGGTGGATTGAGCCCCTCGCCCGACACGGGTACGTCGGGCGATCCCCAGGGGCCACGAGGGGCCCCTTCCTGGCCCTTGGGATGCGGGCCGGTTTGGGCGGCCCGGCGCTCGGCCCGTCCCCGGATTGACGCTGCTCAAGATGCCGCTTCACGCGCGGCCGCACCATGCGACGACGACCCTGCGTCACGGGTCCGCATGGAGGCACTGTCATGGCCGAATCGAATCCCATCCGCTGGTTCCGCGAGCTGTCGATGGCCGACCTGCCTTTGGTCGGCGGCAAGACCGCATCACTCGGCGAGATGTTCCAGCTGCTCACGCCGCTGGGCGTGCGCATTCCGGACGGTTTCGCCGTCACCGCGCCGGCCTATCGCGAAGCGCTCGATCGCGCCGAGGCGTGGGGCGAACTGCATCGCCTGCTCGACGGCCTGGACAAGCGTGACGTGGCGGCGCTGGCGCGTGCCGGCGCGCGCGCCCGCGAGATCGTCTACGCCGCGCCGATGCCGGCCGCGGTGGAGCGTGGCATTCGCGCCGCCTGGCGCCAGATGCAGGAGCAGTTCGGCGCCGACCTGAGCGTGGCGGTGCGCAGCTCGGCCACCGCCGAGGACCTGCCGACTGCGAGCTTCGCCGGCCAGCACGACACCTACCTCAACATTCGCGGCGAGCAGATGCTGATCGACGCGGTCAAGCGCTGCCAGGCCTCGCTGTTCACCGACCGCGCGATCTCGTATCGCATCGACAACGGCTTCGACCATTTCAAGGTCTACCTGTCGGTGGCGGTGATGCAGATGGTGCGATCGGACCTGGCCGCCAGCGGCGTGCTGTTCACGATCGACACCGAGTCGGGACACCCCGACGTCGTCTTCATCACCGGCGCCTGGGGCCTGGGCGAGAACGTGGTGCAGGGCGCCGTCGACCCCGACGAGTTCTACGTCCACAAGCCCACCTTCAAGCAGGGCCACCGCTGCGTGCTGAGCAAACGCCTCGGGCGCAAGCAGGTGCGCATGGTCTACGCCGGCGGCCGCACGCGCGAGCCGGTGATCAACCAGCCGACACCGGCCGCCGACCGCGCGCGTTTCTGCCTGAGCGACGCCGACGTGCTGGAGCTGGCCGATGCGGCGATCAAGATCGAGGACCACTACAGCCGGCTCGCCGGCCGTTGGCGGCCGATGGACGTCGAGTGGGCCAAGGACGGCCCGGACGGCAAGCTGTACATCGTGCAGGCGCGCCCCGAAACGTCGGCGTCGCAACGCGTGTCGACGCTGATCGAGGAGTTCGTGCTCGAAGGCACGGCGCCGGTGCGCGTGCAGGGCCGCTCGGTCGGCGAGCGCATCGCCAGCGGTGCCGTGCGCTGCATCACCAACGCCCATCATCTGGGCGAGTTCCGGCCCGGTGAGGTGCTGGTGGCCGACACCACCACGCCCGACTGGGAGCCGGTGATGAAGACTGCCGCGGCCATCGTCACCAACCGCGGCGGACGCACCTGCCATGCGGCCATCGTCGCGCGCGAGCTGGGCATCCCGGCGGTGGTCGGTGCGCAGGGCGCGAGCGAAGCGCTGCGCAACGGCGAGACCGTCACCGTGTCCTGCGCCGAGGGTGACGTCGGCCGTGTCTACGAAGGCGCGGTGCCGTTCCGTGTCGACAAGAGCGACCTCGCCGGGCTCAAGCGACCCGCCACCGAGATCATGGTCAACCTCGGCAACCCCGAGCTCGCGTTCAAGACCAGCCTGCTGCCGTGCGACGGCGTCGGGCTGGCGCGCATGGAATTCATCATCAACGAGCACATCAAGGTGCACCCGATGGCGGTGCTGCATCCGGAGCGTATCGTCGACGAGGCGCAGCGCGCGAAGGTCGCGGCGCAGGTCGCCGGCTTCGCCGACGGCGCAAGCTACTTCATCGAGAAGCTCGCCGAAGGCGTGGGCACGATCGCCGCGGCGTTCTTCCCGCGGCCGGTGATCATTCGCCTGTCGGACTTCAAGAGCAACGAATACGCGGCGCTGCTCGGCGGCCGCGACTTCGAGCCGCACGAAGAGAACCCGATGCTCGGATTCCGCGGCGCCGCGCGCTACATCCACCCGGCCTACGAAGAAGGCTTCGCGCTCGAATGCGCCGCGTTGAAGCGCGTGCGCGAGCAGATGGGTCTGATCAACCTGAAGGTGATGGTGCCGTTTTGCCGCCGGCTCGACGAGGCGCGGCGGGTGCTCGACACGATGGCCAAGTACGGCTTGAAGCGCGGTGAGAACGGCCTGCAGGTCTACGTGATGTGCGAGATCCCGAACAACGTGCTGCTGATCGACGAGTTCGCGCAGCTGTTCGACGGCTTCTCGATCGGCTCCAACGACCTGACGCAGCTCACGCTCGGCGTCGACCGCGACAGCGCAATCGTCGCCGAGTCGTTCGACGAGCGCGACCCCGGCATGCGCAAGATGTTCAAGATGGCGGTCGAGGGCGCCCGCCGCAACTGCCGCCACTCGGGCATCTGCGGCCAGGCGCCGTCGGACCACCTGGACGTGGCGCAATACCTGGTCGAGCTCGGAATCGACAGCATCAGCCTCACGCCCGACCGCGTGCTGCGCACGATGCAGGCGGTGCAGCAGATCGAGCAGGCGCTGGGGCGACCGCCGCGGCGCTGACGCACGGCCCGCCGGCGGCCGGGTGACAATCGCGGCATGACAGCGACCCTGACCGCCAGCGACATCCACGCCGCCGCCGCTCGCCTGCGCGGCCACGTGCTCGAAACACCCTGCGTGCCATCGCGCACGCTGTCGGCCATCGCCGGCTGCGAGGTGTTTCTCAAGTTCGAGAACCTGCAGTTCACCGCGTCGTTCAAGGAGCGCGGTGCGCTCAACAAGATCGCCCAGCTCAGCGATGCGGAACGCCAGCGCGGCGTGCTGGCCGTGTCGGCCGGCAACCATGCGCAAGGCGTGGCCTACCACGCGCAGCGCCTGGCCATTCCGGCCACCATCGTGATGCCGCGCTTCGCGCCGGCGGTGAAGGTCGAGAACACGCGCCGCTTCGGCGCGACCGTGGTGATCGAAGGCGACACCTTCGACGATGCGCGCTCCTACGGCCTGCAGCTCGCCCAAGAGCGCGGCTTGACGGTCGTGCATCCGTACGACGACCTCGCAGTGGCCGCCGGCCAGGGCACCATCGGCCTCGAAATGCTGGCGCAACAGCCGCAGCTCGACACGCTGGTGATCGCCATCGGCGGCGGCGGGCTGATCAGCGGCGTGGCCACCGCCGCGCGCTCGATCAAGCCCGACATCGAGGTGATCGGCGTGCAGACCGAGCGCTTCCCGGCGGTGTGGAATGCGATGCATGGTGAACACCGCGACAGCGCGCAGGCGACGATCGCCGACGGCATCGCCGTCAAGCTGCCCGGCGCACTGACGCTGCCGCTGATCCGCGAGCGTGTGAACGATGTGCTGCTGGTCGGCGAAGACGACATCGAGCAGGCCATCCTGATGCTGCTGGAGATCGAGAAGACGGTGGTCGAGGGCGCGGGCGCGGTCGGCCTGGCTGCACTGCTGAAGCACCGTGCGCGCTTCGCCGGCCGCAAGGTCGGCCTGGTGCTCAGCGGCGGCAACATCGAGCCGCTGGTGCTGGCCGAGATCATTCAGCGCGGCATGGTCAAGTCAGGTCGTCTGGCGCGTCTGCGCTTCGACGTGCGCGATGTGCCCGGGGCGCTGGCCGACGTCGCCGCGCTGCTCGGCAAGCTGGGCGCCAACATCGACGAAGTGCAGCACCAGCGCGCGTTCACGACGCTGTCGGTCGAGCGCGCACAGATCGACGTGGTGGTGCACACGCGCGGCGCGGCGCACATCGAGGAAATCCTGGCGGCGATGCGCGCCGACGGATTCCGCGCCGAACGCGTCGGTTGAACCGGGTCCGGCATCAAGCCACGCCCTTGGCCCGGGTCCCCCGGGCCAACGGGTGGCGCCCCTCGGGGGCAGGAGCGAAGCGACTGGGGGGCTTGCCTATCCGCTGCGCACGCTGTCGACCATCGCGGCCACCGCTGGCGACATGTTGATCGGGACCAACTCGGCCGTCGCCGGCGTTCCCGCCAGCACGCGGAACAGCTCGTCGGCAAATCCGTGGCCGATGTGTGGCACGCCGTTGAAGTCGACCTCGGCACGTCGGAACTGGTGCAGGCGCGACGCCACGCGACGCGCTTGTGCCCGCGACTCGAGCCCGGCCAGCGTCGACGTGATCAGCCGCAGCGGCACGACGGTGCGCTCGAAGCCGAATCCGGCCCCGTCGGCGCTGTAGGCATTCAGCACCGAATCCAGGCTGCGTGTCGTGTCCAGCGCGATCGCCGCATAGACCGAGGTGCCCTGGCGTTTCATCGCGCGGCCCGGCGACCAGCCGTCGGCATCCCATTCGCGGCGCTGGAAGGCCACCTCGTTGGCATGCAGGTCGAAGACGTCGGCGAGCTTGGAGGTGAAGAACAGGCCGCGTCCGGTGTGGCGTTGCGGCTGGCTGGTGAGTTTGCCCTTGCTGAGCTCGAGCATCGCCAGCGTCGGGTCGCCGAGGGCGAAGGCCTCGTTGATCTTGTCGAACACGCCGCGCCCGTCGTCGGACACCAGCAACTGCACGTGGGCCGGCGTCTGGCGCAGCGACACCGTGACGCTGGTGCCTTCGCTGTGGTCGATCGCGTTATTGAGCAGTTCGCAGAACGCGTGCTGGGTCATGCGCCGCACGGGCGCCGGCAACGAGAAATGCGGCGCGAAGTCGCGCTGCCAGGGGATGTCTTCCTCCAGCCCCGCCAGCGGGTAGCTGTGCACGACCTGGCGCAGCAAGCCGGCGCGGTGGCGCGGCTGGCGTGCGGTACCGTCGCGCTGCAGCCACTGCAGGTCGACCAGCCGCTGCAGTGCCTTGTTGGCGGTGCGCCGGGTCACGCCGGTGCGCTGCGCGACATGGTCGGCCAGGTCATGCGGGTGCTGTGCGGCGGCGGCCGTGATCCACAGCGTCAGGGAGTTGATGTCGAGTCGAGCCACGGCAGCGCCTCATCAGGAGCGAGGGCTCCAGTGTCGGCCCGCCGGCGCCGGACTTGCACCGGAAAAGCGGGGGATTTCCGGTTCACTTCAACGCCGGGTCGCGCCTTCGCATGCCCTCGGCGCCTGCGTCGGCTGCATGCCCTCGCCGATTCGGCATTGCCACTGGATGTTGCCATTGCCGTCGTCGCTGGGCACCAGCAGCAGCTCGCCATGGGCCGTGCCGAGCGTGAGCACCATCTTGTTCGGGTCCAGGGTCAATGTCGATCCATCGGGCAGCCGGTCGGGCACGCCGGCTTGTTGCAGCGACTCGGGCACCGTCCGATTCGCACGGTAGTAGTTCGTGAGTGCGGCCTTGGCGGCACCAGCGTTGGCATAGGTCGAGGCGATCTTGGCGCGCACGGTGTAGTCCTGATACGCCGGCAACGCGACCGCGGCCAGGATGCCGATCATGGCCACCAGCACCAGCGGTCCGCCCGCGCCGCCGACGCGGCCGAGATACGGCACGAACAGCGCCAGCACATAGGACAAGCCATGCCGTCCGGGGAGCGCCTTGTCCGGCTCCATCACGCGGGCGACGCGCTTGCTCAGCCACGGGTAGCCGCCGGTGAGCTCGTGGTACGACATCCAGAAGCCGCGTGTGCTGCGAACCTGATTGCGGTATGCGCCCAGGTCGAGCGCCGGCCAGCGCTGCTTGCCGGCGGCGAGCGCGGCAAGTGCGCGCGCGGCGCTCTCGGGCGAACTGCAGCAGGCGCGCCCATGGCGGTCGCAGGTGGATTCTCGGGCGCGCGAATAAGCGGCGCCGATCAGCGGCAGCCACAGCGCGGGCGCGCGCAGCAGCTGGCCGGTCAGGTGCTTCATGCGGATGTGGCCGAGTTCATGGCCGATGTAGAAGTTCACGCCGTCGGGGTTGGCCTCCATCGCGTCGACCACGTCCGACAACAGCACGACGAAGTGTTTGCCGAGGAATCGTGTCGCAAACGCGTTGAACACGCCGTTGCCGTGCAGTACGTACGCAGCGGGGCGGTCGGCCATGGCGAGCTTGTCGCAGCAGGCTTCGAAGCGCGCGTGCAAGTCGGGAAACTGCTGGGCCGACAGCTCCACGCCGTTGCCTTTGATGTAGGCGATCAGCGCCGAATGGGCGAACAGGTAGAAAATGAAGCCGAACAGCAGGTAGATCAGCGCGATGCCGAGCGTGCCGACGGTCAGCGCCACCCAGACCAGCAGGCCGATGACGAGTGTGAAGGTGCCGAGGGTTCGTTCGCGGGGGTAAACAAGGGCTTCCAACGGTTGTCTCCGGTCGGGTTCTGCGGGCAGGAGGCCGCGTTCCGTCCGGTCGCACGCATGCGAATGAACTGCCGCCGCGTCTTCGCGCGGTGGACGCCCTCCCTCTCATCTCGCCGTGGCGAGGCCATTGCAATGGCGGACGGATCATACGAGCGGGCGCCCGCGCTGAGGGCATGGCTTTCCATGAGGGCGAGCCCCCTGCGTGCTGACGCGCTGTCGGCATGGATCTCGCTGGGCGAGGGGACACCGGGCCGCTAAAATCGCCCGAGTTACAAGCGGGTTACCGCCCAGCGAACTGCAGCTTCCTCAACTCCCAGGACATCACCATGCCAATCGTTTCGATGCGCCAATTGCTGGACCACGCTGCCGAGAACGGATACGGGATTCCGGCCTTCAACGTGAACAACCTCGAGCAGGTGCAGGCGGTGATGTCCGCGGCCGACGAGGTCGGTGCGCCGGTCATCCTGCAGGCCAGCGCGGGCGCGCGCAAGTATGCCGGCGAGGCGTTCATCAAGCACCTCATTCAAGCGGCGATCGAGACCTACCCGAACATTCCGCTGGTGATGCACCAAGACCATGGCCAGAACCCCGACGTGTGCCAGGGCGCCATCAACCTCGGCTTCAGCTCGGTGATGATGGACGGCTCGCTGCAGGCCGACGGCAAGACCATTGCCAGCTACGACTACAACGTCGATGTGACCAAGAGGGTCGTTGACATGGCGCACAGGCTCGGGGTCACCGTCGAAGGCGAGCTCGGCTGCCTGGGCTCGCTGGAGACCATGCGCGGCGACAAGGAAGACGGCCACGGTACCGAGTCGACGATGACGATGGAGCAACTGCTCACCGATCCCGAGCAGGCGGCCGATTTCGTCAAGCGCACGCAGCTCGACGCGCTGGCGATCGCCATCGGTACCAGCCACGGCGCCTACAAGTTCAGCCGCAAGCCGACCGGCGACATCCTGGCCATCGGCCGCATCAAGGAAATCCACGCGCGCATCCCGAACACCCACCTGGTGATGCACGGCTCGAGCAGCGTGCCGCAGGAGTTGCTGGCGCAGATCCGCGAGTTCGGCGGCAACATGAAAGAGACCTACGGCGTTCCGGTCAGCGAGATCCAGGAAGCCATCAAGTACGGCGTGCGCAAGATCAACATCGACACCGACATCCGCCTCGCGATGACCGGTGCGATCCGCAAGTACTTCGCGCAGAACCCCGAGAAGTTCGACCCACGCGACTACCTGAAGCCGGCGCGCGAAGCCGCCAAGGCGATCTGCAAGCAGCGCTACCTGCAGTTCGGCTGCGAAGGTCAGGCCGCCAAGATCAAGGCCGAGTCCCTGACCGCGATCGCGGCGCGCTACGCGAAGGGCGAGTTGGCGCAGCGCGTGACGGCTTGAGCCCTTGCATGGCCGCGAACAGGGGGCGCTGCGGCGCCCTTTCCGCTTCCGTGTTCGCTGCCCGGACGATCTGTTTGAAACGCGCGTTCAATTGATCCAACACCCGGTTCGCGGGTAGATCGTGGCGATGCGCGCTCACTACAATTGCGCCGGGACCGAACACGTTGGGACGCGCCCGCACAGGCGCCCAGAACAAGCACCATGACCGCCGCATTGCTGAACTCGACCATCACTTCGCTGCCCTTGCTCGCCCGCGGCAAAGTGCGCGACAACTACGCCGTTGGCGACGACCGCATCCTGATGGTCGCGAGCGACCGGCTCAGTGCATTCGACGTGGTCATGGGCGAGCCGATTCCGGGCAAAGGCGAGTTGCTCACGCAGATGGCGCTGTTCTGGTTCGCACAACTGCGCGACATCGTGCCCAACCATCTCACCGGCGACGACCCCGAGAGCGTGGTGCGCGGCGACGAGCGCGCGCAGGTGCGCGGCCGCTCGATGCTGGTCAAGCGCCTCAAGCCCTTGCCGATCGAGGCCGTGGTGCGCGGTTACCTGGCCGGCAGCGGCTGGACCGAGTACCGCGCGAACCAGTCGGTGTGCGGCGTGGCGCTGCCGGCCGGTTTGCGCAACGCGAGCAAGTTGCCGGCGCCGATCTTCACGCCCGCCACCAAGGCGGAGCTGGGCGACCACGACGAGAACATCAGCTTCGAGCGCATGAGCCAGATCATCGGTGCCGAGCTGGCGGCGAAGGTGCGCGAGATCTCGATCCGTCTCTATCGAACGGCGGCCGACTTCGCGCTGCGCAGGGGCATCATCATTGCCGACACCAAGTTCGAGTTCGGCCTCGACGCCGACGGTACGCTGACGCTGATGGACGAAGTGCTGACGCCGGATTCGTCGCGCTTCTGGCCGGTCGAAGGCTACGAGGCAGCGTTCCGCGAAGGCCACAATCCGCCGAGCTACGACAAGCAGTTCGTGCGCGACTGGCTGGAGCAGGCCCGCGTCGACGGCGCGCCGTGGGGCAAGACGCCGCCGGCGCCGCCCTTGCCGGCCGACGTGATCGCCAAGACTGCCGCCAAGTACCGCGAGGCGCTGCAGCGGCTCACCGCATGACGACGCCGAAGTCGCGTGCGCTGACACGGCTCGACGCCGCGATCGCCGCGGCCGGGAGCCCCGTCGCCGCGGCCTGCCTGAAGGCCGAACGCGCCGGTCTGCTGGCGCGGCTGGGTCGTTTCGACGAGGTCCGGCGCACGCTGGACGAGTTGCGCGCGCAGCATGCCAACACGCCGAGCCCGGCGCTCGCCGCCTGGCTCTGTCTGGCCGAAGGCCTGATGGACCACTACCGCGATCAGGCCGCATCGGCACGCGACCGCATTCAGCGCGCCTACGCGTTCAGCACCGCGGCGCGCGAGCGGCCGCTGATCGCCGTCTGCGCGGCCTGGCTCGCACATTTCGACTACGTCTACGACGACCTGGGCGGCGTGGCTCGCCATGTGGCCGAAGCCTTGCAGGAGGCGGCGGACGACCACCACGCCGCACGCGCGCGCGCCTGCCTGGTGGCGGCCCAGTCCTACCACTGGGGTGGCCGGTCCGAGCGCGCCCAGCCCTGGTACCAGCGTGCGCGCGAGCATGCAACGGCCGACGGCGACGCCACGACGATCGGCGCCTTGATGATCAACCGTGCGTGGATCAGCGGCAACCAGGCGCGCATGGCCTCGATCTTCGGCCCCGACGCGGCAGCACCCAACCCCAACGCCGTGCGCGAAGCCCTGGTGGGCGCGGAGTCCGCCGGCCATTTCGACGCCTATGTCGGTCGCAATGCGCTGCGTTCGATGGCCCGCGTGATGCGCGCGCAACTCGTGCTGGCGCAGGGCGACTATGCCGAAGCGTTGGCCTTGTTCGACGCTCATCTGCCGGGCGCGGTCGACGACGGCCTGTCGTACATGTTGCCGGTGCTGCATGCCGACATCGCCTGGTGCAAGTTCAAGCTCGGCTGCGCCGACGACGCGCTGGCCGAAGCGCGCCTGGCGCAGGCCAGCTTTGGGCCCGACTGCGAGGAAGAGGACAGTGCCGCCGCGAACGGCCGCCTGGCGCAGGTGTTTTCCGCCCTCGGCCTCGACGCCGAAGCGAAGCCGCACGCCGAGCGCGCGGCGGCCGAGCTGAAGACGCTGCGCGAGCAGCAGGCGCTGCTGGTGTCGCTGCTCGACGCCGCGCTGCGGCAGGTGCCGGGCCTGCAGTGACGCGTTGACAGCGACGCGCTAGAACAGCGCCATGCTCAGCTTGCGCCGGTACTGGTCGACCACCGGGTCGGCGCTCGCAGCGGCCACCCTGCCGGCCACTTCCAGGGTTCCCTTCGGAGCCGCCGCTTCGGCCTTCGCGGGCGCTGGCTTGCTCATCAGCTCGAGGATAGCGACGTAGTTCTTGCGCGCGAGTTCGTCGTTCCAGCTCTTGTCGCGCATCACGATTTCGAGCAGTTCGTCCAGAGCCTGCGTGAAGTGCTGGGCGGCGAAGTGGGTCTGCGCGAGTTCGAAGCGCGCGTCGAAGTCGCGCTTGTTGGCGGCGATGGCCGCGGCCAGCACCTGTGGCGAGCGCGCCGATGCCGCTTTCTCGCACGCTGCCAGCCAGTGCCCGCAGGCCGTGAGGCGCGCATCGAGCGTCGCCTTGGCGGCCACCGGTTCGAATGCGCGGCGGGCCTCGGCCACGAGGTCGGCCTTCAGCAGCGCGCGCAGGTAGTCGTAGCGGGCGGCGTCGTTGCCGGGATTGATCGCCACCGCTTCCTGCAAGCGTTCGAGCGCGCTGGCGCTGTCGCCCTCGGCCAGCAGGGTTTGCGCCTCTTGCACTACTTCTTCGGCCGCCATTTCTTCGGCGCTCGGCACGTGCTTGTCGAGGAACTTGCGCACTTCGCCCTCGGGCAGTGCCCCGACAAAGCCGTCCACCGGCTGCCCGCCCTTGAACATCACGCAAAACGGAATGCTGCGTACGCCGAACATCTGCGACAACTGGCCCGAAATCTCGGGCTGCTCGTCCGAGTTCAGTTTCGCCAGCTTGAAGCGCCCGGCGTAGGCGACTTCGAGTTTCTCGAGCACGGGGCCGAGCGACTTGCAGGGCCCGCACCACGGCGCCCAGATGTCGAGCAGCACCGGCTGCTGCTGCGACGCGTGGATCAGGTCGGCTTCGAAGTTCTGGAGCGAGATGTCGATCATGGGTTGCGGGTTCGGTCTTTGTGCGCAGCCCGTGGAGGTGATGCCGCGCCGCCTACAATTCAAGGTTTGCCAAGCACCAGGAGCCAAAGCAAATGAGCCACGCCCCAGTCGTGGTGGGTGTGGTGATGGGTTCCAGCAGCGACTGGGACACCCTGCGCACCGCCACCGAGATTCTCGCCGAGTTCGGCATTCCCTTCGAAGCGCGCGTGGTTTCGGCCCACCGCATGCCTGACGACATGTTCGCCTACGCCGAGGGCGCTGCGGCGCGCGGCCTGAAGGCGATCATTGCCGGTGCCGGCGGTGCCGCGCACCTGCCGGGCATGTTGGCGGCGAAGACCACCGTGCCGGTGCTCGGCGTGCCGGTGGCGAGCCGCCATCTGCAAGGCGTCGATTCGCTGCACTCGATCGTGCAGATGCCCAAGGGCATTCCGGTGGCGACGTTCGCTATCGGCACGGCCGGCGCGGCCAATGCGGCGTTGTTCGCGGTGGCGATGCTGGCCAACGAAGACGTCGCGCTGCGCGCCAAGCTCGAGGCCTACCGTGCGCGGCAGACCGAAGCGGCGCGCGCGATGTCGGCCGAACTGAAATGAACCACCCCCGAAGCGCCTTCGGCGCTCCCCCTCAAGGGGGCGACACCAGCGGACCGGCGGAGCCGGATCCGCGGTGTCTGCTTGGTGCCGGCCGGTTCCTTTGTCGCGGGTCGCGCGAAGCGGAGCGACTGAAATGACCGCATTCATCGCGCCAGGCGCGACGCTCGGCGTCATGGGCGGCGGCCAGCTCGGCCGCATGTTCGTGCATGCGGCGCAGCGCATGGGCTACTTCACCGCCGTGCTCGATCCCGATCCGGCGAGCCCGGCCGGGCTGGTGGCACACCACCACATCAAATGCGACTACCTCGACGAGCAGGGTCTCGCGCAGCTGATGCAGCGCTGCGCCGCCGTCACCACCGAGTTCGAGAACGTGCCCGCCGCGGCCTTGATGACACTGGGCGCGCACCGGCCGGTGGCACCCGGCGCCGACGCGGTGGCGATCTGCCAGGACCGCGCGGCCGAGAAGGCGCAATTCGTTCGCTGTGGCGTGCCCTGCGCGCCGCATGCGCTGATCGAAACGCCTGAGCAACTCGCTGCCGTGGCCGCCGACTTGCTGCCCGGCATCCTGAAGACCGCGCGCCTGGGCTACGACGGCAAGGGCCAGCTGCGCGTGCGCACGCGCGACGAACTCGGGTCGGCCTGGGCGACCTTGAAGCAGGCCCCCTGCGTGCTCGAGAAGCTGCTGCCGCTGGCCTACGAGGTCAGCGTGATCGTTGCGCGCAGCGCCGACGCTGCGGTGGTGCACTTCCCGCTGCAGCAGAACCTGCATCGCGATGGGGTTCTCGCCGTCACGCAGGTGCCGTCGCCCGACCTCACGCCGGCGGTGCAGCAGCGCGCCATCGACGCGGCAGAGCGCGTTGCGCAGTCCATGGCCTATGTCGGCGTGCTGTGTGTCGAGTTCTTCGTGCTCGCCGACGGCGCCGTGGTCGCCAACGAGATGGCGCCGCGCCCGCACAATTCCGGCCACTACAGCGTCGACGCCTGCGACCTGTCGCAGTTCGAGCTGCAGGTGCGGGCCATGACCGGCGCCCCATTGAGGGCGCCGCGCCTGCATTCGCCGGCGGTGATGCTCAACCTGCTCGGCGACCTGTGGTTTCGCGACGGGGGCGAGCGCGAGACCGCTCCGCCGTGGCAGGACGTGCTGGCGCTGCCCGGCGCGCACCTGCACCTCTACGGCAAGGCCACGGCACGACGCGGCCGCAAGATGGGGCACCTGACGCTGACCGCAGCGACGCTCGATGAAGCCCGGCGCACGGCCTCGCAGGCAGCCGCGCTGCTCGGCATCGACGCGTTCCGTGAGGGCGGCTGACCGTGCAACTCGAGGGGGCGGACCCGGGCGCGATTGCGCGCGCCGCGGCGGCACTGGCGGCGGGCGAACTGGTCGCCTTTCCGACCGAAACGGTGTACGGGCTCGGCGCGCGTGCCGACGACGACACGGCGGTGGCAAAGATCTTCGCCGCCAAGGGCCGACCGGCCGATCACCCGCTGATCGTGCACGTGGCCGATGCGGCTGGCGCACGCGTGTTCGCTGCCTCGGTGCCGCCGGTGGCGGTGCGCCTGATCGCCGCCTTCTGGCCCGGCCCGCTGACGGTCATCGTGCCGCGCGCACCGAACGTCGGCGCGGCTGCCGCGGGGGGGCAGAACACCATCGGCCTGCGCTGCCCATCGCACCCGGTGGCGCGTGCGCTGCTGCAGGCGGCGCAGCAACTCGGCGTGCCCGGTGTCGCCGCCCCCAGTGCGAACCGGTTCGGTCGCATCAGCCCGACACAGGCAGCGCACGTGGCGGCCGAGTTCGGCGAGTCGCTGCTGGTGCTCGACGGCGGTGCGTGCACGGTCGGCATCGAGTCGGCCATCGTCGATTGTTCGCGCGGCCACCCGGTGCTGCTGCGCCCCGGCGTGCTGACGCGCGCTCAGATCGAAGCGGCAGCCGGTGAACCGCTGCGCGAGTCCGATGGTGCCGTGCCGCGTGCCTCGGGCACGCTCGAATCGCACTATGCACCGCGCGCGACGCTGCGCGTGATGCCCCGCGCCGCGCTTCACTCGGCGTTGCAGGTGCTCGGCCGCGAGCCGCTGCGGCTGGCGGTATATTCGAGGCCCCTGCCACCCGGCGTGGTGTCGGGCGTGCGCCTGCGCGTGATGCCTGAACGGGCCGATGCGGTGGCGCACGAGCTGTTTTCCGTGCTGCGCGAGTTCGATGACGAAGGCGCGCAACTCATCTGGGTCGAGGAACCGCCGGCCACCCCCGAGTGGGAAGGCGTGCGGGACCGGCTGCGCCGCGCTGCGGCGTCATGACGCATCGGCCGCCAATCAAGTTTGTGGAGTGTTCATGAAGTTCTTGGGTGATGGATTGCGGGCCGGCGTGTTGCGCGCGGCCGGTGTGGCGTTCGTCGCCGCGGTGCTGGCGTCGTGCGGCGGCGGCCAGCAGATCGAGCGTTTCGTGCCGACACGCGTGCTCGCGTTCGGCGACGAGAGCAGCGTCATCAACGCCAGCGGTTCCAAGTACACGGTCAACGGCGTCGTCGACGCCACCGCCACCCCTCCGGGCGTGATGGACTGCAGCGTGAACCCGATCTGGGTGCAGTACCTGGCCACGGCGTACGGGCTCGTGTTTCCGCAATGCCCGGGCATCGTGGCGTCGCCGCCGAGCCGGATCCTCGCGCAGCCCGATACGAAGGCGGCCGACGTGGCGGCTCAGATCACCAGTTTCACGTCGGGCGACACCTTCAACGGCAAGGACCTGGTCACGGTTCTCGCCGGCCAGAACGACATCTTGGAGCAGTACCAACTGGTCAAGGGCGGCCTGCCCGAAGCCCAGGCGTCGGCGGTGCTCGAGGCGGCGGGCACGGCCCTGGCCGACCAGGTCAACATCATCGCCCGGGCCGGTGGCAAGGTATTGATCTCCACCGTTCCCGACCTGAGCTTGACGCCGTTCGCGGTCACAGAAGGCGCGACCAATGCTGCCGTGCTGTCGCGGCTGACGTTCAGTTTCAACCGCAAGCTGCGCCTGGGCATCATCAACGACGGCCACATGATCGGCCTGCTGCTGACCGACGAGATGGTGCAGTCGATCGTCAAGACCGTGCAGGCCGGCGCCACCACAACCTATGTCGACGTCACCCACGTGGCCTGCGACCCCGCGGTCGCGCCGCTGGTCCAGGACTGCACCACGCTGACGCTCAAGGACTACACCGGCGTTCCCGACACCGTCGGGATCAAGGCCACCGCCACCGGCTGGCTGTGGGCCGACGCCACCCATTTGAGCGCGGGTGGCCACGCATCGCTCGGCTCGTCAGCCTACTCGCGCGCCGCCGGCAATCCGTTCTGACGCCGGCGGGCGGAACACCCCGGCGGGGCGTCGATTCAGGCGGGTTTCCCCCGCTGCTGCGCCCGCGGAGGCGCCCCTATAGTGGAGCCCGAAAAAGCGAACGACCGTTCGCATTTCCGGGCTCAACGAAAGGGATTGCATGAAATA
>JBGQEX010000025.1:0-39887 GCA_041496605.1 Piscinibacter sp.
CAACTGGCCAGGCAACTGAGCGGTCGCGATGTCACGCTTGCCTGAGCACGGGCCGCGACCTCGCTGCTAGCATCCGCCGATGCTCGCGCGCCTCCAGCAATTCATCACTGTCGGGCTTGTCGGCCTGGCCGCCCTTTGGGCTGCTTACTTCGTGCGCGCTGGGTCACCCGCGTTGGCGGCTGGCGGCGCGGTGCTCATCCTGTTCGGCTACGCGCTGTTCCTGGCGTTCGAATTCGTGCTGATGCGATCGGTGAACCGGCGCGACGCCGTGCTGCAGGCGAGCTTGCGTCAGCTCGTCGCGGCATGGTGGGGTGAGGTGCTCACGGCGCCGCGCGTGTTCTGCTGGCGCCAACCCTTCCGATCCAAGGCCGTGCCCGACTTCCTGCCCGCGGGCAGCTGCCGGCGCGGCGTCGTGTTCGTGCACGGATTCGTCTGCAACCGCGGGCTGTGGAATCCGTTCATGTCGCGGCTTCGCGAACTCGGCGTGCCGTTCATCGCGGTCAATCTGGAGCCGGTGTTCGGCTCGATCGACCACTACGCCGCAATCATCGACGACGCCGTTCAGCGCATCACCGCAGCCACGGGGCAGGCGCCCGTGATCGTCGCGCACAGCATGGGGGGCTTGGCGACGCGCGCGTGGCTCGATGCCCACGACGGCGACACGCGTGTGCATCGCGTGGTGACGGTGGGCTCCCCGCACCACGGTACTTTCCTCGGGCATATGGCCCACACGCCCAATTCACGGCAGATGCGCTTGAACAGCGAGTGGCAGCAGCGGCTGGAAGCCCGCGAGCCGGCGCAGCGTTTCCAGCGATTCACTTGCTTCTACGGGCACTGCGACAACATCGTGTTCCCCGCCACCACGGCCACGCTGGCCGGCGCCGACAACCGGCATGTGGCGGGTTGTGCGCACGTCCACATGGCGCATCACGAAGCGGTGTTCAGCGAGGTCCTGCGCTGGGTGGATTCACCCACCATGCCCGCCGGAAATCGCGCCGAACCCGGTGCGATGCCGGCGCGGTAAGCCAGGCAAGCTGCCACCCCAGCCAGTAGCAGGTGCATCAACGCGTGCCCGCTGATCCAACTGGTGGCGTCGAACACGGCCGCATCCGCGAGCCCCGCAACACGAGCGAGCGCGTACAGCCCAAGCATCCACAGCCAGTCGGCCGCAGACGTGAATCGGCCCGGCAGGTTGAACGCACCGGTGGGGATCAGCAGCAGCGGCAGGCACTCCAGCAACAGCATCGCCCGCAGGTCGCCGTGCCCGGACCACGCGTGACCCATCGCCCACCACGCAGCGGCCAGTGTCGCGGCGCCGATGCCCACGGCGACGGCCGACCGCGATCCGTACATCGAGTCAATGCGCTCGGCCAGGGAGCCGAGCAAGAGCAGCGTGAACGCAGCGGCGACAAGCCAGTGCGACAGTGCAAAACCGGCGTCACTTGGCACCAGGTGGTAGAGCGCCGAAGCGGCGGAATGCAGCGCTGCCAGCGCGAAGAAGCCGAACCGCGGTGCGCGAATCCCAGCGGGCAGGCTGCTGCGCGACGTGGCGAGCATGCCCCACAAGCTGGCGCCGACGAGCGGCAGGCACGCGAGCGTGTTGACGGCGTTGGGCATACCGGCCCACATCCGTTGGTCGGCGAATCGATGATCGGCCGGCGTCAGTTCGATGGGTCCCCACGCCAGCAAACCCACGCACAGCGCGAGCGACATCGCCAGCAACAACACCGACGCACAACTTTGCGACATTCGAGGTGACATGCCTGCGGCCTCCTCGGCAACGAGTTCCACAACGATGCATCGCAGTGTGGTCGCGCGCCGTGGCCACAACAATCGCTCGCAAGGGTGTGTGGCCCCCTTCCGGGGGAGCCGACGTGGAGTCAGCCGGGCGTGCAGGCGGCGGCAATGAGCCGTTCGTTGGTGAGCACCACGCCAGCGTCGATCTCGGGTTGCGCGCGCACGGCGCGGTAGATCGGCGTGAAGTCCGGCGCCGTGGCGTCGAACAGTTGCCGGAACGAGTCGATGACGAAATACGTGGTCTGGTAGCTGTCGATCTTGTAGCGCGTGCGCATGATCCGCTGCAGGTCGAAGCCGACGCGGCTCGGCTGGGGGCTGTGCACGCTGTAGCGCAGTTCGCCCGCGGACGACAGGATGCCGGCGCCGTACGCGCGCAGACCTTGCGGCGTGGCGATGAGGCCGAACTCGACCGTGTACCAGTAGAGCCGCGCCAGCAGTTCGCAGGCGTCGAGCCGGCTCGCCTTCAAGCCACCGGCGCCGTAGGCCTGCATGTAGTCGGCGAACACCGGGTTGAACAGCAGGGGCACATGACCGAACAGGTCGTGGAACACGTCGGGCTCGACGACGTAGTCGAATTCTTCCGGCTGGCGAATCCAGCCGGTCACCGGGAACTTGCGCTTTGCGAGCAGCGCGAAGAACGCCTCCTCGGGAATCAGCCCGGGAACCGCGACCACTTCCCAGCGCGTGGCCCGATGCAGCTTCTCCGACAGTTCGTCGAAGCGCGGGATGCGCTGCGCCGCGCCCAGGTGCTCCACCGCCTCGATGAACTCGTCGCAGGCCAGGCCGACAAGCTGCGAGGCCTGGCGCTCGTAGAGCCGACGGTACAGATCGTGCTCTTGCGGGCTGTACGCCGACCAGTTCTGATCGCAGGTGTAGTCGCCGCGTGCGTGGGCATAGTCCCCGCGCGGCGGTCGGTTGCCTTCACCGTAAGTGACCGGCGCGACGCCTTGATTGACCCCCTTGTTGGCAAGCATGATCGCCTCAGGCCGCGGTCTTGTCCGTGAGCACGCCGCGGCGGATCTGGTCGAGCTCGATGCTCTCGAACAGCGCACGGAAGTTGCCTTCGCCGAAACCCTGGTCGCCCTTGCGCTGAATGATCTCGAAGAAGATCGGCCCGATGACGGTTTGCGTGAAGATCTGCAGCAACAGTTCGTTCGGCGCCCCCTGGTGCGTCGCACCGTCGATCAGTATGCGCAGCCGCTTCAGGTCGGCGACGTTCTCACCGTGCTCGGGCAGGCGCTTGTTCACCAGGTCGTAGTAGGTTTCGATCGTGTCCTGGAATGCCACACCCTGGCGCTTCATGCGCTCGACCGTAGCGTAGATGTCGTCGGTGCCGAGTGCGATGTGTTGAATGCCCTCGCCGTGATACAGGTCCAGGTATTCGGCGATCTGGCTCTTGTCGTCGGAGCTTTCGTTGATGGGGATGCGGATCTTGCCGCACGGGCTCGTCATCGCCTTGCTCTTCAATCCGGTGAGCTTGCCTTCGATGTCGAAGTAGCGCACCTCCTTGAAGTTGAACAGCCGCTCGTAGAAGTCGGCCCACTCCTTCATACGGCCGCGGTGCACGTTGTGCGTCAGGTGATCGATGTAGGTCAGGCCGTTGCCCTTGGGGTTGGCTGCTGAGCCGGCGATCGGCACGAAGTCGACGTCGTAGATGCTGATGTTGCCGATGGCGCCCGGCGCCGCGCCGTCCTTGCCATGCCAGCGGTCGACGAAATAGATCAGGCTGTCGCCGATGCCCTTGATCGCCGGGATGTTCAGCTCCATCGGCCCGGTCTGGTTGTCGAATCCCCAGGCGCCGAGCTCGAGCGCGCGCGCATAGGCCTGGGCCGCATCTTTCACGCGGAACGCCATCGCGCAAACGCTCGGGCCGTGCTGGCGGGCGAAGCGCTGCGCGAATGAATTGGGCTCGGCGTTGATGATGAAGTTGATCTCGCCCTGCCGGTACAGCGTCACGTTCTTGTGGCGGTGCCGGGCAATCGGCGCGAAGCCCAGGGTCTCGAACAGCTGGCCCAGCGCGACGGGGTCTGGCGCGGCGTACTCGACGAACTCGAACCCGTCGGTGCCCATCGGGTTGTCCCAGGGGGTGAACTGCATGCGGCGCTCCGGTGGCGAAACTGGTGGTTTTGACGTGGATCAACGTCGCTCAGACTGTAGATTCGTAGACCCGCAGGTTTATTGCAAGTTTCGTCGCCACACTGGCCAATGGCGCAGCAAAACTGCAAAATCGGCAATATGGAAACCGAAGTCCGGCTTGACGCGATCGATCGGCGCATTCTTCGCGCGTTGCAGACCGATGGCCGCATGACCTACGACGTGCTCGCCGCCGAGGTCAGCTTGTCGCCGTCGGCCACTCTGCGCCGCGTCAAGCGGCTCGAGGAAACCAAGGTGATTGCGGGTTATGTGGCGCTGATCCCGCCCGAGCGCGTCGGCCTCGGCCTCACCGCCTACATCAACGTGCGGCTGGAAAAGCACTCCGAGGTGCACAAGCGCAACCCGATGGACTTGTTTCGTGCCTCGGTGCAGGCCTGGCCCGAGGTGGTCGAATGTGCAGCGTTGACCGGCGAGATGGACTACCTGTTGCGCGTCGTGGTCGAAGACATGGCGCACTACTCGCGCTTCATCATGGAAACGCTGCTCAAGCACCCGAGCGTCGAAGACTGCAAGACAAGCTTCGTGCTCGACCGGGTGAAGAACACCACAGCTGTGCCGGTGTGATGGGCCGTTGCGCGGCGCCGCTGCGCGCCGGCTCAGGTGTCCAGCTCGTGCAGCAACTGCAGGGTCGCAGCGTCGGACAGGTTGAGCAGCGACCCGATGTCGTGAACATCGTCGGGAAGCGCCGCGTTGTCCCAGCCGTGGGCCGTGTGGCGTGCCAGTCGAATCGCGAGCACCACGCTCTTGGCGCTCGGGTGCTCGGCGTGGCGGTCGTTCGTGATGTCCTTCAACAGCTGCGGCAAGCGCCAGGCGTGCATCAGCGATTGCTGAAGATCCGGCAGCTGCACCTTCAGCACTGCCTGCTGAACGACGCTGGAGCGCAACGCGGGGTCCGCGCGTTGCTCACGAAAGATGTGCAGCGCCAGCGCCGGCGCATGGCACCACAACAGCATCTCGGCGAAGTCGTGAAGCAGTGCGGCCTGGTGGATTACCGCAGCGTCGTGGTCCATGCGATGCACCGCAAAGCCGAGCGCAAAATTGGCCGCGCGATGCGCACGCCGCAGCACCTCCTGCAGGCCCGATAACGCCTCGGGCGCGTCGTGCAGGCGCTCTTCGACGGTCGGCTGCGGCCCGAAGGCCCGAAAGAACGGCGAGATGCCCATCATCACCAGCGCAGCGGTGACGGTTTCGGTCTCGGTGACGATGCGCTGCGGGCGGACGCTGGCGGCATGCGCCATCACCTTGAGCGTCATCAGCGGGTCGCTTGCCGTCATTTCGCCGACCAGGTTGGCGTCGACATCGTCTTCGTTGGCGCGCATCGCTTCGAGCGCCACGGCGGTCGCCGTCATCACCGGGATGTCGGCATTGCGAAAGCAATCCGTCCAGGCGGCCAAGCTGGGCAGCGGGTCGGTTATCGCAAGGACACTGGTCGGCATGGGAACTCCTTTTGCCGAGTCATCGTGTCTCGTTATCGGCACGCCGCGTGCGGGGCTTGAGTGCGAAGCGACGCGGGGGCCACGACTTCTCAGCGCCCGGCGAGCTTGGCCTTGACGTCCAGGCCCACCCGCTTGTTGACGAACTGCAGCGTCGCGACTTTCGAGAGGTCCACCTCGCCCGCCTTGTACAGCCCCGCCTTGACCATCTGCGCGTAGAAGTCAGCCACACGCGCGTCGCTCATCGCGCCGATGCCACGCGCGACAGCCTCACCCGAATCGACGATGCCCTGCTGCTTCATCAGCGCGACCGACGCCTCCATCTCGGCCAAGCTCATCTCCGGGTTGTCCTTCATCATCATCGCGTTGGCGGCCTTGCGGTCGCCATACAGATAGTTGACCCAGCCGATGATCGACGCGTCGACGAAACGCTGCACCAGATCCGGCTTGTTCTTGACCGTGTCCGTGCGCGTCTCGATGACGGTCGAGTAGGTCGAGAATCCGTGGTCGGCCAACAGATGCACCACCGGCTTGAAGTGGCCCTGGTTCTCGACATAGATCGGCTCGGCCACCGAATAGCCTTGCTGAATCGCCTTCGGGTTGGCAAGGAAGGGCCCGAGGTTGTAGTTGTAGGGCTTGAGCACCTCGTCCTTGAAGCCGTGCGTGACCTTGAGCCACTGCCACCAGCTGAACTGGCCGTCCTTCGCGATCAGCGCGAGTGGCGCGCTCTTCAGCGCTTCGAACTTCTCGTAGCCTTGCCCCGGGTGGGCGATCAGCGCCTGCGGGTCCTTCTGGAACATCGCGGCCACGACGACGGTCGGCACACCGTTTTTCACGTTGTCGAAGCTGTGCAGCAGGTTGCCGGTCATCAGGAAGTCGATGCGCCCGGCCGGCAGCAGCGGCCGGTTGTTGACCTGTGGGCCGCCTTGCAAGATGGTCACGTCGAGCCCGAATTTCTTGTAGGTGCCGTCGGCCAGCGCCTGGTAGAAGCCGCCGTGTGCTGCCTGCGCCTTCCAATTGGTGGCGAAGCTCACCTTGTCCTGTGCCTGGGCGGCCCCGGTGGTCAGCATCAACGCGAGTGCCGCGAATCGAAATACGGTATTCATTGCAGAGCTCTCCGGAAGGTTCAGTCTTGTTGCGAAGCATGCCAGCGACCGAGCAAGGCGCGTGACAAGGCGTTGAAGGCCCAGAAGATCATCACGCCGGTCGCGACGAGCAGTGTCAGCGCGGCGAACATCTTCGGCGTCTCGGTGCGAAAACTTGCCTCGAGAATGCGCGAGGCGAGGCCCGTTTCGCGCCCCGCTGCGCCGGCCACCATTTCCGCGGTCACCGCGCCAATCAGGCTCAGGCCGCCCGAGATCTTCAGCCCCGCGATGAAATAGGGCAAGGCGCTGGGCACCAGCAACAGTCGCAGGCGCTGCAGCGGTGTGGCGCGGTACAGGCGGAACAGATCGCGCAGATTCGCGTCCGCCGCGCGCAAGCCGATCACGGTGTTCGACAGAATCGGAAAGAAGGCCACGATCCAGGCGCACAGCAGCAGCGCGGCCGTGGTGCTCTCCACGTAGATGAGGATCAGCGGCGCGATGGCCACGATCGGCGTGACCTGCAGCACCACCGCCACGGGGAACAGCGCGTTCTCCAGCGGCCGCGACAGGGCGAACATCGCAGCGATGAGCACGCCGCCCGCGCAGGCGAGCGCCAGCGCGCCGAAGGTGATCTTCAGCGTGAACCACCAGCTGCCGGCGAGCGAGCCGAAATTTGCCACCAGGGTTTGCAGCACGAGGCTCGGCGCGGGCAAGGTGTAGTGCGGAATCTGCGCCACGCGGACGAGCGCTTCCCAGGCCAACAGCAAACCCAGCAGCGTCAGTGCGGGAACGAGGCGGGCCATCATGACGCGAGCTGCGCCTGCTCCAGCGCCTGCGACAGCTGCCGGCACGATTGTGCGAAGCGCGCCGATGTGCGGAACTCGCCGCCGCGCGGATACGGCTCGTCGATCGGCAGCTCCGCCATCACGCGCCCGGGCCGCGCACCCATCACCAGCACGCGCTGGCTCAGGAACACGGCCTCGAACACGCTGTGCGTGACAAACAGCGTGGCCAGCCCTTGCGCCTGCCACGCGTCGAGCAGATCGCCATTGAGCTTTTGCCGCGTGATCTCGTCGAGGGCGGCGAACGGCTCGTCCATCAGCAGCACGCGCGGTCGCGTGACGAGCGCGCGCGCGATCGATGTGCGCATCTTCATTCCGCCCGACAGCTCGGCCGGAAATGCCGCGGCGAACTCCTCCAGGTCCACCGCGCGCAACGCCGAATTCACGCTCGCGGCCGCCGCCGCCCGCGCGACGCCCGCCAGCCGCAACGGCAGCCACACGTTGTCGAAGACGCTGGCCCACGGCATCAATGTCGGTTCCTGGAACACGAAGGCGGTGTCGGCCGCGCCGGAGTGCGCATCGGAACGCCCCAGCGCCGGTGCCTCGATGCGGCCGGCACTGGCGCCGTCGAGGCCCGCCACCAGCCGAAGCACCGTGCTCTTGCCGCAACCCGACGGGCCCAGCAGCGAAACGAACTCGCCGGTGCCGACCCGCAAGGCCATGTCGCGCAAGGCGAGCAGGCCGCTGGCGTAGCGTTTCTCGACGCCATCGAGTTGGATCACGCTGGCATTCATGCAGCCAGTGTGCCCGCATTCCCGTCGCGCGTTGGCCACCCAACCTGAGGAAACCACGGGCCGCGCGGCGGGCTTTCATCGTTTTTCTGCAAATCGCAACGCGGACGCAGGGTCCGCCCGTCACCGTACGCCCCAGGAGCATCGAATGAACAAGCGCCACCTCATTCAGGCCGCCGTGTCGATCGTCGCGCTGGCTGCCGCCGCCGCGGTTCTGCCAGCCCGCGCGCCGCCGAGATGTTCAAGAAACTCGCCGAAGAGCGTAGCAAGGGCGCGGCAAAGATCGAGATCTACCCGAACAGCCAGCTCTACAAGGACATGGAGGAAATGGAGGCGCTGCAGCTCGGCACCGTGCAGATGCTCGCACCCTCGCTCGCCAAGTTTGCGCCGCTCGGCGTGAAGGAGTTCGAAGTGTTCGACCTGCCCTTCATCATGCCGAACATCGATTCGTTCGCCAACGTCACCGCGAGCCCGGTAGCCAAGAAGCTGTTCGACAAGCTGGAGGCCAAGGGCGTCAAGGGCTTGGCCTTCTGGGACAACGGGCCGCACATCATGTCGGCCAACAAACCCCTGCATGTGCCAGCCGATTTCCGCGGCCTGAAGATGCGCATCCAGTCGTCGAAGGTGCTCGACGCGCAGATGCGCGCGCTCGGCGCGCTGCCGCAGGCGATGGCGTTCTCGGAGCTGTACCAGGGGCTGCAGACCGGCGTGGTCGATGGCACCGAGGGGGTGCCGTCGAACTTCTACACGCAGAAGATCTATGAAGTGCAGATGCACATCACGATCAGCAACCATGGCCACCTCGCGTATGCGGTGATCGTCAACAAGAAGTTCTGGGACGCCTTGCCGGCCGACACCCGCAAGCTCCTCGACGGCGCGATGAAGGACGCCACTGAGTTCGAAAGCAAGATCGCCAAGCAGGACAACGAACAGGCGCTCGAAGCCATACGCAAGACCGGCAAGTCGACCATCTACACGCTGACACCGGACGAGCGCAAGGAATGGATCAAGGCGCTGCTGCCGTTGCACACCGAGATGCAGAGCCGGCTCGGCGGCGACCTGATCCAGGAGTTCTACAAGTACAGCGGCTTCAGCGTCACGGGGCACTGAACCACTGCTCTGACGCCACCACCGGGAGGGCGCCGCCACTGGCTTGCTGCGGCCTGCGAATGAGGCCGCAGCAGGGCGCTGTGCATCACAGCCGCTTCACACCGGGCAACCAGCCGACGAGCTCGCCGTCAAGGTACAGCGCACCTTCAGGCGCGCCGGCGCTGGCGTAGAACTCCAGCTCTCGGGGCGGCGGCTTGGCCGGTGGCAGCGGTGGTGCCGCGACGCGATGCGCGAGTTGTGCCAGCACCGCGCTGGCGCTGCGCAGCACGGCGGCGGCGGCACGGCGTGCCGGCGTGGTCCAGGGGGGCCTCGGGCCGAAGGGGCTCCACGAGGTCAGGGGCTTCAGGCTCGTCATGATCATTTCCTTGATGGGCAGCGCGTGTCGGGCGCCGCCGTGTTGTCATGGGATGGGCTTCGGTCTGCTGAGCTGGTCGAGCTCGCGTCGCAGGGCGCGGCCGGATCGCTGGCGCAGCGAGCCGCCGCACGGGCGATGCGTGCCGGCGCGACGAAAGTGCGCCGGTGCCACCAACGGATTGCGGGCTTGGATGGGGGTGATGGTGATCTTCATGAGTCGGTTCTCCAGGACAAAAAGCAAACGGCCCGGGGCAGTGATGCAACCCGGGCCGTGGTGATGAGTGTTCGTCGACGAGCACTCAGCGAGGCGGTCTGCCGGGCGGCGCCTCCACGGCACCGACGCGCTTTTCCGACGCTGCGGCGCGCTGCGTGAAGCAGCGACTCAGCGAGGGGTTCAAGGCGAGGATGCGAGACATGGGGTTCCGGTACGGGGAAGGGAGGGCGGTGTCGCTGCGGCAACGGCTTCAGGCCACAACTTGCGCAAATGATAAACGATCGATTATCTTGCGCAAGGGGGTGGATCGAAAATCAACCCCCCAAGAACGTGGGATACGGGTTTCGCCGCTCAGCGTTTTCGCTTCAACGGTGCCACGCCGGCCTGGCTGCGCCGCCACAACTCGGTCGTATCGTCCGGGGCCGGCTTGCCGGCGGGGACGGCGGCGCCGGGCGCTGGCTTCGCCGGCGGCGGGGTCAGCACCTCGCCCAGCAGGTCGAGCAGCCGCGTGCGTGCGCGTTGCGGGTGGCGGCGGTAGTAGCTCAGCACCAGGCTGACGATGAAGCGCTCGTCGTCGTCTTGCGGGACGGTGCGCAACGCGTCGTCGTCGCGCGGCGACGGTGCGGGGGCCGAGCCCATGGCCGTATCGTGCAACTGGTCCATCCAGCCGACCGGCTTGTGGCACAGCTGCTCGAACTGGCGCGCCAGGCGTTCACCGATCTGGCGCGAGCGGCCCTTGATCTGGCTCCAGTAGCTCGGTTGAATCTGCAGCCGCTCGGCGAAGCGGCGTTCCAGCCCGCGCAGCGTGGCCGCGTCGGGGTGTTTGACGGTGTTGTGGACGAATTCTTCGAACAGGGCCAGCGCATTGTCGAGGCGGATCTGGGCGACGTCTCGGGGGCCGGCATGCATGAGGTCAATGATAAAGCTTCGTTGACCTGTTGATCCATCGAGCCATGCACCGCTCCATGCATGAAGAAGCGGTTCCCGCGCAGCCCACCAAGCGAAGCGGGCGCCGCAGCGCCCGCTTCTCGAGAGGCAGTGGTTGTCTACTTGACCAGCGTGAACAGCGCGGCGTGGGCGATGTTGCCGTCCGCGGTGTTCACCTCGAGATAGGCCTGCTTGCCGCCCACCAGAGCGCCCTGCGCTGCGCTCATCGTCACGCCGACCTCGGCCGAGGCACCCGCAGCGAGCGTCACCGACGACTGGTCGACGCTGTAGGCCACGCTGTTGGCGGGCTGGCCGCTGACGCTGAGAGCGTAGGTCTGCGACGCGCCGCTCAGGTTGGTCAGCGTCACGGTCATGCGGCGCGTCTGGCCGCTGCCCGACGGCACTGCGCCGAAGCTCAGACTCACCGGGTCGAGGCTGACCTTGGCGCTGACTGCCTTGAACAGGTTCTCACGCCCGGCGCCATTGATGTTGACGTTGTCCTGCAGCGCGCCGTTCGAGAAGTTGCGCAGCACGCCCCGCTCGGCGGTGTTGACGATGGCCGAGCGAACCGCGGCAGCTTCCCAGGCGGGATGCTGCTGGCGCACGATGGCGGCCGATCCCGCCAGGTGCGGCGTGGCCATCGACGTGCCCTGGAAGAACGCGAAGCACGGCGGTGCAGCGCAGAACGCATGCGGGATGGAGCTCAGCACGTTGACGCCCGGGGCCACCACGTCGGGCTTGACGCGGAAGTCGACGTCGGTCGGTCCTTGGCTGCTGAAGCCGGCCATGATGTCGGCGTTGAGCGTCTGGAAGTACGACAGCACCGCGCCGATCGTGGTCGACGCGCCATTGACGGCTTTCAGCGCCTGCCCGTCGGCCATGGAGACCATGTAGGCCGGGACCGTCGGCTGGTTCGGCGTGCCGTCGCTGCCCATCGCGATCGGGTCGCCGAACACGTTGTTGGCCACCAGCACGGCCAACGCACCGGCGGCCTGGGCATTGCGAATCTTGGTGGAGAAGCTGCAGGTGCCGCGCGAGATCAGTGCGATCTCTCCGGCCAGGCTGCCGGGCAGGGCGGCGCAGGCGGTGCTGAGCCCATTCGTCGTGCCGGCCACCACGCCCAGCGGCGCGGTCAGGTCGGCGCTGACGGTGGCGAAGTCACCGGTCGCTGCGCCGTAGGTCGAGCCGGCGGCCGACACCGGCGCGCCGACGTAGCTCGGCACGGTGCTCGCACCCGCGCTCAACGCGCGTGCCGCCGACCCCGGCGACTCGACGGTGAACAGCCCCGGGCCCGAGTTGCCCGCGGCCACCGCGACCACCATGTTCGCCTGGTCGAGGTTGTCCACCGCCACGGTCAGCAAGTCCTGGAAGCCGTGCGAGCCACCGCCCAGGCTCATGTTGGCGACGTCGAAGCCGTCCTGATAGGCGGCTTCGAGCGCGTTCATGATGTCCTCGGAGCGCGCGTTGGTCAGCGCACCGGGGAACACGTTGTAGTTGCCCAGCAAGGCGCGCGGCGCGACGCCCGACATGTCGTACGTGATGCCGCCGTTCACCGGCGCCGGCGTGCCGAAGTTGCAGGCCGCCGTGCCGGCCACGTGGGTGCCGTGCTCCTGAATCGCTTCGGCGCTGAAGCCCTGCTGTGGCGTGCGGTTGCTGAACACCTTGGCGGCGATCACCTTGTTGTTAGTGAAGCTGTGGTTGCCGAGCTGCGATTGCGCGGCATAGCCGGCATCGCTGAAGCAGGGGTGCGTGATGTCGATGCCGGTGTCGACGATCGCGACCTTCACGCCCGCGCCCGCGTTCGCGGCGCCGCCGGCCAGTGCCCAGGCTTGCGGCGCGCTGATCAGCGGCAAATCGGGGTCGGTCGCGTTCGGGTAGTACAGGCCCTGGTATTGCGCGGTCTTCACCATCGAGGTGGCCGACACCTGGCCAAGCGTGGCGCCGTTGAGTTGCACCGCCACCGCGTTGAGCGCGATGTCGAATTCGCCGGTGACCTTGGCCCCCGGCACGTTGGCGCGCAGCCAGGCCTTGTAGTCGTTGCGCAGCGCCGAAAGCTGGGCTCGATAGGACTTCACGGTGTTGCTGTTGAAGTCGATCTTCTTGCCGTGGGCCGGCTTGGTCTTGACGTAAGTGGCAAGCGAATCGCCGTTGAGTTGAACCAGCGCGGCGCTGGTGTCCTGGCTCGGCCGGGTCGAGGTGTCGGTGTCGGTGTTCTGGCCGGGCGCGGCCTGCGCCGCGGCCATCGGCAGCGCGAGCGCGCCAGCCATGGCAAGAGCGAATACCAGCGGCTTGAGTCGGCGGGTGACGAGGGTGGGCGTCATAGGAAGGTCTCCTTTGCGAAACGTGGCGCGGCTGCCCTTGTGGGGCACGCATGAGTGGTGGTTGTGAGAACGCAAGCGTATGCACGTGCCGTGTCGCTGTCGAGTCGGGCTTGTCCCCGACCCCACGCGACCCCCACCCCGTGAACAGGGGGATTAGTCCTCGTCCTTGACCTTGAACTGCCCCATCAGCTGCTGCTGCACCGACGGCGGCACGGCCTCGTAGTGGCTGAGCTCCAGCGTATAGCGGCCCTGGCCGCCGGTCATGCCGTTCAGCCGCGCTTGATAGCCATTCAGTTCCGACAGCGGAACCTGACCGTTCACCATCATGCTGCCGGCCTGCATCGCGTGGGTGCCGTTGACCTGGCCGCGCTTGGCCGAGAGGTCGCCGGTGATGTCGCCCATGCTGGTCTCGGGCGCAGTGATCTCGACCTTGACGATGGGTTCGAGGACGATCGGCTGCGCCTTCAGCACCGCGTCGATGAAGGCCTTGCGGCCGGCAGTCGCGAAGGCGATGTCCTTCGAGTCGACCGAATGCGACTTGCCGTCGTAGACGACGACGCGAACATCCTTCACCGGATAGCCTGCGATCACGCCGCTGTCCAGCGCCAGGCGCACCCCCTTCTCGACCGCCGGGATGAACTGGTTGGGAATGGTGCCGCCCTTGACCTGGTCGAGGAACTCGAAGCCCGTGCCGCGCGGCAGCGGCTCGATGCGCAGGTAGACCTCGCCGAACTGGCCGGCACCGCCGCTTTGCTTCTTGTGCCGGTAGTGGCCCTCGGCCGGCGCGGTGATGGTTTCGCGGTAGGCGATGCGCGGCGGGCGCGTGTTGACCTCGCAC
The DNA here is from genome assembly GCA_041496605.1 of Piscinibacter sp. Taxonomy (GTDB): domain Bacteria; phylum Pseudomonadota; class Gammaproteobacteria; order Burkholderiales; family Burkholderiaceae_C; genus Albitalea. Next base: position 13,807 of record JBGQEX010000025.1, read on the forward strand.
TTGTAGGTGTCGGTCATGCGTTCGAGCAAGGTGCGCAGGTGCAGCTCGCCCAGGCCGTAGACCACGGTCTCGTTGGTCTGGGCCACATGCTCGACCTTCAGGCACGGGTCTTCGTCGACCAGTTTCTGCAGGATCTCCCACATGCGCTGCTCATCGCCGCGGCGCTTGGGCTCGATGGCCAACCCGTGCACCGGCACCGGGAAGTCGAGCGGCAGCAAGTGCAGGTGGTCGTCTTCGGCGGCGTCGTGCAGCACCGCGTCGAAGTGCATTTCGTCGACCTTGGCCACGGCGCAGATGTCGCCCGGCACGCCGTGCACGATCTCCACATGTTCCTTGCCTTGCAGCTTGAACAGGTGGCCGACCTTGAAGGGCTTGCGGCCGTCGCCGATGTAGAGCTGGCTGTCGCGTGTGACCGTGCCCTGGTGGATGCGGAAGATCCCCATCTTGCCGACATAGGGGTCGACGGTGACCTTGAACACGTGCGCGATCACATGCTGGTCCGGGTCGGGTTCGGCGTGCAGCTCCTTCGCGGCGGCGCCTTCGCCGCGGTAGAACTGCGGCGGGTTGCCTTCGGTCGGGTTGGGCAGCAGCCGGTCGAACACGTCGAGCAGCTCGGCCACGCCGGCACCGTTGCGCGCCGACACGAAGCAGATCGGGATCAGGTGCCCTTCGCGCAGCGCCTGCTCCAGCGGCGCATGCAGCTCGCTCGGGTCCACGTCGCCGTCGTTGAGGTAACGGTCGACGAACTCCGGGTCCACCTCGACGACCTGCTCCACGAGTGCGCTGTGTGCCAACTCCACAGATGAAAAATCCGCCTCGCCGGACGGATTGAAGAAGCAGTCGACCACCTGGGTGCCTTTGGCCGCTGGCAGGTTCAGCGGCAGGCACTCCTTGCCGAAGGCGAGCTGGATCTGCGCCACCAAGCCGGGCAAGTCCAGGCCTTGCGCATCGATCTTGTTGACGATGATCATGCGGCACAGGTGGCGCTTGGCCGCCCAATCCATCATGCGAGTCGTGATCATCTCGATGCCGACCTGCGCGTTGATGACGACGGCGGCCGTGTCCACCGCTTCGAGCGCCGTCATCGACTGGCCGACGAAGTCGGCGTAGCCGGGGGTGTCGATCAGGTGGATGCTCGCGTCGTGGTGCGTGAAGTGCACCAGCGCCGAGTTCAACGAGTGCTGCACGCGGCGCTCCATCGGGTCGAAGTCGCACACCGTGGTGCCGCGTTCCAGGCTGCCCGGAGCGCCGATCGCGCCGGCCTTCCACAGCAGGGCTTCGACCAGGCTGGTCTTGCCCGACGCCGTCTGCCCTACGAGGGCAATCGTGCGGATGCGGGCAATGTCCGGGTGAATGGTTGTCGACATGGCGCTCTCCTGGGCGCGTGGCGCCGCGGTGGGTTGGATGGCCTGGGCCGTCGGCGGCCATCCCAACGATGACCTGCTCACGCGAGGTTACGAGATCGGGCCGACGCGAGCAACCCGGGACCTGCCGCACGTGCGTCGCACCAGCAACCCCGCGATTGCGGGGGGTGCTTTGACCGCACGTTGCGGGGATTGGGTATCGACGCCCCGGCTACGTTCGCTTACATTTCGTCCGCTTCGAAAAAATGAATGCCGCACGCGTGGCCACTCGCGCGGCAACGGCGTCGTTGGAGACAGCACCGTGGACAAGAACATGCCGGCCGGCGCCAGCTGGGCGTCGGCCTGGGAGGACTTTGCCAGTGTCAAACCGGTTCCCGACCGCAAGGAGCTGGGCTGGCTGGCTGCGCTGTGTGTGGGCCAGTTGCTGTTGTGGAGTTTCGCCTTCGGCCTGACCTACAAGGCGCCGGAGATCGACAGCGCCGAGCAGTTCGTCTGGGCCTTCTCGCTCGAGAGCGGCTATTGGAAACAGCCCCCGATGCCGTCGTGGATCCTGCATGAGCTGATCCAGCTGGTCGGCCCGTCGGCGGTGCTCCCGTTCGTGGCGACGCAGGCAAGCATCGTCATCGCGCTCGCGCTGACGTGGCGATTGGGCTGCGAATTCATGTCACCGCAACGCTCGCTGATCGCGATGGCACTGACCTCGCTGGTGACCTACCACAACATCGGTGGCGACTGCTTCAACCACAACACCGCGCTGCTGCCGTTCCAGGCCGCCACGGTGCTGCTGTTCTACCGCGCCACGCGGCAGGGTCGATGGCTTCAATGGGCGCTCGCCGGCTTGTTCGCCGGGTTGTCGATGCTCGTGAAGTACGTGGCGCTGCTGCCCTTGGCCGGCTTGCTGCTGTACTTCGTGCTCGACCGCGAACTGCACCATCGCCGCCAGCTGCTCGGGCTGACACTGGCCGCCGTGGTTGCCGCCGGCGTGCTGGTGCCGCATCTGCTGTGGCTGCAGTCCACCCACTTCCTGCCCTCTCGCTATGCGCACTCGGTGGCGCAGGCCTTGCCGGGCCTTGCGGCCAGCGCGCGCAGCGCGGGCGACTTTCTGCTGATCCAGGGCTTGCGCCTGCTGCCGTTCGTGGCCGGCCTGTGGTTCGTTCTCGGTCGGCGTGGGCGCGAGCTGAACTGGTCCACGCCGCTTGCGGCACCCTCGCCGCGCGACCGCTGCTTTCTCTGGATCACCGCGCTGGCACCGTTGGTGTTGACGCTGGGGATCGGCCTGGTTACCGAAACCGAGCTGCAGAGCCGTTGGGGCGCCAACGCCTTCTTGCTCTCCGGTTGGCTCGTGATGGCCTTCTGCCGGCGCAGCGACTCGCCGCTGATGCTTAGCCGCGCGCTGCGCTTCACGGTGTGCGCACACGTCGTGCTGTGCCTGTCGATGACGATGGCGAAGACCGTGGGGGCCGAGCAGTTGCACGTTCGCACGCGCGCCAATTTCCCCGGTGCGCTGCTGGCGCGCCATGCGCAGCTCACATGGGCCGAATACACCGAGGCACCGTTGCGCCTTGTCGTCTCGGACATTCGGCTGGGCGGCAACATCATCGCCAACGGCAACCAGCAGTTCTGGGCCAGCGGCCGCACGCCCGAAGGCCACGGTGCCTCGGGTCAGGTGCGCTGGGGCAGCGTCGCGCCGGCCAAGGGACAGCGCTGCGCCTTGTAGGCGCGATGCCACCCCCCTGTCCGCGGGTGTCCTACAGCAGATTCGACGCAAGCTGACAGACAGCCCGCCGCGGAACGGAGACACTGCATTCGAGGCTGTCTACATGGTGGCCTCGTTGCCAACATGCCTGCCCTTGCCCCTGCTCACCGTTCGCTGTCGCTGCCAGCGTCACTGGCGGGTTTAGTGCCTGCCTGCGGCATCTGCGTGCTGCTGCTCGGCGTGCTCGGCGACGCGGCCGCGCAGTCCGCATCCATCGATTCACCGGAACCCGCGGGGGCCGTGTGGCTCACGGCACCCGACGTGACGGCGGTGCGCTCGCACCTGGTTGCGCCTGCCACCGCGCCGCCGAATCTCGAGGGACGCCCGGGGACCGAACTGGCCGGCGTGAGCTACCGCTGGTGGCTGTCGCGCGGACGGGCCGATCTCGGGTTCGGCGTCGGCACGGTCGGCTACGTCGTGCCGCCGGCGGACGGTCGCGTCGCGGGCGGCGTGCAGAGCCTGGTCGGGTCCGTGCCCACCGTGACCGTGGGCGTGCGCCTGCGCTTGTCGAACGAAGCCGCGGTCTACGCCGATGCGTCGGGCGCGCATCACCTGGTCGGCGACGGCAGCACCGACTACGTCAACGCCAAGGTCGGCATGGAATGGAAGGCCGCGAAGCCGAGGTTCGGCTTCGAGCGCGGTGCGCTCGGCATCCACTTCGATTCGGGCTACCGCATGTCGCTGCGGGCCAACCACGGCGGCATCGGCGTGTTCCTGCGCGGCCAGTTCTGAGCGCGATTGCGCTGCTACTGAAACGCCACCTCGGCGAAGCTCCTCAGCTTGCGGCTGTGCAGCTGGTCGATGCCGGCGCGACGCAGCAGCTCGATGGCCCGGATGCCGATGCGCAAGTGCTGGTCGACGCGCTCGCGATAGAAGTGGTTGGCCATGCCCGGCAGCTTGATCTCGCCGTGCAGAGGCTTGTCGCTGACGCACAGCAAGGTGCCGTAGGGCACGCGAAAGCGGAAGCCGTTGGCGGCGATGGTCGCAGACTCCATGTCGAGCGCGACCGCGCGGCTCTGGCTGAAGCGGCGCTCCGGCGTGCTGGCCATGTTGCGTGACGGCAGCAACTCCCAGTCGCGGTTGTCGGTGCTCGCCACCGTGCCGGTGCGCATCACACGCTTCAGTTCATAACCCTTCAACTGCGTGATGTCGGCCACGGCCGCTTCGAGCGCCACCTGAACTTCGGCCAGCGGCGGGATTGGCACCCACAGCGGCAGGTCTTCGTCGAGCACATGGTCTTCGCGCACATAGCCGTGGGCCAGCACGTAGTCGCCGAGTTGCTGCGTGTTGCGCAATCCGGCGCAGTGGCCGAGCATGATCCAGGCATGCGGGCGCAGCACCGCGATGTGGTCGGTGATGGTCTTGGCGTTCGCCGGGCCGACGCCGATGTTGACCATCGTGATGCCGGTGCCGTCGTTGCGGACCAGGTGGTAGCCCGGCATCTGCGGCAGGCGCGGCGGCGGCACGCCCAGGTCGTCGCCGGGACGTGCCGGCGCGTTGGCGTGGCGCGTGACCACGTTGCCGGGCTCGATGAAGGCGACGTAGTCGCTGTCGGGGGCGGCCATCGCTTCGTGCCCCAGGCGCACGAATTCGTCGATGTAGAACTGGTAGTTGGTGAACAGCACGAAGTTCTGGAAATGCTCGGGTGCGGTGCCGGTGTAGTGGCGCAGGCGGTGCAGTGAATAGTCGACGCGCGGCGCGGTGAACAGCGCCAGCGGTTCGGCCTCGCCGGGGCGCGGCTCATGCGTGCCGTTGGCGATGCCGTCGTCCATCGCGGCCAGGTCGGGCAGGTCGAACAGGTCGCGCATCAACAGGCGCCGCGGCGCGTCGAGCGAGCCTTCGAGATGGTCGTTTTCGGCCAGCGAGAAGTGCACCGGCATCGGCTGCGTGCCGGTGCCGACCTCGAGCGCGACATGGTGGTTCTTCAGCAGCAGGCGGAACTGTTCGAAGTAGTAGTTGGCGAACAGGTCGGGCCGCGTCAGCGTGGTTTCGTAGGTTCCCGGGCCGGCCACGAAGCCGTAGCTCAGGCGCGAGTCGGCGCGTGCCACGGTGTCGGTGTGCACGCGCACGAAGGGGTAGCAGGCTCGTACGCGCTGGGTCAGCGGCTCGCCGGCGACGAAGCGCTGCAGCGCGTCGCGCAGGTGGGCCACGCTGGCGTCGTAGATGGCCTGCACCTGCGCCAGCGCGGCGGCGGGGTCGTCAAAGCGGACGGGTGCGACGAAATCGGGGACCGAAGACATGGGCTTCCTTGGGGACTGTGCACCTATTCTCGCGGAGTCGGGTGGCGCCTGCATCAGTACACTGCGGCGAGCTTGGCGCTTCTGGGATCCTCGATGCACGTGATTGTTCTGGGCAGTGGTGTCATCGGTGTTGCCGCCGCCTACCAACTCGCCGGTGCCGGGCACCAGGTGACGGTCGTCGACCGGCAGCCCGCCGCCGGGCTGGAAACGAGCTACGCCAACGCTGGCGAGGTGTCGCCGGGCTACTCGGCGCCGTGGGCCGGGCCGGGCGTTCCGCTCAAGGCGATCAAGTGGCTGCTGATGCAGCACCGTCCGCTGGTGATTCGCCCGCAGCTCGACATGGCGCTCATCCGCTGGGGCCTCGCGATGCTGCGCAATTGCACCGCGGCGCGCTACGAGCTCAACAAGAGCCGCATGGTGCGGCTGGCCGAATACAGCCGTGATTGCCTGCGCGAGCTGCGCGAGGAAACCGGCATCCGCTACGACGAGCGCATGCAAGGCACCTTGCAGCTGTTTCGCACGCGCAAGCAGCTCGACGGCACCGCTGCCGACGTCGCCATCCTGCAGCGCTACGGCGTGCCGCACCAGTTGCTCGACGTGGCCGGATGCATCACTCATGAACCGGCATTGGCCCGCGTTCGGCACAAATTCGTCGGCGGGCTGCGCCTGCCGGGCGACGAGACCGGCGACTGTTTCAAGTTCACGCAGAACCTCGCGGCGCTGGCCGCGCAGCGTGGCGTGCGTTTCCGCCACGGCGTCACCATCAAGCACCTGCTCCGTGATGGCGCGCAGATCGGCGGCGTGGTCACCGATGCCGGCACCTTGACGGCCGACGCCATCCTCGTCGCGCTGGGCAGCTATTCACCGTTGCTGCTGCGCACGGTGGGGCTGCGCATCCCGGTGTATCCGGTCAAGGGCTATTCGATCACCGTGCCGATTACCGAGACCGCCGGTGCGCCGGAATCGACCGTGATGGACGAGACCCACAAGGTGGCCGTGACGCGGCTGGGCGAGCGCATCCGCGTGGGCGGCACGGCCGAACTCGCGGGCTACACGCAAGTGCTCCATGACGCGCGCCGGCGCACGCTCGAACATGTGGTGACCGACCTGTTCCCGCACGGCGGCGACACCGCGCGCGCCGAGTTCTGGTGCGGTCTGCGCCCGATGACGCCGGACGGCACGCCGATCGTCGGCGCGACGCCGTTGCGCCGGCTCTACCTCGCCACCGGCCACGGCACGCTGGGTTGGACCATGGCGGCCGGTACCGCCCGCGTGATGGCCGACCTGATCTCGGGTCGGCCACCCGAGATTGACCTCGACGGGTTGACCATCGAACGCTACGCGCGTTGACCCGATCCATCAGGCCGACGCCGCCGCCTCGCGGGCGCGCCGGTTCGACGCCGCGATGTTGTCGCGCTCCACCGCGACGCCGGCGTCGGCTCCGCGGTGTCGCTGCGCCAGCACTTCGCGGCTGACGGCTGTCGCCGCTGCGTCAGCGTGCAGCACGCCCCGGCGCTACAGTGAGCCCGCGAGGAGACACCGATGTCGCACGACCGCATACACGCGCCGATGGCCTGCACCGTCCTGGAGATCGCCGTGCTTGCCGGCGAGCCGGTCCACGCCGGGCAGACGCTGGTGATCCTCGAGGCAATGAAGATGGAACATGAGCTGCGCGCCGAACGCGACGCGCAGGTCCAGGCCGTGCTGGTGCGGGCCGGCGACCAGGTCAGCGAAGGTGACCTGCTGCTGCAGCTCGCTGCGGCCGTGTCGGGGCCCGTCGCGGCCCGTGCAGCGCGCGCGCCCGAGGCAGCCAGCACCGCGCTCCGTGCCGATCTGCTGGAAGTGCAGGATCGCCTCGCCTTCACGCTCGACGCGCAGCGCCCCGACGCGGTGGCCAAGCGCCACGCGCTCGGCCAGCGCACGGCGCGCGAAAACATCGCCGACCTGTGCGACGCCGGCAGCTTCAGCGAATACGGCGCGCTCGCGATCGCCGCGCAGCGCGGCCGCCGCTCGCTCGACGATCTGCTGCGCAACACGCCGGCCGACGGCATGGTCACCGGCATCGGCAGCATCAACGGCGCGCTGTTCGGCGACGAGGCATCGCGCGCCGTCGTTTTGGCCTACGACGCCACCGTGCTGGCCGGCACACAAGGCCTGCGCAACCACCAGAAGACCGACCGCATGCTCGGCATCGCGCTGCAGCAGCGCCTGCCGGTGGTGCTGTTCGCCGAAGGCGGCGGCGGGCGGCCCGGCGACACCGACATGCCGATCGTCGCCGGGCTGCACGTCACCACGTTCGCGAGCTACGCGCGGCTGAGCGGCCAGGTGCCGGTGGTCGGCATCGTGTCGGGACGTTGCTTCGCCGGCAACGCCGCGCTTCTGGGCTGCAGCGACGTGATCATCGCCACCGCCAACAGCAACATCGGCATGGGCGGGCCGGCGATGGTGGAAGGCGGCGGCATCGGCGTCTTCCGACCCGAGGAGATCGGGCCGAGCGAGGTGCAGCAGCGCAACGGCGTGATCGACGTGCAGGTCGACGACGAAGCACAGGCGGTGGCGGTGGCCCGGCAGTACCTTTCGTACTTCCAGGGCCGCACCCGCCCGTGGAGCGCGGCCGACCCGCTGCGGCTGCGCGATGCGGTGCCGGAGAACCGCGTGCGCGCCTACGACATGCGCGAGGTCATGCGGCTCGTCGCCGACACGGGCTCGCTGCTGGAGTTGCGCGCCGGCTTCGGCGCCGGCATCTTCACCGCGCTGGCACGCATCGAGGGCCGGCCGATCGGGCTCGTCGCCAGCAACCCGGCGCACCTCGGCGGCGCGATCGACGTCGACGCCGCAGACAAGGCGGCGCGCTTCATGCAGCTGTGCGATGCGCATGGCCTGCCGCTGGTGTCGCTGGTGGACACGCCGGGCTTCATGGTCGGGCCCGAGATCGAGGCGCGGGCGCAGGTGCGCCACGTCAGCCGCATGTTCGTCACGGCGGCGCACTTGCGCGTTCCGTTCTTCGCCGTGGTGCTGCGCAAGGGCTACGGTCTGGGCGCGATGGCGATGACCGGCGGTGGCTTCCACGCGCCGCTGTCGACGGTGGCCTGGCCGAGCGGTGAATTCGGCGCGATGGGGCTCGAGGGCGCGGTGCGCCTGGGCTACCGCAAGGAACTCGACGCGCTGCCGCAAGGTCCGCAACGCGATGCGCTGTTCAACCAGCTCGTCGACCAGCAGGTCGCCAACGGCAAGGCCATCAACATGGCCACCACACTCGAGGTCGACGCGGTGATCGACCCGGCGGACACGCGGACGTGGCTGGTGAACGGGTTGGCGTCGACCCGCGTGCCGGCCCGCGCGCCCCGATTCATCGACCCCTGGTAGCGGCTTTCGCTGGTGGCGTGCTGCAGCCGAGCCTAAACTTGCCTGCATGCTGCGAACTGTTGACGAGACCACGCTCGCAACCGATGCCGAGCATGCCGACGCCACCCATGTGCGACACCTTCGCCAGGTGCTGCTGTGGCCCTTGTGCCTGATGCCGGTGCACGGCCCGCGCGGCGAACAGGACATTCACCAGCGGCCCTGGCAACTGCTGCGGGACCTGGGCGAAGCCTCGCCGTGGCGCGAGGTGGTCGACGAGTACACCGGAGAGCGCGGCCAATTTCACGAGCGCCACTACAACGAGTTCGTCACCTTCCTGCCTTACGTGCAGCGCTTCCTGTACGGCGAAGGCCGCGCGCGGCACGATGCGGGCGACCGCGGCGCCGATTCGCCGATGCGGGTGTTCCGCCGCCGCGACATCGGCGCGGTGCGCGTGGTGCCTCGCCCCGGCGATACACCGGTCACGCTCGACATCGTGCATGTCGACTTGTACTTCTTCTTCGACGTCGACGTCGTGATGCTCAACGTCGAGGTCAGTGTCGACGACCTGTCGCTGGCACGAACGCAGGACCTGCTGTACCGCTTCGGCCGTGCCTACCCGGCCGGCTGGGACGCGCAAGGCCGGGCCTTGCATTGCATGGCCAGCGTCGAGTGGCTGGGTGTCGACGGCGCGGTGCTGGCCCGATCCGATTCGCAAGCTCGCGAGGCCTTCCTGGCGCACGTCTGCGAACACCGCGCGCCGCGCATCGCCGAACATTGGGCGTTCGTGCTCAAGCCGCTGGTCAGCGACCATTCGGGCCAGCCCGGCGCGCTGCGCTACCGCCAGATCGAGTACTACCGAATGCCGCTGATGGCCTACCTGGCGGTTGACGATCCGCGTGCGCTGACGCGCAACGATTTTGTCCGCCTCGGGCTCGTCACCGGCACCGGCCCGGCCGACAGCCCAGGCGATGCCGTGCTGCCCTACGGCGAACAGCACCTGGCCGACTTCGAGCAGCGCTACTGCTATGACCGCTTCTGGAGCGGCGTGGGGGCGGCGCCGAACACGCGCTACCTGTGCAGCGGTCACTCGCTGGTGGTGATCGGCGACGCGCGCTCCGAGTTCTTTGCCTGCGGCGACCGCGGCGTGCTGGCGCAGTTCCGGCACCAGCACTTCCTGCTGTTCCTGATTGCCCATTTCCAGAAGGCCGCGCTGCTGATGTTCTCGGACCGGCTGGTCGAGGCGCTGAAAGGCCTCGAGATCGACGACCCGAGCAGCGTGCGGCGCTTCAAGCGTGCGATCCGGCGCAGCTTCGAGGGCTTCCTGCGCTTCACCCACCGCTACTGGTTCCACGAGGTGTCGGAGCAGGCCCAGGCGCGTGCGCTGTTCCACATGTGCGCCAGCCACCTCGGGATCGACGCGCTGTACGCCGAGGTCAAGGAACGCATCGCCGACATGAACGATTACCTCGACGCCGACAGCCTGCGCCGCCAGGCCAACACGGTGGTGCGGCTGACGGTGGTGACGATCTTCGGGCTGATCGGCACCGTGACCACCGGCTTCCTCGGCATGAACCTGCTGGCCGAAGCCGACGCACCGATGACCCGCAAGCTGTGGATCTTCGGCGCCACCTTCGTCATCACGACGGTGCTGACCGTCTACACGATGTCCAAGTCCAAGCGCTTGTCGGATTTTCTCGATGCGCTGTCCGACGAGCGCTTGTCGCTGTGGACCAAGACCAAGGCGCTGGCCGCGGTGTGGCGCCCCGGGCGCGATTGAACCCGGATCGCCTTCACACACTGACCTCCCAGGCCCCGCGGGCGCGCGTGCCGGCGCGCAGCACGCGGCTCGCGGCGTGCAGCAGCAGGTCGCCGACGATCGCATTCGGCAGGCCGTTGCTGAAGTCGCTCCAGGCGCCGCCCGAATTGCGCGTGCGCCAGACGCCGGCGTCGGTGGCCGCGTACACCACCGAGGTGTTCTTCGGGTCGACGACGAGTGCGTTGACCGCGATGTCGGGCAGGTTGCCGGTACGGCTGGTCCAGGTCTTGCCGCCGTTCAGGGAGCGGAACACGTGGGGGCCGCCCACTTGCGAGCAACTGGCCCAGATCGTGCGGGTGCCGTTGCCGACGACCGCGATGTCGCTGACGTAGCCGGTGCCCAGCGCACCCAAAGACGCGACGCTGGCGCCGGACCACCCGGCGGCGCCGCGGCTGATGCGGTACATGCGACCCGCCAGCGTGCCGACGATGATCAAGCCGTCGCTCGGAATCGCGAGCGCGGTGGCGAGGTCGGGGTCGGCGTCGGCCGAGGTCGGCAGCGCCACCTCGTCCCAATGGGCTCCCTCGTCGGCCGACACCCACACGGTGGCGCCGGCCTTCGCAAGCACGCTGGCGCGCGCTTCCAGCGGCGGGTAGAACAGCGCGGCGTAGCTGCGCGGTGTCGGCGGCGAGACGTCGGTCCAGCTGAACGCCTGCGCCCCCAGGGCCGGCGCCCGCTCGACCGGCATGTCGTAGTACGAGTGGTAGCAGATCGACGCCGCGGCACGGTCGATGCTCGCGCAGTCGCCGCCGTCGCCGAGCGCAATCTGGTCCCAGTGTTGCGCGCTGGCGTTGGTGAGTGTGCCGTTGTCCTGCGTGCCGCCCATCAGCCAGGCCGGTTGGCTTTCCAGTTGCGCGAGGTACTCGAACTCGGTGATGCCCAGGCCCGGGTTCAGCGACAGCCAGTGGTCGCCGCCGTCGGGCGAGCGGAACAGGCCGCCGTCGTTGCACGAGTAGACGACGCGCGGGTCGGCGGGGTCGAAGCCGACGAAGTGCTGGTCGGGGTGGATCGAATCGCCGTTGCTGCGTGACGAGATATTGGTCCAGGCAAACGCGCTCGCGCCGCGCTTGCCGCGGTACAAGTCGATGGCGCCCCAGTAGACCAGCGTGGCATCGTGCGGCGCCACCGCGAGGCACCAGTCGTACCAGGCCTGCGAGATGTTCATCGCCGACGGCACGGCCTCGGCCGCGAAGGCGCCGCCCAGCGCGGTGCGCCGCCACAGCGCGGCGCGGTTGCCGGTGCAGCCCGCCACATAGACGACCGCCGGTTGCGACGGCGCGTGGCAGACCTCGAGTCGCGAAAAGCGTGTCGCGGCGGTGGTGCCCGGCAGCGTCACGCGCGCCCAGCTGCTGCCGCCGTTGGCCGAACGCATCAGGCCGCCCTCGGTCGCGGCGAACAGCTCGGTCGGGCTCGCCGGATTCACCGACACGCTCCAGCAGACGCCGACCATCGCTGTGCGCAGTGTCGTGCCGCCGTCGGCGCTGAAGTGCAGCGCCGCGGTGCTGCCGACCCACACGCGCAACGGGTCGGCCGGATCGACGGCCAGGTCATAGACGCCCACGCCGGTCAGCCCGGCGGAGGGGGCCAGCGCCCAGGTCTGGCCGGCGTCGGTCGAACGCAGCAGCCCGAGGCCGTAGGGGATCTGCCCGTCGCCGTCGCCGGTGCCGGCGTACATCACGTTGGGCGCGCTGGCCGACTGCGCAATGGCCCCCATCACCAGCGTGGGCTGCTGGTCGGTGAGCGGCACCCAGGTGGCCCCCGCATCGCGGCTGCCCCACAGGCCGCCGCTGGCCGAGCACAGCACCAGGTGGCGCGAATCGCTGCGGTCGATCGTGATACCGCTGCAGCGGCCCGACACCGCCGGCTTGGCACCCGCGCCGCTGCCATAGGTCTGGCCATGCGGGATCAGCGCGGGGCCGAGCTCGCGCCAGGCCGGCAGCTGCGCCGCCGCCTTGAATGCCACCGGCGTCGAGCTGGGCTTCGCGGCCGCCACGCCACGCGCCAGCTTGCGCGCGGCGGGCGTGCCGCGTTCGCGCGCCGTCGCGAGCGACGGGTCGGCCGGCGCCGGCAGGCCGCGCTGCATGCCGAAGTAGCGCAGCCGTTCGAGCACCTTGCCCTGCGGGTAGTCCTGCGCCGCCTGCTCGCGCAAGCGTGCGCGCACCGGCGACGCCGCAGGGGCGGCCTCGACCACGACGCGCACCGGCTCGGTCCCCCAGCGTTGCAGCGTGCCGGGCGCGACCGGGCCCTGCCGTTCAATCGATGTCTTGGTCGGCGAGTCGGGTGTCTTCATCGCGGTGCCTCCGTTCGATGTTGTTGAACCTGGGCGCGCCGGCGCATCAGCGCGGCGGCGGTTTGCTTGTCGTCTTGCGCGCTTTCTTGGTCACCGGCTTGGCGGGTGCCGCCGCGGTGTCGACGCCTTCGACCTGCGGCGCCGGCAGCCCGCGCGACAGCGCGAACTGGCGTGCCCGGCCGAGGGCCCGGCCGCCCGGCGGGGCAGCTTCATTGCCGCTCGTCTTGCGCTTGGTCATGCAGTTGCTCCTTGCATCGTCGGCGCTCGGACATGGAGCAGCGATTGCAGCACGCAGGCTGCGCGGCAGCAAGCGGTGGCGCTGGCGCTGCGGCCTTCGAACTAGGGGCCCGCTGCGCGCGGTCGCGCGCAGCGGCGGCCGGATCGAAGGCCGATCGATGGTGCATCATCGGCCGCATCGATCCGTCTGCCCCCGGAGGACGCTGATGCACCTGCGCCGCCTGACCCTTTTCGCGCTGCTGGCCTGCGTGCAGCCCGTGTCCGGCCACGCGACGCCGCAGGCCGCGGCGCAGCTGCGCGAGATCGCCACCGCCGTCGACGCCGACGAGCTGCACGCAACCATCTCCCGGCTGGTGAGCTTCGGCACGCGCCACACCTTGTCGGACACGCGCTCCGACTCGCGCGGCATCGGCGCCGCGCGGCGCTGGGTGCAGTCGCGCTTCGCGGCGCTGGCCAAGGAATGCGGCCAGTGCCTCGAGGTCGTCACGCCGGCGCAGACCGTCAGCGGCACGCGCATTCCGCAGCCGACCGAGGTGGTGGACGTGGTCGCGATCCAGCGCGGCAGCACCGACCCGAACCGCGTGATCCTGATCACCGGCCACCTCGATTCGCGCGTCAGCGACATCATGAATTCCACCAGCGACGCCCCCGGCGCCAACGACGATGGCTCGGGTGTCGCGGCGGTGGTGGAAGCGGCGCGCGTGCTGTCCAAGCACAAGTTCCGTGCGACGCTGGTCTACGGCGTGCTGTCCGGCGAAGAGCAGGGCCTGTACGGCGGCAAGGTGCTGGCCGACCATGCCCGCGCCCAAGGCTGGCAGGTCGAGGCCGACCTCAACAACGACATCATCGGCAACAGCCACGGTGAAGACGGCGTGCACGACAACTCGACGGTGCGCGTGTTCTCCGAAGGCACCAAGGCGACCGAGACGGTGGCGCAGGCGAACCGGCGGCGCTACAACGGCGGCGAGGTCGATTCGCCGTCGCGCAACGTCGCGCGCTTCATGGCCGGCCTGGCCGAGCGCCACCTGACGAACCTGCGCGTGCAGATGGTCTACCGCACCGACCGTTTCGGCCGCGGCGGCGACCAGGTGATGTTCGTCGAGGCCGGCTTTCCGGCGGTGCGGGTCACCGAAGCGCACGAGGACTATCGGCACCAGCACCAGGACACGCGTGTCGACAACGGCATCCCCTACGGCGACACCATCGCCGGCGTCGACTTCGCGTACCTCGCGCAGGTCACGCGGCTGAACCTCGTCACGCTGGCCGCGCTGGCCAACGCACCGGCGCCGCCCCAGGGCGTCACGATCGAAGGCGCGGTGACGCCGCACACGACGGTGAAGTGGCAGCCGCAAGCGGGCGCCGCCGGCTACCGCGTCTGGTGGCGCCGCACCACCGAGCCGCAGTGGACACACAGCCGCGACGTCCCCGCCGACGCACCCGATGCCGGCCGCTTGGTGCTGCACCACATCGTCATCGACGACTGGTTCTTCGGTGTCTCGGCGCTGTCGGCCGACGGCTATGAATCGCCGGTGGTGTTTGCCGGCGATGCAGGGGCGTTCTGAGGCCGGCGCCTGCGGCGCTGCCGCACCCGGCTATGCGGCCGCGCCCCAGGTCCCGGTGTCGCGCAACTGCGGCGCGAACTCCGGCGCCGACCAGCGCAGCGGCAGCGCGCCGGGCATCCACAGCGCTTCGTCGACGCTGAGTCGCAGCAGCCGTTGCGCCCCGGCAAACGACTGCAGCTCGGCGCCGTCCCACACCAGCGCTGCACCGCAAGTGAGTTGCAGCACATCGCCCTGGCGGTCGTCGACGAACAGCAGCCCGGCGTGCGGATGCGCGGCGATGTTGCCGAGCGTGTTGAACATGTTGTTGCCGCGGAAATCGGGAATCGTCAGCACGATCCGGCCGCTGGTGCTGTCGCTGGCCACGCGCACGAAGCCGGGCCTGCCGCCGCGGTGCGAGACGTCCACGCCGTCGGCGCCGCCGTGCCCGCGCGCGCGCGGCGATGCCGAGGCGATGAACAAGGTGTCGGCGCGGCGCATCAGTGCGCGCGCCGCGTCGTTCAGGGCGGGGCCCAGGCGGTCGACCGGCCGCGGCGCGCTGAAGGCAGCGGGCTCCTGAACCCAGCGCGGCTCGCGCGCCTGGATGTACTGCGGGCAGTTGCCGAAGCTCTGGTCCACGCCCACCGTGAAGCCGGCGGCGTCGAGCGCGATGACCGTGCCGTTCATGCGATTGCGCCGCCGCGTCTGCGGTTCCAGCCCCAGCAGGCCGAGCGGCACGCCGAGCGCGAGGTGGGCGGCCAGCGGGTCGGCGTGGGCGGGTCGAGCGGCGATGTGCAGCGTGCGCTCGTCGGATGCGGCCACGAACCCGGGCCGGCCGACCAGGATCGACGCCCACGGCCGGCGCTGCGCGTCGAGGCTGCCCACCAGCAGCATGGGCAGCTTGCCGAACAGCTCGCGGTGCTGCGCCGGCATCGCGTCGCGGATCATGCGCTGGCCCGTGGTCTGCACCTTGGCGCGCACACCGGCGCGGGTCTGCACCGCGGCTTCACCGTCGTGGAACGGTGACGCGAACGTGGGGTCGATCGACATCGTGCCCCGCCCTAGGCCGCCACCGGATCGGCCGTGGGCCGCCGCACCATGCCGACGAAGCCCGGCAGCGCTTCGATGCGCGCGAGCCAGGCGCGCACGTTCGCGTACGGCTGCAGCGACACGCCACCTTCCGGCGCATGCGAGGTGTAGCTGTACAGCGCGATGTCCGCGATCGTCGGCTGGTCCGCGGCGATGAAGGCGTGTGTGGCCAGCTGCGTGTCCATGCGCGCGAACAGGGTCTTCGCGGCGTCTTCGCAGGCCGGGTCGCGCGGGCGGCCGAACAGCACATTGGTACGCGCTCGCGCCGGCCCATTGACCAGCGGCCCGGCGGCCACCGACAACCAGCGCTGCACCTGCGCGGCACCGAGCGGGTCGCGCGGCAGCCAGCGGCCCGACGCGTCGTAGCGCAAGGCCAGGTAGGTGAGGATGGCGTTGCTGTCGGCCAGCGTGACCTCGCCGTCCTGGATCACCGGCACCTGGGCAAAGAGGTTCATCGCCAGGAACTCGGGCGTCTTGTGCGCGCCGCGCGTCAGGTCGACCTCGGTCTTCTCGAACGGCAGGCCGAGCAGCGAAAGAAACAGCTCCACGCGGTGTGCGTGGCCCGACAGCGGGTAGGTGTACAGGCGGATCGGCTGGGCGGGGCGGGGTGTGTCGGTCATGTGGGGCTCCTGAGAAAAGGGCAGTCCTCGGGCGCAGCGCAGGGTGCGTTGTGTGGACCGAGACATTAGGCGCCGGCGCACAAAAGAGGAACGCCCTGAGTTGACATTTCACCGTTACGCCGCGTGGAATGCTGCGATGGACCGACTCGAAGGCATGAAGATCTTTGTGGCCGTGGCCGACGCGCGCGGCTTCGCGCCGGCGGCCCGGCAACTGGGCCTGTCGGCCCCCGCAGTGAGCCGCGCGATCGTCGCCCTGGAGGAGCACGTGGGCGCGCAGCTTCTGCGGCGCAGCACGCGAACGGTGGCGCTCACCGAGGTGGGCGAGCGTTTTCATGCGGACTGCAAACGCATCCTGGCCGACCTCGCCGAGGCCGAAGCATCGGCCAGTGGCGCCTACGGCGCGCCGCAGGGCCAGCTGGCCATCACCGCGCCGCAGCTGTTCGGGCGCATCCACGTGTCGCCGCTGGTGCTCGACTTCCTGGCGGAGCACCCACTGGTCAGCGCCCGCACCTACTTCGCCGACCACATCGTGCACCTGCTCGACGAGGGTTTCGACGTGGCGGTGCGCATCGCCCATCTGCCCGACTCCGGCCTCACCGCGGTGCGCGTCGGCGACGTGCGCCGCGTCATCGTGGCCTCGCCCGGCTACCTCGCGGCGCACGGGGTGCCGCGCACGCCCACCGATCTCGAACACCACGCGGCCATCGGTTTCGCCATCAACGGCGGCGTGATTGCGCCGTGGGCGCTCTACCCGCCGGGCGCGAAGAACAAGTCAGGCCGCGAGATCGGCCACCCGCGCATGCAACTCACCGCCAACACCGGCGAGATGGGCATCGCCGCCGCGCTGGCTGGCCGCGGGCTGGCCCGTGCGCTGTCGTACCAGGTGGCCGACGAGGTTCAGGCCGGGCGGTTGCGGATCGTGCTGTCCGACCATGAACCGCCGCCGATTCCGGTGCAGGTCGTGTATGTGGACGGTCGCAAGGCGGCGGCGAAGGTCAAGGCGTTCGTGGCGTTCGCGGTCGAACGTTTGCGGCAGCAGCCGGTGCTCAATGGTTCGTTCAAATGGCCGGCGGCGGCGGCGTGACGCTGCTGCAACCACCGCGGCCGCTCAGCGCGCGTGCGTCACACCGCCATCCACGACCAGCGTCGCACCCACCACGTAGTCGCCGGCGCGCGAGGCCAGATAGACCGCCGCGCCCGCCATGTCGTCGTCGGTCCCAATGCGACCGGCCGGCACGCGCGCCGACACCTCGGCGCTGTGGTCACGCGCGTCGCGGTTCATCTCCGATGCAAAGGCGCCCGGCGCGATGGCGCTGACGACGATGTTGTCCTGGATCAGGCGCAGCGCCATGCGGCGCGTGAGGTGGATCAGCCCGGCCTTGCTGGCCGCATACGAATAGGTCTCTTGCGGGCTGACCGAGATGCCGTCGATCGACGCGATGTTGATGACCTTGGCCGGCCGCAGTTCGGCCGCCTTGCGCAGCTGCGGGCCCAACACCTGGGTCAGGAAGAACGGCATCTTCAGGTTCAGGTCGATCACCTTGTCCCAGCCCTTCTCGGGAAACTCCTCGAACGGCGCGCCCCAGGCCGCGCCGGCGTTGTTGACCAGGATGTCGAGCTGCGGCTCGCGTGCCGCGTAGGCAGCGGCCAGCGATTGCGCACCTTCGAGCGTGGACACGTCGGCCGGCAACGAGACACAGGGGCCCAACGCCGACAGCTCGGCTGCCGCCTGGTCGCAGGCGTCGGCCTTGCGCGACGAGATGTAGACACGCGCGCCCGCGGCCAGGAAGCCGGCCGCGATCATGCGGCCGATGCCGCGTGAGCCGCCGGTGACGAGGGCCGTGCGGCCCTTCAGTGAGAACAGATCGTTCATCGGGTCTCCTGTCGAGAGGGAACAAGGCCGCAGGCTAGCGCCGATCTGCCGGGCGCGCAGTCGCCTAGGCGCCAGCGCAGGGGGCCGAGGCGTCGACCACGACGATGCGATTGCGCCCGAGGCGCTTGGCTTCGAGCAGCCGGTCATCGGCGCACTTGAGCAGCGCTTCGGGCGAGACCTGACCCGTGCCGGTATCGGCAATGCCGGCCGAGAAGGTGTTGCCGGTCAACGACCCGGCGTCGACGCTGAACTCGGCCGCGCGCCACAGCTTGAGCAAGGCGCCGATCTTGCGCCGCGCGGCGCTCGCGTCGGTGCGCGGCATCAACACGCAGAACTCCTCGCCGCCATAGCGGCAGGCGACATCGCTCTTGCGGCCATGGCGGCCGAGCAGGTCGCCGAAGGCGGCGAGCAGCCGGTCGCCGCTGGCGTGGCCGTGCCGGTCGTTGACGGCCTTGAAGTGGTCGAGGTCGATCAGCGCGATCGCCAGCGGCTGGCGGTCGCGCTGCGCCAGCGCCATCATCGACGGCAGGATGTCGTTCAGGTGCCGGCGATTGAACAAGCCGGTGAGGAAGTCGCGCACCGCCTGTTGCCGCAGCGCCGTCTGCAGCGACTGCACCTCGTCGACCTTCTGCGACAGCTGCTGGTTGATCGTCTCGAGCTCGCGCTTGGCGCGCTCGGTGGAACGGCGGCGCGCGTCGATCTGGTCGAGCTCCTGCTGCAGGCGAAGCAGTTCGGTGTGCAACGCGGCGGCCTGGTAGCGCGCGCGTGACGCGAGGTGTGCGCGCGCTACGTGCAGGCGCTGCCATGCACGCAGGCAGTCGAGCGCCTGCGGCGCCTGCGCCATGCGTTCGTGCACGTTGGCCAGGGTCTGGAAGAACAGGCAGCGCACGCGCAGGCTCAAGCCCTCGGCGCCGTGTTCGGCGAGCGGCCGCGCCTGCTCGAGCTGCGCCGCCGCCTGCGGCAACAGGCCACGCGCGAGCGCCAGTTCGGCCTTGGCCACTACCAGTTCGAGCTGCTCGTCGGGGATCGCGGCGCGCACCGCACGCAGCGCGCGCTCGACGAGCTCGCTGCCCAGTGCGCTATCGCCGGCGCGCAGCGCGGCGATCGCCATCGTCTCGAAATGCGTTCCCATCGCGCCGCGCCCGCTGGCGTCGGTGGGCAGGTTCAGCACACGGCGAATGTCGGGCAGCGCATCTTGGGGACGGTCGAGATCGGTCAGGCAGATGACCCGATTGACCAGCAGCACGCACAGCAGCCGCGCATTGTTCAGGCCGGCGCAGCGCGCCACGCCTTCATCCACATGACGCAGTGCCTCGTGGTAGTCGCCCAGCTGCAGCAGCTCGTGCGCGAGGTTGCAGTACAGCACCGCGTCGAAGCCGTGACCGCGCACCGGACCGGAGTCGCGCAGCGCCTGGTACATGTAGGCGAACGCCTGTTCCGACTGGCCCTGCGCCGAGTAACAGCCGGCGATCGTGTTCAACAGGATGCCGCGCTCGTCGTGCCTGAGGACCCGCAGGCCTTCGCCGCGCAGCGGCAATACACGGTCCAGCGACTCGCGAAATTTGCCTTCGCGCCACAGGCAGCGCGCCATCCCGGCGCCGGCCAGGATGTGCCCGGCACGGTCCTGCGTCGCGTCGAACAGCGCTTCTGCGTGCGCCAGTTCCGGCATCGCCTCGCCCGGCGTGGCGTAGTACATCAAGTGGAAGCCGCGCGACAGGCGGGCCCAGGCCTCGGCGGGCGCATCGCCGCCGCTCAGCGCGCGTGCGAGCGCCTGCTCGGCGAGGGCGATGGCCTGGCCCGAGTCCAGGTGCTGCAGTTTCCAGGACTTGCGCGCCAGGCGCAGCGCTGCCGACGTCGTGGGGCGCGCGCGGTCCGGCTTCATCGATGGATTGTGGGCGGCGTGTTTCGAGACCGTCAAGCCGAGCGGAGTGATAGAACGGTCGTGCCGGCGCCGACGGTCCGAGCGCCACGCCGCCGTCGGCGTCACCGCAGGGTCCGGGTCGCGGCATGCCTTCTCGGGAAAACACCGAGCGCGCGGCCGATGCAAATTCATATGATGACCTGATGATCAGTTCATTGGCATCCGGCCCCCGCGACGCTGCCGCCACGCCGCGGCTCGTTGCCGACCGGTTGTCCGACCGGCTCGCCGCCTACCTCGCCGGCCAGATCGAGAGCGGCGCGCTGCTGCCCGGCGACCGGCTGCCCACCGAGCCGCAGCTGGCGGGTGCGCACGGCGTGTCGCGCACCGTCGTGCGCGAGGCCGTCCACCAGCTGCGCTCGCATGGGCTGCTGGTGTCGCGCCAGGGCTCGGGCGTGTTCGTCGCGGCGCCGGCACCGCACCATGCGCTGGCCTTCGACCCGACGGTGCTCGAATCGATGGCCGCGGTGGTGCAGATCGTCGAGGTGCGCCGCGCCGTCGAGGGCGAGATCGCGGCGCTGGCAGCGCAACGCGCCACGCGCGCGCAGGTGGCTGCGTTGCGCCGCGCGCTCGCAGCCATCGACGCGGCGGTCAAGGCGGGCGGCGACGGCGTCGCCGAGGACCTGGCCTTCCACCGCGCCATCGCCGACGCCAGCGGCAACCCGCAGTTCAGCCTGCTGCTCGGCTTTCTGGAACAGTACCTGCGCGAGGCGATGCGCGTCACGCGCGGCAACGAGGCCCGCTACGAGGAGTTCATGGACGCCGTGCGCGCCGAGCACCATGCCATCGTCGACGCGATCGCGGCGCGTGACGAGAAGACCGCACGGCGCGCCGCCACCGAACACATGCGTCGCGCGGCGCGGCGGCTGGAAGAGGGCGGCGTGATCGAGCCGCCTCGGCCCGCTGCGGCGCGTGCAGCGGCGCGCAAAGGAGCAGCCAAGTGAGCAGCAAGACATTGGGTGTCGTCGGTCTCGGCTCGATGGGCTTCGGCGCCGCCGTTTCGGCGCTCAAGCGCGGCGTCGCGACCTGGGGCCTGGACACGCGCGCCGAGGCGCGCGAGCGCTTCGCCGCGGCCGGTGGCCGGGCCACCGGCGCGCTCGCCGAGTTGGGCGCGCAGTGCGACGTCGTGGTCGTGCTGGTGGTCAACGCGGCGCAGACTGACGACGTGCTGTTCGGCGCGAACGGACTGGCCGCGAGCTTGAAGCCGGGCTCGGTGCTCGTCACCTCGGCCACCGTCGACCCGGCGTTGCCGCCGCAGTGGGAGGCGCGGCTGCTGGAGCGCGGGCTGTGGTTGATCGACGGCCCGGTGTCGGGCGGCGCGAAGAAGGCGGCCGACGGCCAGATGACGGTGATGGCCTCGGGCAGGCCGGAGGCCTTTGCCGCCGCGGGCGACGTGCTCGATGCGTTTGCAGGCAAGGTCTATCGGCTCGGTGACCGCGCCGGCGTCGGCTCGACCGTCAAGATGGTCAACCAGCATCTGGCTGGCGTGCACATCGCCGCCGCCTGCGAAGCCATGGCGCTGGGCATGCGCGCCGGTGCCGACCCGCGCCAGCTCTACGAAGTGATCTGCAATTCGGCCGGCATGAGCTGGATGTTCCAGAACCGCGTGCCGCACATCCTCGATGGCGACTACACGCCGTTGTCGGCAGTGAACATCTTCGTGAAGGACCTGGGGATCGTGCTCGACGCGGCGCACCAACTCGCGTTCCCGCTGCCGTTGGCGGCAGCGGCGCACCAGCTCTATCTGGCCACGGCCGCGGCGGGGCACGGCGCGGAAGACGACTCGGCGGTGATCAAGTTCTATGCGGAGCTGGCCGGGCTCGAGCTTCCGCCCGCCAAGGAGGTCGAATGATCCTGGGGGTCATCGCCGACGACTTCACCGGCGCCACCGACGTCGCCGGCATGCTGGTGCAGTCGGGCCTGCGCACCGTGCAGGTCATCGGCGTTCCACAAGGCCCGGCACCCGACGCCGATGCGGTGGTGGTCGCGCTGAAGTCGCGCACCGCGCCGGCGGCCGCCGCGGTGCGCGAGTCGCTGGCAGCACTGCGCTGGCTGCGCGCGGCCGGCGCGCGGCAGTTCTACTTCAAGGTCTGCTCGACCTTCGACTCCACGCCGGCCGGCAACATCGGCCCGGTGGCCGAGGCGTTGATGGCGGAACTCGACGCCGAGTTCGCCATCGCCTGCCCGGCCTTCCCGGAGAACGGTCGCACGGTGTTTCGCGGCCACTTGTTCGTCGGCGATGAACTGCTGTCGGACTCGGGCATGCGCGACCATCCACTGACGCCGATGCGCGACGCCAACCTCGTGCGCGTGCTGCAGGCGCAGTCGCGCGGCAAGGTCGGGCTGCTGCGCTACGACACGGTGGCGCATGGGCCGGCGGCCATTCGCGAACGCTGTGCCGCGTTGCGCGCCGGGGGTGTCACGCTGGCGGTGGCCGACGCGATCGACAACGACGACCTGCGCGCGCTCGCCGAGGCCTGCGCCGAGCAGCCCTTGATCACCGCCGGCTCGGGTGTGGCGCTGGGCCTGCCGGCTGCGTATGCGTCCCGCGGCTGGCTGCGCCCCGACGCATCGGCAGCGAGCTTGCCCGCGGTGGGCGGTGCCGCCGCCGTGCTGTCGGGCTCGTGCTCGACCGCCACCAACGCGCAGGTGCTGCACTGGCTGCAATCCGGCCGACCCGGCTTTCGCGTCGATGCGCTCGCGCTCGCCGCGGAGGCGCCGGTGGCCGACGAAGCGCTGGCCTGGGCACGCGAGCGCCTGGCCGCGGGGCCGGTGATGGTCTACGCCACGTCGGCGCCACAGGACGTGAAGGCGGTGCAATCGGCACTCGGCGTCGAGCGCGCCGGTCAACTTGTCGAGCGTTGCCTGGCGCAGGTGGCGAGTGCGCTCGCCGACAGCGGCGTGCGCCGCTTCGTCGTGGCCGGCGGCGAGACATCGGGCGCGGTGGTGCAGGCGCTGGGCGTCAGCACGCTGCGCATCGGCGTGACGATCGACCCCGGCGTGCCGTGGACGCAGGCCGAAGGACGGCCGCTGTTGCTGGCACTCAAGTCGGGCAACTTCGGCAGCATCGATTTCTTCAGCAAAGCGCTGAGCCAGGTGAACTGATGACCCACGACACCGACCGCCTGCGCCAAGAAATCTGCCGCGTCGGCCGCTCGCTGTTCGAGCGCGGCCATGTGCATGCGACGGCGGGCAACATCAGCGTGCGGCTCGACGACGGCTTTCTGATCACGCCGACCGACGCCTGCCTCGGCTTCCTCGATCCCGACGCTCTGGCCCACGTGGACGCCCAAGGCCGGCAGACCGCCGGCGATCGCGCCAGCAAGACGCTGGCGCTCCATCGGGCCATCTACGACGCCGATGCGCTCGCGCACTGCGTCATCCACACCCACAGCACGCACCTGGTCGCGCTGACGCTCGCGGGCGTGTGGAGCCCCACCGACATCGTGCCGCCGATCACGCCGTATTACGTGATGAAAGTGGGCCACGTGCCGCTCATCGCCTACCACCGCCCGGGCGACCCGGCACTGGGCGCGCGCATTGGCGAGGCCATGGCCGCCGCGGCCGCACGCGGCGCGCCGATCCGCGCGGTGATGCTCGACCGGCTCGGCCCCAATGTGTGGCACGAGTCGCTCGCCGCTGCGATGGCCACGCTCGAAGAGCTGGAAGAAACCGCGCGGCTGTGGCTGCTGACGAACCCGAAGCCCGCGCCCCTCACCGAGGCGCAGATCGACGAACTGCGCAGCGCATTCGGCGCACGCTGGTGAGCCTTGTCATTCGAGAGCAACCGATGCCCCGCTTTGCCGCCAACCTGTCGATGATGTACGCCGAGCATGCCTTCCTCGACCGCTTCGCAGCCGCGGCGGCCGACGGCTTCGCTGCCGTCGAATACCTGTTTCCGTACGCCTTCGAACCCGCCGCGCTGACGCAGCGGCTCGCCGACCATGGCCTGCAACAGGTGCTGTTCAACGCGCCGCCCGGCGACTGGGACGCCGGCGAGCGCGGCATCACCTGCCTGCCCGGACGCGAGGCCGAATTCCGTCGTGGCTTCGTCGAGCAGGCGCTGCCGTATGCGCAGGCACTGCGCTGCCCGCGCGTGCATGTGATGGCGGGGCTCGCGCCCGCGGGCGCCGATCGCGCGGGCTTGCGCGCCACCTATGCGGCCAATCTCGCGTGGGCCGCCGCGCAGGCGGCGCCGCTGGCCATCGACGTGCTGATCGAGCCGATCAACACGCGCGACATCCCCGGCTACCTGCTGAACCGGCAGGACGATGCGCACGCGCTGGTGCAGCAGGTGGGCGCCCCCAACCTCAAGGTGCAGATGGACCTGTACCACTGCCAGATCGTCGAGGGCGATCTGGCAGTGAAGCTGCGCCGGTACCTGCCCGGCGGACGGGTCGGCCACCTGCAGATCGCCGGCGTGCCCGAGCGCCACGAGCCCGACATCGGCGAGCTGCATCACCCCACCCTGCTCGCGCTGATCGACGAACTCGGCTACGACGGCCACGTCGGCTGCGAGTACCGGCCGCGCGCCGGCACCTCGGCCGGACTCGGCTGGTTCCAACCCTACAAGGCCTCGCAACGATGAAGCTGCTGATCACCGGCGGTGCCGGATTCGTCGGAGCGCGGCTCGCGCGAACGCTGCTTGCGCGCGGCACGCTGATGGAGCGAGCGATAGGGCAGCTGGTGCTCGCCGACCTGGCGTCGCCGCCCGCCGATCTGCTGGCCGATGCGCGCGTGCAAGCGCGCGTCGGCGCACTGCGTGCGCAATGCGAGGCGATGCACGGCGAGCGCTTCGACGCGGTGTTCCACCTCGCGTCGGCGGTGTCGGCCGAATGCGAGGCCGATTTCGATCTCGGGCTCGCCTCCAACGTCGACACCACGCGGGCGCTGCTCGACGCCTTGCGCCACGCCGGCAATACACCGCGCCTGGTGTTCGCCAGTTCGGTCGCGGTGTTCGGCAACGACCCCGCGCTGCTGCTGCCGCCGGTGGTGCGCGACGACACCCTGCCGACGCCGCAATCCTCGTACGGCATCCACAAGTTCATTTGCGAACAGCTGGTGGCCGACTACACGCGCAAAGGCTTCATCGACGGGCGCAGCGTGCGCCTGATGACGGTGGCCGTGCGCCCCGGCCGGCCCAACGCTGCGGCGTCGAGCTTCGTCAGCGGCATCATCCGCGAGCCGCTGGCCGGCGTTGATGCCGTGTGCCCGGTGCCGCCCGACACCGCGCTCGCGGTGGCCTCGCCGGCACGCACCGCCGAGGGCCTGATCGTCGCTTGCGAAGCCGGGCGCGAAGCCTTCGGCGGCCGCACCGCGTTGAATCTGCCGGCGCTCACGGTGCGTGTTCAGGACATGCTCGATGCGCTCGAAGCCGTGGCCGGCAGTGCGGTGCGCCAGCACGTGCGCTTCGCGGCCGACGACGCGATCGCGCGCATCGTCGGCGGCTGGCCGGCGCGCTTCGAGCCTGGCCGCAGCCTGCGCCTCGGGCTGCAGCCCGACCCCGACTTCCGCAGCATCGTGCTGCAGTACATCGAAGACCACCCCGCGTCCATTACCACCAGGAGACAAGCATGACGACACGCATCCACTCCCGCACCCTGATCGCCGCGGCACTGTTCACGCTGGCCGGCGCCGCCTCGGCGCAGACCGTGCTGAAGCTGGGCTACGCCACCAGCAAGGAGTCGCACTACGGCGTCGGCTCAGCGGTGTTCTGCGACGAGATGGAGAAGGGCACGCAAGGCCGCTACAAGTGCCAGCAGTTCCCGAACTCGGCATTGGGCGGCGAGCGCGAGCAGATCGAGGCGGTGCAGCTCGGCACGCAGGACATCGTCAACACCTCGACCGGCCCGCTCGGCAACTTCGTGCCCGAGGTGAAGATCGTCGACATCCCGTTCCTGTTTCGCAACTACGACCATGCGCGCAAGGTGATGGACGGCCCGATCGGCCAAGACATCCTGAAGAAGCTGCAGGCCAAGGGCCTGATCGGGCTGGC
>JBGQEX010000026.1:0-39070 GCA_041496605.1 Piscinibacter sp.
CAGAAGGGCACCAGCACCAGGATCATCAGCACGTTCGCCTGGCGCGCCGACAAGGTGGTCAACCAATAGGCGAGGGGGTAGCCGAGCAGCAGGCACCACAGGGTGACGATTGCGCTGATCTCGAACGTGCGGGCGAGGATGCGGCCGAACACGCGCTGGTCCGGCGCCATGCGTTCGACGGCGCCGTGCGCGTCGCGGCGCAAGTCCACCGAGGCGAGCAGGTAATCGGCGGTCCAGCGTGAGCCGTTCTTGGCGATGGCCTGCCAGTACGTCGTGTCGTCCCAGCGCGGGTCGAGCGAGAGCAGCTTGGCCTTGATCTCGGCCGGCGTTGCAGCGCCCTCCAGGGGCAGCGCCTTGTAGGTGTTCATGACCAGCGAGCGTGCGCCCGGCACTTCGCTGTTCAGCCGCCGGGCCAACGCGCCGGCGTCCGCGCTGTCGGGCAGCGCGCCGAGGTCGCGCGTCAGCGCGGCGAAGACGTCCGGCGGCGGCGTGGTGTCGCGCTTCCAGCCGTCGAGCGCGGCCACCGTGCGTGGCAAGGCATTCGCGACTTCGGGATTCTCGACCGCACGCTTGAGCAACGAGGCGATCGGCACCAGGAAGGTCAGCAGCAGGAACGCGAGCAGAGGCAGCGTCAGCGCGAACGCCCGCAGCTTGCGGCGACGCTCGGCGTGCGCGAGCGATCGCTGCAAGGCGCGCGGGTCGGGGATGCCGGGCATGCCGGCGGTGAGAGCGGTCGTCACGCTGAGCGCCCTTGGCCTGCGGTCACTGTGTCGCCCAGGCGGCGAAGCGTTTTTCCAGCGCCTCGCCCTGGTCGGCCCAGAAGATCAGGTCGAACTGCAGCGCGTCCTTGGCGTTCGCCGGCGACGTCGGCAGGTTGGCGAGCACCTTGGCGTCGAGCTTGGACAAGGCCTTCGTGTTGGTCGGGCCGTAGGCGATGTTCTTCGCGTACTCGGCCTGCGCATCGGGCGTGCTCGCGAAGGCGATGAATTTCAGCGCCGCGTCCTTGTTCGGCGTGCCCTTCGGAATGACCCAGTAGTCCAGGTCATAGATGCCGCCGGTCCAGGTGATCTTCAGGTTCTTGCCTTCGCGGTTGGCGGCGTCGATGCGGCCGTTGTAGGCGGTGGTCATCACCACGTCGCCGGCCACCAGGAACTGCGGCGGTTGCGCGCCCGCCTCCCACCATTGGATGTTGGGCTTGAGTTCGGTGAGCTTCTTGAACGCGCGTTCGGCGCCGTCCTTGGTGGCGAGCACCTTGTAGACATCGCCCGGCTTCACGCCATCGGCCATCAGCGCGAACTCGAGGTTGTAGCGCGCGCCCTTGCGCAGGCCACGCTTGCCGGGGAATTTCTTGGTGTCCCAGAAGTCGGCCCAGGTGTTGGGCGTGCCCTTGAGCTTGTCGCCGTTGTAGGCCATGACGGTGGACCACACGAACACGCCGATGCCGCAGTCGCTGACAGCGGCGGGCAGGAAGTCGCCCTTGTTGCCGATCTTGCTGTAGTCGAGCTTCTCGAACAGGCCCTCGTCGCAGCCGCGAGCCACGTCGGGCGACTCCACCTCGACGACGTCCCACGTCACCTTCTTGGTCTCGACCATGGCCTTGATCTTGGCCTGCTCGCCGTTGTATTCCACCGGCACGACCTTGGTGCCGGTCTTCTCGAACGGTTCGTAGTAGGCCTTCTTCTGCGCGTTCGCGTTCGCGCCGCCGAAGTTCACGACGGTGATCTGTTGCGCCAAGGCCGGCAGCGCGAAGCTGGCGACGAGGGCGGCGGTCAGGATGCTCTTGTTCATCTTGGAACTCCTCTGGGTGGTGGGCGGGAATGGTGGGGCTGCGTCAGCGATAGACGCGCGTGAAGTCGGGTGGGAACTCGAGCCACACGCTGTCGCCGGTCTGCGGTACGGCGGGGGCCGACAGCGGCAGTTTCACGGTGGCGCTCGCCTGGCCTTCGCCGATCGCGCAGAGCAGGCGCAGGTGGTCGCCGAAGTAGATGACGCCGCTGACGCTGGCTTGCAGCAGGTTGCTGCGGCCACCCGCCTGCGTGTGCAGCACGATGCGCTCGGGCCGGATGCAGGCCTGCACCTGCGCGCCCACCGGTGCGTCGTTGACGTTCACGCCGGCGATCACACGGCCGTCGGTCAGCACGATGCCGCAGCGCTCATCGTCGGCGGCGCGCACCGTGCCGTGCAACACGGTGCTGTCGCCGATGAAGCCGGCGACGAATCGGTTCGCCGGCGCCTCGTACATGCGATCGACGACGTCGATCTGCTGGATCGCGCCGTCATTGAACACCGCCACGCGATCGCTCATCGTCAGCGCCTCGCCCTGGTCGTGCGTGACGTAGACGAAGGTCACGCCCAGTTGGCGGTGCAGCTCCTTCAGCTCGATCTGCATGTGCTCGCGCAGCTGCTTGTCGAGCGCGCCGAGCGGCTCGTCCATCAGCACGAGCTGCGGCTCGAAGACGAGGGCGCGCGCCAGCGCCACGCGCTGCTGCTGGCCGCCGGAAAGCTGCGCCGGGAAACGTTCGGCCATGCCCTGCAGACGCACCATCTCGAGTGCCCGCTCGACCCGCTGAGCCTGCTCGGCCTTCGAGGCCTTGCGCACCGTCAGCGGGTAGGCCACGTTTTGGCCGACCGTGAGGTGCGGGAACAGCGCGTAGTTCTGGAACACCATGCCGAAGTGGCGCTTGTGCGGCGGCGTGCGCGTGATGGGTCTGCCGTCGAGCACGATGTCACCGGCGGTCGGCGATTCGAAACCGGCCAGCATCATCAGCGTCGTCGTCTTGCCCGAGCCCGACGGGCCCAGCAGGGTCAGGAACTCGCCGCGCTGGATGTCCAGGTCGAGCTGGCGCACGACGAGGTGCACGCCGTCGTAGGTCTTCTGCACGCCGCGAAAGCGCACCAGCGGTTCGCCGGCGACGCGGGCCGGGTTGGGGGCCGGCGCCGATTCGGCCGAAGTGGGCACCGTGCGCATCACCGTACGGCAGCGAAGCTGTCGGCGAGGATCTGCAGGCCTTCGTCGAGCAGCGCGTCGGAGGCGGTCAGCGGCACCAGCACGCGGATCACGTTGCCGTAGCTGCCGCAGGACAGCAGGATCAAGCCACGCCGTGCGGCCTCGGCCACGACCCGCTTCGTCAGCTCCGCGTCTGGCCGGGCGAGGTTGCCGTCCTCGAACAGCTCGATCGCCACCATCGCACCCAGCCCCCGCACGTCGCGTATCGCCGGCTGGACGTCGGCGATGCGGCGCAGGCCGGCGATCAGCCGTTGGCCCACCGCCTTGCTGCGCGCGAGCAGTTGCTCGTCCTCGAATACCTTCAGCACGGCCAGCGCCGCAGCGCAACCGATCGGGCTGCCGGCATAGGTGCCGCCGAGGCCGCCCGGTGCCGGCGCGTCCATCACGTCGGCGCGGCCCACGACGCCGGAAATCGGAAAACCCCCGGCCATCGACTTGGCCGTGGCGATCAGGTCGGGCGCCACGGACCACTGTTCGCTCGCGAACCAGGTGCCGCAGCGGCCGGCGCCGGTCTGCACCTCGTCGGCAATGATCAGGATGCCGTGCCGGTCGGCGATGGCCCTGAGCCCTTCGACAAATGCCGGCGGCGCCACGTAGAACCCACCTTCGCCCTGCACCGGTTCGAGGATGAATGCGGCGACGCGGCTTGCCTCGATGTCGTTCTTGAAGATCGTTTCGACCGAGGCCAGCGCGTCGGCCACGCTGACGCCGTGCAGCTCGTTGGGGAACAAGGCGTGGAACACCTCGCCGGGAAACGGGCCGAAGCCGGTCTTGTACGGCGCGACCTTGCCGGTCAGGCCGAGCGTCATCATCGTGCGGCCGTGGTAGCCGCCGGTGAAGGCGACGATGCCGGCCCGGCCGGTGTAGGCGCGTGCGATCTTCACCGTGTTCTCGATCGCCTCGGCGCCGGTGGAGAGGAACAGCGTCTTCTTCGCGAACTTGCCCGGCGCCAGCGCGTTCAATCGCTCGGCCAGCTCCACATAAGGCTCGTAGGCCAGCACCTGGAAGCAGGTGTGGGTGTACTCGTCGAGCTGCGCCTTCACCGCGGCGATCACGTCGGGGTGGCAGTGGCCCGTGTTCAGCACGGCGATGCCGCCCGCGAAGTCGATGTAGCGGCGACCCTCCACGTCCCACAACTCGGCGTTGCGGGCCCGGGCCACGAAGATCTCGTGCGCCTGGCCAACACCGCGAGCCACGGCGAGTTGGCGGCGGCCCATCAGGGCGGCATTGGTGGTGGCGTTCGGCAGGTGGGGGTCGCGGTGCATCTCGGGTCTCCTTCTGGCTCGGTTTAGATGCACTGTAGGTCGCGACGGCGAGAGATACCATGTACAGCCATACGCGCCCCGCGGTGTACTGTGCAGGCTTGTCCCCCTGTACATGGAAGCCCCTGATCGGTGCGCTGGTCGCACGAACCGATGTTCACGCTCAAACCCGAATCGCCCACACCGCTGGTCAGTCAGATCGTCGATGGTTTTCGCCGGCTCGTCGCCGAGCAGGCGCTGAAACCCGGCGCCAAGCTGCCGTCGATCCGCGCCTTTGCCGCGTCGCACGGCGTCAGCGTGTTCACCGTCGTCGAGGCCTACGACCGGCTGGTAGCGCAGGGCTGGCTGGTGTCGCGTGCCAATGCGGGCTTTTTCGTCAAGCGGCGTCCCGGTGACGCGCCCGCCGCCGTGGGGCCGCCGCAGCCGGACCTTCGCTTCGATGCGCGTTGGTACCTGACGCAAATCTTCGAGAGCCGAAGCCTTGCGCTGAAGGCCGGTTGCGGTTGGATGCCGCACGACTGGTTGTTCGAGGAGGGCGTGCGCCGCAGCCTGCGCCAGCTGGCGACCGATGGCGCCGAACTCGGCGGCTACGGCCTGCCGCATGGCCACATGGCGCTGCGGATGCTGATCGCCGAGTCGCTGGCCGAGCACCAGATTGCAGCGACCGCAGACAACGTGCTGCTGACCCAGGGCTCGAGCCAGGCGCTCGACTTGGCGGCGCGGCGGTTGGTCAAGCCGGGCGACGTGGTGCTGGTCGACGACCCGGGCTACCCGAACCTGATGTTCATGCTGCGCTTCCTCGGTGCGCGGCTGGTCGGCGTGCCGCGCACGCCCGGCGGATACGACCTGGCGGCGCTCGAGTCGCTGCTGGTCGAGCACAGGCCACGGGCCTTCTTCACGCAGCCGCGCCTGCAAAGCCCGACCAACTCGGTGGCGCCGCTGGCCCAGCTGTTCCGGCTGTTGCAGCTGGCCGAGGCGCATGACGTGGCGCTGGTCGAAAACGACATCTATGCCGACCTCGACCCCGAGTCGCGGCCGTCGCTCGCCAGTCTCGATCAGCTCAAGCGGGTGATCTACGTCGGCAGCTTCTCGAAGACGATCTCTCCGAACATCCGCGTCGGCTACCTGGTCGCGCGGGCCGATCGGCTCGACGAGTTGACGCAGCTCAAGATGGTGTCGGGCCTGACCTCGTCGGACCTGACCGAGCGCCTCGCCTTCGGTGCGCTGACCGAGGGTCGCTGGCGCAAACACCTGAAGTCGCTGCGCGACCGTCTCGCGGCCGCCCATGCCAAGGTGTCGCAACGGCTGGTCGACCTGGGCTTCGAGCTGTTCAACGAGCCCAAGGCCGGCATGTACCTGTGGGCGCGTCACCCCGACCTGACCGACAGCGCCGAGCTGTCACAGCAGGCGGTGGCCAGCAGCATCATGCTCGGGCCCGGCGAACTCTTTCTCGTGGAGCCGCGCCCGACCGGCTGGATGCGCTTCAACGTCGCGTTCAGCGACGACGAGCGGCTCTACGGTTTCCTCGCGCAACAGATTGCGCTGCAGGCGCAAAGCGCGGCGGCCTGACGCCCCGCGTTTCGCGGGCCACTGCGGCCGCTCTTGCGCAGGGCCTTTCCTATAATGAAAAGTTTCGCCGAATCAAGTACTTGGCTCGGCTCACCGAGAGCACCGGATGAAAGCCTCCGACATTCGCCAATCGTTCCTGAAGTTCTTTGAAGCCAAGGGCCACACCGTCGTGCCGTCGAGCCCGGTGGTGCCGGGCGACGACCCGACGCTGTTGTTCACCAATGCCGGAATGAACCAGTTCAAGGACGTGTTCCTCGGCTTCGACAAGCGTACGTACACCCGCGCCGCGACCGCGCAGAAGTGCATCCGCGCCGGCGGCAAGCACAACGATCTCGAGAACGTGGGCTACACGGCGCGCCACCACACCTTCTTCGAGATGCTGGGCAACTTCAGCTTCGGTGACTACTTCAAGCAGGACGCGATCGTCTATGCGTGGGAGCTGCTGACCGCGGTGTTCAAGCTGCCGGCCGACAAGCTCTGGGTCACCGTCTACGCCGAGGACGACGAGGCCTACGACATCTGGCACAAGACCGTGGGCGTGCCGGCCGATCGCATCGTGCGCATCGGCGACAACAAGGGCGCGCGCTATGCGTCCGACAATTTCTGGATGATGGGCGACACCGGCCCCTGCGGGCCCTGCACCGAGATCTTCTACGACCACGGCCCCGAGATTGCCGGCGGCCCGCCGGGCTCGCCCGACGAAGACGGTGACCGCTACATCGAGATCTGGAACAACGTGTTCATGCAGTTCAACCGCGACGACAGCGGCGTGATGCACAAGTTGCCGAAGCCGAGTGTGGACACCGGCATGGGCCTGGAGCGCCTGGCCGCGGTGCTGCAGCATGTGCACAGCAACTACGAGATCGACACCTTCGTGAACCTGCTGGCGGCAGCGAAGACCGCGGTCGATGCCGCCGGCGCCAGGAACTGTGACAAGGACTCGCCGTCGCTGAAGGTCATCGCCGACCACATCCGTTCCTGCGCGTTCACGGTGGCCGACGGCGTGATCCCGAGCAATGCGGGGCGCGGCTATGTGCTGCGCCGCATCACGCGCCGCGCGATCCGCCACGGCTACAAGCTCGGTGCGCGCAAGCCCTTCTTCCATACGCTGGTCGGCCCGCTTGCCGAGGAGATGGGCGACGCCTATCCCGAGCTGCGTCTGCAGCGCTTGCGCGTCACCGAGGTGTTGAAGCAGGAGGAGGAGCGCTTCTTCCAGACCATCGCCAACGGCATGGAAATCCTCGACGTTGCGCTGGCCGGCGGCGCCAAGACCATCGACGGCGAGACGGCCTTCAAGCTGCACGACACCTACGGCTTCCCGCTCGACCTCACGGCCGACGTTTGCCGCGAGCGCGGCGTCACGGTCGACAGTGCCGGCTTCGAGGCGGCGATGAACCGCCAGCGCGAGCAGGCCCGCGCCGCCGGGAAGTTCAAGATGGCGCAGGGGCTGGAATACGTCGGCGTTCCGACCGCGTTCCACGGCTACGAGCACCTGGTGTGCGAACACAGCAAGGTGACGGCGTTGTACATCGACGGCACGCCGGTGCAGCGCGCGCGCGCCGGCGACGACGCGGTGGTCGTGCTCGACCACACGCCGTTCTACGCCGAGAGCGGCGGCCAGGTCGGCGACACCGGCGAGATGCGCAATGCGCGCTCGCGCTTCATCGTCGAAGACACGCTGAAGATCCAGGCCGACGTGTTCGGCCACCACGGCCGCATCGTCGAGGGCGAGGTCGAGGTGGGCGACATGTTCGTCGCCAAGGTCGACGCCGACCAGCGCGCCAGGACCGTGCGCAACCACAGCGCGACGCACCTGATGCATAAGGCGCTGCGCGAAGTGCTGGGCGGCCATGTGCAGCAGAAGGGCTCGCTGGTCGACGCCGAACGCACGCGCTTCGACTTCG
Organism: Piscinibacter sp.; assembly: GCA_041496605.1. Lineage (GTDB taxonomy): Bacteria > Pseudomonadota > Gammaproteobacteria > Burkholderiales > Burkholderiaceae_C > Albitalea. Next base: position 7,743 of record JBGQEX010000026.1, read on the forward strand.
CGCACAACGCGCCGATGAGCGATGAGCAGATCCGCCAGGTCGAGAACATCGTCAACGCCGAGATCCTCGCCAACGCGGCCACGCAGGCGCGCGTGCTGCCGATCGACGAAGCACAGAAGACCGGCGCGATGATGCTGTTCGGCGAGAAGTATGGCGACGAGGTGCGTGTGCTCGACATCGGCAGCAGCCGCGAGCTGTGCGGCGGCACGCACGTGCAGCGCACCGGCGACATCGGGCTGTTCAAGGTGGTGGCCGAAGGCGGCGTGGCGGCCGGCGTGCGCCGCGTCGAGGCCGTGACCGGGGGCAACGCGTTGGCCTATCTGCAGTCGCTCGAGTCCACCGTCAATCAGGTCGCGGCGACGCTCAAGGCCACGCCGGCCGAGGTGTCCGATCGGGTCGGCCACGTTCTCGATCAGGTGCGTTCGCTCGAGAAGGAACTGGCTGCCTTGAAGGGCAAGCTCGCGTCCGCGCAGGGCGATGAACTGCTGGCGCTTGCAGTCGACGTGAAGGGCATCAAGGTGCTCGCCGCGGTGCTCGACGGCGCCGACGCGAAGGCGCTGCGAGAGACGATGGACAAGCTCAAGGACAAGCTCAAGAGCGCCGCCATCGTGCTGGCCGCGGTGGACGGCGGCAAGGTTCAACTCGCCGCCGGCGTGACCGCCGACAGCGTGGCCAAGCTGAAGGCCGGCGAGCTGGTCAACTTTGTCGCCCAGCAGGTCGGCGGCAAGGGCGGCGGCAAGCCTGACCTGGCCATGGCCGGCGGCACCGACGCGAGCAAGCTCGGCGCCGCGCTGGCGTCGGTGCGCGGCTGGGTCGCCGAGCGGGTTTGACACATCGCAAGTTCGGGAAACGCTTCTTTACGCACCGCACGCTCAAAGCTGTCATCGAAGTTTCGGAATTGGCGTTGGTCAGTTGACGTCACTTCGTTGAAGGAGATGCAACATGAGCGAACGCGCTTCGTTTTCGGTTCTCCCGCTTGCGGGCCTGATTCTCGCCGCCGCGCTGTCGGGCTGCGTGATTGCACCGGCGCAGCCCTACTACCCGGTGGACGGCCCGGTCATGGTCGCACCGCCGGCGCCGCGCGAGGAATACATCGGCGTGGCACCGGTCGTCGGCCAGATCTGGCTCAGCGGCTACTGGGGTTGGTCAGGCGGGCGGCATGTCTGGATCGGCGGCCATTGGGACGCACCGCGGCCCGGCCACCGCTGGGTGCCGCACCAGTGGGTGCATGAGCGCGATGGCTGGCGACTGCACCACGGTCACTGGGACAAACGCTGATCCGGCACCGCGACGACGACGGGGGTTGCCAAACCGCGTGATCGCCGCCGATACTGAAACCACGCCCGCTCGCGCAGCGGGCGTTGTTGTTTCTGACCGGCGCCAAGAGAGCCATCTGCAGGAGTCTTCGCCATGACGATCACCATTCGGCGCGCGACCCCGAACGACGCGGCAGCCTACGCACGCATCATGGGCGACCCGGCCGTTTTCGGCGGGTTGATGCAGCTGCCCTACACCGACGAGGAGGTCTGGCGCACGCGGCTGGCCGAGAGCTGTGCGCCAGGCAAGTCCGACCTGCCGCTGGCCGCCGAGTTGAACGGCGAGGTGGTCGGTTCGGCCGGGCTGCGCCCGGTGAGCCCGGCGCTGCGCCGCCGGCACGCGTTGATGCTGGGCATATCGGTCGCGCGCGAGGCGCAAGGGCGTGGTGTCGGTTCGGCTTTGATGGCCGCGATGTGCGACTACGCCGACCGCTGGATCGGTGCGCTGCGCATCGAGCTGACGGTGTACACCGACAACGAAGCTGCGCTGGCGCTCTACCGCAAATTCGGCTTCGTCATCGAGGGCACGTTCAGGGGCTACGCCCTGCGTGATGGCCGCTACGTCGACGCGTACGCCATGGCGCGCTTGCACCCCGACCCGCCGCGCATCGCGTCGACGACTGCAGCGGGGTAGTGCACTTCGCAGTCGCGTGCGCCATTGCGCCGCTCGGACCCTATGACTGCAAAGGCGGCCCGTCACTGTCACCGGGGTCGAGCGCCGGCATCTTTAGGCGGTGCAAGCTCTCCAGCGGTTCGCCGCGTACGCGCGCGAGCGTCAGTTCGGCGATCTCCGTTCCGGTGGCGCTCGGTGTGGGCTGGCGGATCGATGTGATCGCGCTGCGGATCACCGAGTCCTCGCCCAGGCCGTCGTAGACGATGACCGACAGGTCGCGGCCGAGCGTAAGGCCCGCATTGAGCAGGGCATGCACCGCCCCGACGCCGGCGAGGTTGTTGTCCACCAGCACCGCGCTGGGCCGGCGCGGCAGCGCCAGCAGCGCCTGCATGGCGGCATAGCCCGACCGCCGATCCAGCGCGAGCCGCAGCACGGCCGCATCGTCGATCGCCACGCCGGCGTGCTGCAACGCCGCCTGGAAGCCACCGAAGCGCTGTTCGGCGAAGTTGTATTCGGGAGGCGCTCCAAGGTAGCCCAGACGCCGGTGCCCGAACTCGAGCAGGCGCTGGGCCGCCATTTGCGCGCCCGCGGCATTGTCGAAGTCGAGCCAGGCGTAGGGCCGCTGCAGCGCGGCGCTGCGGCCATAGGCGACAAACGGCACGTCGTGCGCGAGCAGCAGTTCGAGTCGCGCATCGTGCACGCGGGTGCGCGCCACCACGAAGGCGTCGATGCGCCGCCCCTTGATGGCGCGCTCGTAGGCGGCCAGCTCGTCACGCGGCGACGCCGAGATGATCAGCAGATCGATGCCTTCGCGCGCAAATCGCTCGCTCATCGACGCCGCGACATCCAAAAACTGCGCGTCGCCCAAGTCGCCCGGGGTGATCGGGAAAACCAGTCCGATGGCGTCGGCGCGGCCCAGCGCCAGGCCGCGCGCAATGGCATTGGGCTTGTAGCGATGGCGCTTCGCGGCCGCCTCCACGGCCAGGCGTGTCGACTCGGCCACCTCGGGGTAACCGTTGAGGGCTCTGCTGACCGTGGTCAGTGACAGGCCCAGTTCCTTGGCGATCTTCTTCAACGACATGAGATGTCTACTTCCAACCGGCGGCGAGGCCGGCCACAAGCCACCAGTGCGCCGGCCCATGGGTTTTCAGTGTAAACCCGAAATTGAATTAAAAGCGCTTTGAATATAGACTGAAAGCGCTTTGAATGAGAACATGAAGCTGCGAATGCGCGAAGCAGAGTCCGCAGCCTCTTAACCCAGGAGACCCTGATGAAGACTGTTTCTTTCACCAAGACCGCTGCAGCCGCAGCGCTGTTGGGCATGGGCCTGTGCATGGCCGGTGGCGCGCAGGCCGCCGGCGTCACGCTGACCATTTCGTGTGGCACCGTGGGTCAGGACTTTGACTTCTGCAAGCACGCCACCGACGAATGGGGTGCCAAGACCGGCAACACCGTCAAGCACCTGACCATGCCGCAGTCGACCAGCGACGTCCTCGGCCTGTTCCGGCAGATGTTCGCGGCCAAGTCCACCGACCTGGACGTGATCAACATCGACGTGGTCTGGCCCGGCATCATCAAGGACCATCTGCTGAACCTGGCGCCGTATGCCAAGGGTGCCGAGAAGGCGCATTTCCCGGCCATCGTGGCCAACAACACGGTCGGCGGCAAGCTGGTGGCGATGCCCTGGTTCACCGACGCCGGCGTGCTGTACTACCGCAAGGACCTGCTGGCCAAGTACGGCGAGAAGGCACCCACCACCTGGGCGGAGCTGACCGCCAGCGCGACCAAGGTGATGGAAGCCGAGCGCAAGGCCGGCAACGCCGACATGCAGGGCTTCGTGTTCCAGGCCAAGGCCTACGAGGGCCTGACCTGTGACGCGATCGAGTGGGTCGCCAGCTACAACGGCGGCAGCATCATCGACGCGAGCGGCAAGATCACCGTCAACAACCCCGGCGCGGTGAAGGCGCTCACGACCGCCGCGTCGTGGATCGGCACCATCGCCCCGAAGGGCGTCCTGAACTACGGCGAAGAAGACGCGCGCGGCGTGTTCCAGAAGGGCAACGCGGTGTTCATGCGCAACTGGCCCTACGCCTGGTCGCTGAGCCAGGGCGCCGACAGCCCCGTCAAGGGCAAGGTCGGGGTGGCGGCACTGCCCAAGGGCGACGGCGGCAAGACGGCGGCTGCGCTCGGCGGGTGGCAGCTCGCGGTGAGCAAGTACTCGAAGTACCCCAAGGAGGCCGCCGAGCTGGTGATGTACATGACGAGCGAGGCCGTGCAGAAGGACCGCGCGATCCGCGGCTCCTACAACCCGACGATCATGTCGCTGTACAAGGACAAGGACGTGCTGGCGGCCAACCCGTTCTTCGGTGACCTGTACGACACCTTCGTCGGTGCCGTGCCGCGGCCGTCGACGGTCACCGGCGCCAAGTACAACGAAGTCTCGGCCGCGTTCTGGAACGCTGCCCACGAGGTGCTGTCGGGCACGACCAAGGCCGAAGACAGCATGAAGAAGCTCGAGGCGAAGCTGGGCTCGGTGCGTCGCGGGCCGAACTGGTAGTCGACGCCTGACCGGCGGTTGGCGCGCGCAGCGCGCGCCGGCCGTCGTCATGAGGGAAACCCGATGAGCGCCCCGCAATCCGACCTGACGCGTGAGCGAACCCGCAGCGCGTGGATCTTCCTCGCGCCGACCTTGATCGTGCTGCTGCTGGTGGCCGGCTGGCCGCTCGGCCGCACGATCTGGTTCAGCTTCACCGATGCCACGCTGGAAAACATCGGTGAATCGACCTACCACATGGTCGGCCTGGACAACTACTTCGGCGCCTACGGGGTGTTCAACCTCACGGTCGGTGACGGTTTCTGGAAAACCGACTGGGGCATGGCGGTGCGCAACACCTTCGCGTTCGCGATCGTCTCGGTGGTGCTGGAAACGCTGCTCGGCGTGGTCTTCGCGCTCGTGCTCAACGCCGAGTTCAAGGGCCGCGCGTTCGTGCGCGCCGCGGTGCTCGTGCCCTGGGCCATTCCGACCATCGTCTCGGCCAAGATGTGGGCCTGGATCATGCACGACCAGTTCGGCGTGATGAACGCCATGCTCAAGAGCTGGGGCGTGATCGACACCAACGTCGCCTGGACGGCCGACCCCGACTTCGCGCTGTGGTCGGTGGTGCTGGTCGATGTGTGGAAGACCACGCCCTTCATGGCGCTGCTCACGCTGGCCGCGCTGCAGATGCTGCCCAAGGACTGCTATGAAGCCGCCCATGTCGACGGCATCCACCCGGTGCGGGTGTTCTTCAAGGTCACGCTGCCCTTGATCTGGCCGGCGCTGATGGTGGCGGTGATCTTCCGCCTGCTCGATGCACTGCGCGTGTTCGACATCATCTATGTGATGACCTCCAACAGCGTCAGCACGATCAGCATGTCGGGCTTCGTGCGGCGCGAGATCGTCGACAACAACTACGTCGGATACGGCTCGGCCGCGTCGACGGTGCTGTTCCTGATCATCGCGGCCTGCACCTTGACGTACCTGAAGGTGTCGCGCGTCGATCTCGGCGGCGACAAGAAATGAGGGCCGCGGCATGGAAATGACCACTCGACGCGTGGCGGGCCAGTTGGCGCTGTACCTGCTGGTCGGCGCCATCTCCCTGTTCTGCCTGTTCCCCTTCTACTACGCGATCGTCACGTCGCTCAAGTCGGGCACCGAGCTGTTCAGTACCGCACTGTGGCCCGCGGCGCCGACGATGCGCAACTACGTCTCGCTGTTCACCGTGGCCGAGCAGCCCTTCGGGCGCCACATCCTGAACTCGCTGGGCGTGTCGACCATGGTGGTGGCGGCGTCGCTGTTCCTCGGTGTCACCGCGGCGTACGCGCTCGGGCGCATCCGCTTTCGCGGCCGCGGGCTGCTGCTGCTCACGGTGCTGGCGGTGTCGATGTTTCCGCAGGTGGCGGTGCTGTCGGGCATGTTCGAGTTGATGCAGGCCGTCGGCCTGTACAACCACTGGTGGGGCCTGGCACTGCCCTACATGATCTTCACGCTGCCGTTCACCGTGTGGGTGCTGACCACCTTCGTGCGCGAGTTGCCCAAAGAGCTCGAAGAGGCCGCCATCATGGACGGCTGCAGCCCCTGGGGCGTGATCACCAAGGTGTTCATGCCGCTGATGTGGCCGGCCCTGGTCACGACCGGGCTGCTCGCCTTCATTGCGGCCTGGAACGAGTTCATGTTCGCGCTGACCTTCGTGCTCGACAACAACGACCGCACCGTGCCGGTGTCGATCTCGCTGATCAGCGGGGCCGACAAGTTCGAGATTCCCTGGGGCAAGATCATGGCCGCCTCCGTGCTCGTGACGCTGCCGCTGATCGTCCTGGTGCTCGCTTTCCAACGCAAGATCGTCTCGGGGCTGACCTCGGGCGCAGTCAAGGGCTGACATGAGCAAGAGTCCCGACTGGTGGCGCGGCGGCGTGATCTACCAGATCTACCCGCGCAGCTTTCAAGACAGCAATGGCGACGGCGTGGGCGACCTGGCCGGCGTGGTCCAGCGCATGCCTTATCTCGGCAAGCTCGGCGTCGACGCGATCTGGATCTCGCCGTTCTTCAAGAGCCCGATGAAGGATTTCGGCTACGACATTTCCGACTACCGGCAGGTCGACCCGATCTTCGGCACGCTGGAAGACTTCGACGCCGTCGTGCGCGCCGCGCACAGCCACGACATCAAGGTGTTGATCGACCAGGTGCTGAACCATTGCTCCGACCAGCACGAATGGTTCATCGAGTCGCGGGCCAGCCGCGACAACCCGCGCGCCGACTGGTTCGTCTGGGCCGACCCCAAGCCCGACGGTTCTCCGCCCAACAACTGGCTGTCGATCTTCGGCGGCAGCGCGTGGCAATGGGACACGCGGCGCTGCCAGTACTACCTGCACAACTTCCTGGCCAGCCAGCCCGACCTGAATTTCCACCACCCTGAGGTGCAAGACGCCGCGCTGCAGACGCTGCGCTTCTGGCTGCAGCATGGCGTGGACGGCTTTCGCCTCGACGTCATCAACTTCTGTTTCCACGATGCGCTGCTGCGCGACAACCCGCCGCGCGGCGCGCCGGTCTACGATCCCGCGCTCAACACCGTCAACCCCTACGCCTGGCAGCTGCATCGCTACGACAAGAGCCAACCCGAGAACCTGGCGTTCCTGCAGCGCTTGCGCGCGCTGCTCGACGAATACCCCGGCCGCACGACGGTCGGCGAAATCGGCGACGACGACACGCTGGCCCGCATCGCCGAATACACCGGTGGCGGCGACAAGCTGCACATGGCCTACGGCTTCGACCTGCTCGGCACGCGCTGCGATGCGCGCTACATCCACGGCGTGCTTGAACGCTTCGAAGCCACGGTGACCGACGGCTGGGCCTGCTGGTCGCTGTCGAACCACGACGTCCCGCGCGTGGCGACCCGCTGGCACCAGGGCGGCGACGACGCGGCATGGCTGCGACTGGCCTTTGCGCTGCAGGCTTGCCTGCGCGGGTCGCCCTGCATCTACCAGGGCGATGAACTCGGCCTCACCGAAGTCGAGCTCGCGTTCGAGGACCTGCAGGACCCGTACGGCATCGCGATGTGGCCGCAGTACCGCGGCCGCGATGGCTGCCGCACGCCGATGGTGTGGGACGCGGCGGCCCCCCACGGCGGCTTCAGCACGGCGGGCCACACCTGGCTGCCCGTGGCGCCGCAGCATCTGCCGCTGGCGGCGCTGCGCCAGGCAGGAGACCCGACGTCGATGTTCAACTTCTATCGCGGGATGCTCGCCTGGCGGCACGGCCACGAAGCCTTGCGCGTGGGCTCGACCGCGCTGCTGCCGGCCCACGACGCCGTGCTGGCCTTCATTCGCGATGCGCGTGCCGAACTGGGCCGGCCGCTGCTGTGCGCCTTCAACCTGAGCGGGCAGCCGGCACGCTACGAACTCCCGGCGGGCACGCGCGTGACGGCGCAGCACGACGGGCCTGCGCTGCCCGCCGGTGCACTCGACGGCAACGTGATCACGCTGCCGCCCTACGGTGCGCTGTTCGCCGCACTCTGAACAAGACCTCAACGAGGAAGCCACCATGTCCGAGATCCGATTCCGTGACGTGCACAAGCGCTACACCAGCAGCGGCCCGTACACGATCCGCAAGGTCGATCTCCAGATCGAACGCGGCGAGTTCGTCGTCTTTGTCGGCCCCTCGGGCTGCGGCAAATCGACGCTGCTGCGCATGGTGGCGGGTCTCGAAGACATCACCAGCGGCGAGATCAGCATCAAGGGCAAGCGCGTCAACGAAACGCCGCCGGCGCGGCGCGGCGTCGCCATGGTGTTCCAGAGCTATGCGCTGTACCCGCACATGACGGTCTACGACAACATGGCCTTCGGCCTGCGGCAAGCCAAGACCGCGGGCACGACGATCGACCAGCGCGTGCGCAAGGCGGCCGGCATCCTGCAGCTCGAGCCCTTGCTCGATCGCCTGCCCAAGCAGCTGTCGGGCGGGCAGCGCCAGCGCGTGGCGATCGGCCGCGCCATCGTGCGCGAGCCCGACGTGTTCCTGTTCGACGAGCCGCTGTCCAACCTCGACGCCGCGCTGCGCGTCCAGACCCGGCTCGAACTCGCCAAGTTGCACGAAGACATCGGCACGGCCAGCATGATCTATGTCACGCATGACCAGGTCGAAGCCATGACGCTGGCCGACAAGATTGCCCTGCTCAACGCCGGCGATGCGGTGGAGCGCGACGGCAGCGTGGCGCAGTACGGCGCGCCGCTGCAGCTCTATCACCACCCGGTCAACAAGTTCGTGGCGGGCTTCATCGGCAGCCCGAAGATGAACTTCGTCGCCGCGCACCTGCAGCGTGCCGACGCCGCCAGTGCGCTGGCGCGTGTCGGCGAGTTCGAGTTCCGCGCCGAGGTGGACGCGGGCAAGCTGGCAGCCAACAGCGCCGTCACGTTGGGCGTGCGGCCCGAGCACGTGCTGCTGGCTCAGCCGGGCGGCGCCAACGCGCTGCACGGGCTGGTGGCCTTCATCGAGCAACTCGGCGAGGCGAGTTACGTCTATGTGCGCCTGGCCGGCGGCGAGCTGGTGACCGTGCGCGAAACCGGGCATTCGAGCTGCACCGTCGGCGCGCCGGTGCACCTGCACTTTCCTGCGCACAGCCTGCACCTGTTCGATGAGCATGACGCGGCGTGCCCGCGCACGTCACAGCCCGAAATGCTGGGGCAACCGCTGCTCGCCGGGGTCACGATCTCGCGCACCGCCACGGCGCCGTGACCCCCGCCGCGCCCATGCTCAGGCGTAGCGCAATTCGCTCGCCTTGCCGCGAAACACCCGGTAGGCGATCGCCGTGTAGCCGGCGATGGCCGGCACCGCGACGGCCACGCCGACCAGAATGAACTTGAGCGACTTGGGCGCGCTCGCGGCCTGCCAGATCGTCAGCTTGTCCACCACCACATACGGGTAGAGGCTGTAGGCCAGGCCGAAGAAGCCGAGTACGAACACCGTCACGACCAGCATGAAGGGCAGCCAGCACAGCTTGCCCAGCACCCGGTGTGAATTGAGCATCGCGCGCGCCCCGATCAGTGCGATCAGCGTCATCAGCGGGATCGGCAGCAGCGCAATGAACTCGGGCATGGCGAACCAGCGCAGGCGCACCGTGGAACTGACCCACGGTGTGGCGATCGAGATCAGTCCCATGCCGACGACGACCGGCAACCAGGCACCCTGGGCCCACAGCACGGCTCGGCGCTGCAGCTCGCCTTCGGTCTTCATGATCAGCCAGCACGCGCCGAGCAGCAGGTAGGCCGCCGGCAGCGCCAGCGCGATGGCCCCGGCGAACAGCTGGTACTGCCAGCCCGGCGCGAGCCCGGTGATGTAGTGGCCGAGCATCCACCCCTGCGATGCGGCGGCGAGCAGCGAGCCGGCAGCGAAAGCGCCGTTCCACAGCGGCTTGTGCTTGTCTTGGGCCTTGACGCGGAAGTCGAACGCCACGCCGCGCAGGATCAGCCCGATGAGCATCAGTGCCACCGGCAGGTAAAGGGCGGTGAGCACCACGCCGTGCGCCTTCGGGAAGGCGATCAGCAAGATGCCCACACCGAGCACCAACCAGGTTTCGTTGGCGTCCCAGAACGGGCCGATGCTCGCGACCATCACGTCCTTCTGCGCGTCGCTGGCGCGCGGCATCAGCAGGCCGACGCCGAGGTCGTAGCCGTCGAGCACCACGTAGACGAGCATGGCCAAGCCCATCAGCGCCATGAAGATCACCGGCAGCGATTCATCAAAGCTCATGACGACCCCTCGTCCGATGGGTACATCGGCCGGTCCCCCGAGGGGACGCGGCCCGGCTTGGGAGCGGCCCGGCGCTCGGCCCGCAAACTCATGCTCTGCCCCCGAATGCCGGTTCGACGTCGACCGGCTTCTCGGCCATGTACTTGACGACGCCGACATAGGCGACGATCAGCGCCAGATAGAGCGTGACATACAAGGCCAGCGTCAGCGCGATCAGCGGCGGCGCCACGTTCGACGCCACGTCGGCAGTGCGCAGCAGCCCGTAGACGATGAAGGGCTGGCGGCCGATCTCGGTGACGTACCAGCCGGCCAGCATCGCGAGCCAGCCCGAGAAGCTCATTGCCGTCAGCGCCCAAAGCAGCGGGCGTGGCAGTGCACTCGCAATCCAGGCGCGGCGGCGGAAGATCCACCAGCCGGACCAGCTTGTTGCCAGCATCAACACCGCGACGCCGACCATCACGCGGAAACCGAAGAACAGCGGCGCCACCGGCGGATGCTCGCCCTTGAAGTCGTTCAGGCCCCGGATCTCGCCGTCGGGATCGTGCGCGAGGATCAGGCTCGCGCCGCGCGGGATGCCGAGGCTGAAGCGGTTGCTGCGCGTCGCCTCGTCGGGCCAGGCGAAAAGCAGCAGCGGTGCGCCGCGCTCGGTGTCCCACACCGCCTCCATCGCGGCGATCTTCTGCGGCTGGTAGTGAAGCGTGTTCAGGCCGTGCAGGTCGCCGACGAGGATCTGCAGCGGCACCAGCCACGCAGCCACCGTCAGCGCCACGCGCAGCACCTTGGGCGTCGATGGGTTGGTAGCGCCGCGCAGCAACTGCCACGCGCTGACGCCGCTCATGAAGAACGCGACAGTGAGCCCCGAGGCCAGCAGCATGTGCGCGAGCCGGTACGCAAACGAGGGGTTGAACAGCACCTCGAGCCAACTCGTCACGTGGAACTCGCCGTCGATGATCTCGTAGCCGCTGGGCGTGTGCATCCAGGAATTGAGGCTCAGGATCCAGAACGCACTCAAGGTGGTGCCGAACGCAACCAGGAAGGTCGCCACCAGATGCAGGCGTTCGCCGACGCGGCCATGGCCGAACAGCATCACGCCGAGGAAAGTGCCTTCGAGAAAGAACGCGGTCAGCACCTCGTAGCCGAGCAGCGGGCCGGCCACGTTGCCGGCCTTGATCATGAAGCCGGGCCAGTTGGTGCCGAACTGGAAGCTCATCGTGATGCCGCTGACGACGCCGAGCGCGAAGGTCAGCGCAAACACCTTGGTCCAGAAGCGGTAGGCGGCGAGCCAGGCGCCGTCGTGCGTTCGCAGCCAGCGCCAGCGCAAGAACAGCAGCATCCAGCCGAGCGCGATGCTGATGGTCGGGAACAGGATGTGAAAGCTCATGTTGGCCGCGAACTGGGCGCGGGCAAGCTGCAGGGCGTCCATGGCGGGCCTTCTACGATCGCCCGCGGGCCCAGAACTGCGCGAACCAGCGCCGTTCGTCGTACCAGGCCTGCACATCGGTGAAGCCGGCGTCGCGCAGCAAGGCAGTGAACGCCTGCGGCGTGTACTTGTACGAGTTCTCGGTATGGATGCGTTCGCCGGCGGCGAACTTGCGTTCCCCGCGGATCCAGCGCACGCGCAGCGCCTCGCGTGCTTCGAGGTGCATCTCGATGCGCGACGCCGCCGCGTTGAACAGCGCCACATGCTTCCATTGCCGCAGCGCGAAGTCGCTGCCGATGAGGCGGTTCAGGTGCAGCAGCAGGTTGAGGTTGAATGCCGCGGTGACGCCCAGCGCGTCGTCGTAGGCAGGCTCCAGCACGTCGACGGGCTTGACGAGGTCGACGCCGATCAGCAGGCCGCCGCCCTGGCAGGTGTCGCGAATGCTGCGCAGGAAGGGCAGGGCCGCCTCGGGCGTGAAGTTGCCGATGCTCGAACCCGGATAGAAGAACGCCGGCCGGCCCGCCACCGCCTGGGCGGGCAGGGCCAGCGAGTGCGAGAAGTCGAGCCCGACGCCGAGCATGGGAAGCGTCGGAAAGCGCTGCTGCAAGCTGGTGAGCGCGCCGCGCACGAAGTTCACCGAGATGTCGACCGCCACATAGCGCGCCGGCTGCAGCGTCGCGAACAGGCGGGCCGCCTTCTCGCAGTTGCCTGCACCGAGGTCGATCAGCGTGGCCGCCGGGCCGATGGCGCGCGCGATGTCCGCCGCATGCCGCTCGAAGATCGTCGCCTCGGTGCGGGTCGGGTAGTACTCGGGCAATTCGGTGATGGCTTCGAACAGGCGCGACCCGAGCGCGTCGTAGAGAAACTTCGGTGCGATGTGGGCCGGCTCGGCCGACAGGCCGGCCGCCAACTCGTCACGCAGCGACTGCGCATCGGGGTGGTGCAGTTCGATGAAGCGCGGCGTTGTCGGAGTGATGCTCATACGGGCGGCGACCTTATTGCCTAAGATGCGGGCCTTGCCGTGAATGGGTCGCGGCCATTGTCCCCGAGTTCCCGGCTCTTGTTCGTTACGAGGTCTTGCATGCACCCACCTTCTCCGTTCCGCACGCTGAAATCGCTGATGACCTGTGCGCTGATGACCTTTGCGGCGATCAGCCACGCGCAGCAGGTGCTGCGCGTCACCGCGATCCCCGACGAATCGCCCACCGAACTGGCGCGAAAGTTCGCTCCGCTGGGCAAGTACCTCGAGAGCCGGCTCGGCATGAAGGTCGAGTACACGCCGGTCACCGACTACGCCGCGGCGGTGGAGACGCTGGTGAACCGCAAGGTCGATCTGGCCTGGTTCGGCGGCTTCACCTTCGTGCAGAGCTCGGTGCGCTCCAACGGCAAGACGATTCCGCTGGTGCAGCGCGAGGAAGACATGGCCTTCAAGTCGGTGTTCATCACGGCCAAGGACAGCGGCATCACCAAGCTGGAAGACCTGAAGGGCCGCACGCTGAGCTTCGGCTCGCAGTCCAGCACCTCGGGCCACCTGATGCCGCGCAACTTTCTTCTGGCCGCGAAGATCGACCCCGACCGCGACTTGAAGCGCGTGAGCTTCTCCGGCGCGCATGACGCGACCATCGCCGCCGTCGCGAGCGGCAAGGTCGACGCCGGCGCGTTGAACATCTCGGTGTGGAACAAGTTCGTCGAGGACAAGAAGGTCGACACCAACGAGGTTCGCGTGATCTACACGACGCCCGCGTACTACGACTACAACTGGACCGTGCACGCCGACATGCCTGCCGCCTTGCGCGAGAAGATCACCCAGGCCTTCCTCGATCTGAACCAGAACACGCCCGAAGGGGCGGAGATCCTGAAACTGCAGCGCGCCACGAAGTTCGTGACGACGCGCGCCGAGAACTACGTCGGCATCAAGGCCGCGGCCGAGAACGCCGGCCTGCTGAAGTAGGCGCCGTTGCAGCTCGAGCTGTCACGCTTGTGCGTGCGCCACCCGGCCGCACGCGCCGGGGCACTCGCCGTCGCCGACGTGGACCTGCGCGTGGCGCGCGGCGAAGTGGTGGCGATCATCGGCCCCTCCGGTGCGGGCAAGACCACGCTGCTGCACGCCATCGCCTGCGCGCTGCGGCCCGAGCGCGGTGAGGTCCGTTTGATGGGCATGTCGCCGTGGGCGATGCCGCGGCGTGAGCTGCACCGGCTGCGCGCGCGTCTGTTTCTCGCGCCGCAGACGCCACCGCTGCCGCCGCGCCAGCGTGTCGTCATCGCGGTGCTGGCGGGCCGGCTCGCACAGCAGGGCCCGTGGGCCAGCCTGCGCTCGCTGCTTTATCCGCGCGAAATGGATGTGGCCCGTGCCGCGCTGGCGCGCTTCGACATGGCCGACAAGTTGTTCGAGCGCGTCGACCGCTTGTCCGGCGGCGAGCGCCAACGTGTCGGGCTTGCGCGCTCGCTGGTGTCGGGCGCCGAGCTGCTGTTGATCGACGAGCCCTTGTCGGCGCTCGACCCCACGCGCGCGCTGCAGGCCATCACGTCGCTGCTCGGCGCAGCGCACGAATCGGGCGCGACGCTGATCACCACGCTGCACCAGGTGGAAGTGGCGCGCGCGCACTTCAAACGCATCGTCGGGCTGCGCGAGGGCCGAGTCGCCTTCGACGCGCCGACCGAGCAGGTCAGCGACGCGATGCTGCGTGAGCTCTATGCCGACCACGAAGACGAGCTGATCGGTGCCGCCCCGGTGGTCGACGTGCCGGTCGAGCCGGACTTCATGCCGCTGACACCATGCCGTTGACAGCGCCGTCACGCGACCCCGCCGCGGCGCGCCGCCTCGCCATGCTGTTGTTCGCCGCCGTGCTGCTGTGGCCGCTGCTCAGGGGGACCGAGTTCAGGCCGTGGGAGATGTTCGGCGCGCGCAGCGTGAAGGCGACGACCGGCTTTCTCGCCACGTTCCTTCCGCCGCGCCACGACGCCGAGTTCCTGCGCACGATGCTGGCCGAGACTTGGCGCACGGTCGCGATCGCGACCGCCGGCCTCAGCATCGCATTCGTCCTGGCGGTGCCACTTGCGCTCATGGCGAGCGCGCGCTTATCGATCAGCGCGCTCACCGGGCGCATGGCTGCCGGCCCCTATGTGCTGCGCCAGGCCGCCAAGTGGATGGCGATCGTGTTGCGCAGCGTCCCCGAGCTGGTGTGGGCACTGATCTTCGTGCGCGTGGTCGGCCTGGGCGCAACCTCGGGCGTGATGGCCATCGGCATTGCCTACGGCGGCATGCTCGGCAAGGTCTACGCCGAGATCCTGGAAAGTGGTGACGCCGGGCCGACGCAGGCGCTGCTGCGCAACGGCGCCGGCCGACTGCAGGCCTTGCTCTATGGCGCGCTGCCGCAGTGCTCGACCGAACTGGTGAGCTACACCGTGTACCGCTGGGAATGCGCGATCCGCTCGTCGGTGGTGCTCGGCTTCGTCGGCGCCGGCGGCCTGGGACAGCAGCTCGACACGGCGTCCAAGATGTTTGCGGGCGGCGAAGTCAGCGCGATCCTGCTGATCTTCATCGTGCTCGTCGCGCTGGCCGACCGCCTGAGCGCGTGGCTGCGCAAGGCACTCGGATGAACATCCTTGCGCGCGCCCGCTGCAAGGCCTGCTGGGTGATTGCCGGCACGCTCGTGTTGATCGTCGCGAGCTTCTGGTCGCTCGATCTGCAGTGGGGCCAGTTCCTGTCGCCGGGGGCCATCGCGAGCATGGGCCGTTTCCTGGCCGAGTTTGTGCCGCCCGAGACGTCGAGCGCGTTTCTTGCGAAGACCTGGAATGCGTGGCTCGAAACGCTGGCGATGTCGGCGCTGGGAACGCTGCTGGCCGCCGTGTTCGGCTTGCTGCTCGCACTGCCGGCGAGCAAGGTGCACGCCGGCGATGCGGCACAGCTCAGGCCGCTGGTGCGCTTGCTGCTGAACGCGCTGCGCAGCATCCCGGAACTGGTGTGGGCGGCCTTGCTGCTGATCGCCGCCGGGCTGGGGCCGTTCCCGGGCACGCTGGCGCTGGCCGTTCATACGACCGGCGTGCTCGGCAGGCTGTTCGCCGAGAGCATCGAGAACGCCGCCCCGGGGCCGGCCTTCGCGTTGCGGGTGCGCGGTGTCGGGGAAGGGCGAATCTTCCTTTTCGCGACGCTGCCGCAGATCTGGCCGCAAATCATCAGCTACACGCTGTACCGCTGGGAGAACAACATCCGCGCCGCGGCCGTGCTGGGCGTGGTGGGAGCGGGCGGCCTCGGGCAGATGCTGTACTACCACCTGGGTCTCTTCCAGATGCGCGAAACCGCCACCGTGCTGCTGGGCATGATCGCGCTGGTAGCGCTGGTGGATGCGATGAGCGCGCTGTGGCGGCACGCACTGGAACGCTGAGCCTGCAACTTATCGGCGGTTCGGGGTCCAATGCGAGAATCCCCGTCGTTGTCCCGAGGAGCGGTATGCAGATCGGCTTTTCCATCAATGAGATCCTGTTCCTGGTGACGTTGGCGACCGGCCTGTGCTGGGTGGCATGGCGGCACCGCCTGCGCCGCATGGCCGCGCCGCCGGCGAACAAGCCGCTGTGGGTGAGCTTCGGTGCCGAGCTGTTCGCGGTGGCGGCACTGATGTTCACTTGCCGCATCGCGGTGGCCGACTGGCCCAAGGTGCCGTCGGGCTCGATGGAGCCGACACTGCGCGTGGGCGACTACCTGCTTGTGAACCACCTGGCCTACGGCCCGCGCCTGCCGTTCACGAACACCGCCATCGAGTTCGGCCAGCCGCAGCGCGGCGATGTGGTGGTGTTTCGCTTCCCGCTCGACGTGTCGCAGTTCTACGTCAAGCGCCTGGTCGGCCTGCCCGGCGACAAGGTGGCGTTTCGCGACGGGGCGGTCAGCATCAACGGCGCGCCCTTCGATGTGCAGATGGTCGACGCCGGCAAGGCCGAGGAAGACCGCGGCCAGTGGATGGTGCGCGAGACGGCAGCCGCCTCCAGCCGCACGGTGAAGATCAACCCGTTCCTGCAAGGCCGCCTGCCGCTGAACCTGCAGGACGGCGGCTTGGCCACTCATTGCCAATCCGAACGCGCCGGCGCCTGGGAGTGCACGGTGCCGGCGGGGCAGTACCTGATGCTCGGCGACAACCGCGACAACTCGGCCGACTCGCGCGTCTGGGGCTTCCTGCCGCACGATCAGGTCTACGGCAAGGCGGTGCGCGTGCTCGTCAACTTCTCCGACTTGAAGCGCGCGTGGACAGCGTTGTGAGGGCCGAGCGCCGGGCCGCTCCCAAGCCGGCCCTTGTCCCCTCGGGGGACCGGCCGACGTACTCGGCGGACGAGGGGCGCCAATGAACTCACGGCTGGATCTGCAGGGCAAGCACATCGTGCTCGGCCTCTCGGGCGGCATCGCCTGCTACAAGGCGGCCGATCTGACGCGCGAGCTGGTCAAGGCCGGCGCGACGGTGCAGGTGGTGATGACCGAAGCGGCCGAGCAGTTCATCACGGCGGTGACGCTGCAGGCCTTGTCCAACCGCAAGGTCTACACCAGCCAATGGGACGCGCGTGAACCCAACAACATGGCGCACATCAACCTCACGCGCGAGGCCGACGCGGTGCTGGTGGCGCCGACCAGCGCCGACTTCATGGCCAAGCTGCTGCACGGCCGTGCCGACGATTTGCTGAGCCTGCTGTGCCTGGCGCGGCCAGTGGAACGCTGCCCGCTGCTGCTGGCGCCGGCGATGAACCGCGAGATGTGGGCCCACCCGGCCACCCAGCGCAACGCGGCGCAACTGCGTGCCGACGGTGCCACCATCCTCGGCCCCGCCGCGGGCGACCAGGCCTGCGGCGAGATCGGTGATGGCCGCATGCTCGAGCCGGAAGAATTGCTCGAAGACATGGTGGCCTTCTTCCAGCCCAAGGCGTTGCTCGGCAAACGCATGCTGATCACCGCCGGGCCGACCTTCGAAGCCATCGACCCGGTGCGCGGCATCACCAACCTGTCCAGCGGCAAGATGGGCTTTGCGATCGCGCGCGCCGCCCACGAAGCCGGCGCCGACGTCACACTGGTGGCCGGGCCGGTGCATCTGCCGACGCCGCGCGGAGTGCGGCGCGTCGACGTGCGAACAGCGCAACAGATGTTCGATGCGGTGCTGCCGGCGGCTGCCCGCCACGATGTGTTCGTCGCAACCGCGGCGGTCGCCGACTGGCGGCCGGCCACCTTGTCGGACGAGAAGATCAAGAAGAACGGCAACCGAGTCGCGCCGACCTTCGAGCTGACCGAAAACCCCGACATCCTGGCAGCCGTTGCGCGGCTCGCCGACCGGCCGTTCTGCGTCGGCTTCGCCGCCGAGAGCCATGACCTGCTCAAGCACGCGCGCGAAAAGCTCGAACGCAAGAACGTGCCGCTGATCGTCGGCAACCTCGGCCCCGCCACCTTCGGGCGCGACGACAACGCGCTGATGCTGGTCGACGCGCAGGGCCATCGCGAACTGCAGCGGGCCGACAAGCTGAGCCTGGCGCGCCAGCTGGTGTCCGAAATCGCTTCCCGACTCACTTCGCTTTCCGCATGACCATCATCGATGTCAAAGTGCTCGACCGCCGCATGGCCGAGCAAATGCCCGCCTACGCCACGCCCGGCAGCGCCGGCCTCGACCTGCGTGCCTGCCTCGACACGCCATTGGTGCTGGAGCCGGGGCAAAGCCAGCTGATCCCCACCGGCCTCGCCATCCACATCGGCGACCCGGGCTTGGCCGCGATGATCCTGCCGCGCTCGGGGCTGGGCCACAAGCACGGCATCGTGCTCGGCAATCTGGTCGGACTGATCGACTCCGACTACCAGGGCCCGTTGATGGTGAGCTGCTGGAACCGCAGCAGCACAGCGTTCACGGTGCAGCCGATGGAGCGCGTCGCGCAGCTGGTGATCGTGCCGGTGGTGCAGGCGGGCTTTCGCGTCGTCCCCGAATTCGATGCATCGGATCGCGGTGAGGGCGGATTCGGATCGACCGGCAAGCACTGAGGCAGCGCGACGGTCTTAGCGCAACATTGCAGCAACACCCGCGATGCATCATGTTCGGCTGCCCGCTGCGGGCGATCAGACTCGACGTTGAACCTTTGCATGAACAACAAGACCGTCACCGCCTTCGCTGTCCTGGTCGTGATCGTTGCCGGCTGTGGCAAGACTGATGTGCCGGGAGCACCCATCGCGGGTTCAAGTGCGGGCGGGGCGCCGGTCAGCGTCACCACGGTGGCGGCCGAGCAGCGCGACGTCGACGTGCAGCTCGAAGCCACCGGCGCCGTGACGGCGCTCAGCAGCGTCGACATCAAGCCGCTGATCAGCAGCACCATCACGCAGGTGCACTTCAAGGAAGGCCAGTTCATCAAGGCCGGCCAGTTGCTCTTCACGCTCGATTCGCGCGCCGACGAAACCAATGTCGCCAAAGCCCAGGCGCAATTGCAGAAGGACCTGGCCTCGCTGGCCGACGCGCAGCGCCAGCTTGCGCGCAGCAAAGAACTGCTGGCACAGAACTTCGTGTCGCAAACGGCCGTGGACACCAACCAGTCGCTGGTCGATGCGCAAAGCGCGGTGGTCGAGTCCGACCGCGCGGCGATCAAGGCGGTGCAGGTCGGGTTGTCGTACACGCGCATCGTGGCGCCGAACTCCGGGCGTGCCGGCACCGTCAACGTGTTCCCGGGCACGCTGGTGCAGCCCGGTTCGCCGCCGCTCGTGACGATCACCCAGCTCGACCCGATCGCGGTCGCCTTCAACCTGCCGCAGCGCAATCTGCCCGATGCACTGCAGTCGCTGCGTTCCGGCGGCGGCCGGGTGACGGCCGTGCTGCCCGAGGGCCGCGGCACGCTGACCGGCAAGCTCGCCTTCGTCGACAACTCGGTCGATGCGAATTCGGGCACGGTGAGGGTCAAGGCCGCGTTCGACAACAAGAACGAAGTCCTCTGGCCCGGTGCGTTCGTCGGCGTCAGACTGGTGGTGCAGACGCTGAAGAACGCGATCGTCGTGCCGCAGGCGGCCATCGTTCAGGGTGCTCGCGGCAGGGTCGTTTTCGTGGTCGAGCCGGGCAACCGGGCAGTGGCGCGGCAAGTGGAACTGGTCAACGCAAGCGGCACCGACGCGGTCGTGACCGGTCTGCGCGCCGGCGAGCGCGTGGTGCTCGACGGGCGCCAGAACCTGCGCACCGGTTCGCCGGTCATAGAACGACCCGCCGAAGGCGCAAGCGGTGCCGGCTCGGGCCGACCCGGCGCATCGGCAGCAGGCTCGGTGGCGAGCCGGTGATCTGTTTCGACCCCGAAGGGGCGGCATCATGAATCTTTCCGAGCTGTTCATCCGCCGGCCCGTGATGACGGTGTTGTTGAACGCCGCCATCGTGGTGGCCGGCATCATTGCCTACGGCCGCATTCCGGTGGCGGCGCTGCCGAGCTACAACACACCCGTCATCAACGTGGAGGCCTCGCTGCCCGGCGCCAGCCCGGAGACGATGGCCACGTCGGTGGCGCTGCAACTGGAGAAGCAGTTCCAGACGATTCCCGGCCTCAACGTGATCAGCTCGACCAATACGCTGGGCAACACGACGATCACGCTCGAGTTCAACGAAGGCCGCGACATCGACGCGGCCGCGGTCGACGTCCAGGCCGCACTGCTGCGCGCCCAACGCACGCTGCCGCAGGACATGACCAACCCGCCGTCGTACCGCAAGGTCAACCCGGCCGATGCGCCGGTGCTGTTCATCGCGCTCACGTCGCCGTCGCTGAACCTGACCGACCTGAACGACTATGCCGAGCACCTGATTTCCCCCAGCCTTTCGACGCTGGACGGCGTGGCGCAGGTCAATGTCTTCGGCCAGAAGCGCTACGCGGTGCGGGTGCGCGTTCAGCCGCAGGCGCTCGCCGCGCGCAACATCAGCCTGGACGAACTCACCGCCGCCTTGCGTGCGGCCAACGTCAACACGCCGGTGGGTACGCTCGATGGCCCCCGCCAGACGCTCACGCTGCAGGCCAATCGCCAGTTGCGCAACGCCGCCGAATTCGCGGACCTGATCATCAGCAGCCGCAACGGCAATGCGGTTCGACTGCGCGACGTGGCGCAGGTCGAAGACAGCTTCGAGACCGTCAAGACCTCGGCAAGCCTGAATGGCGAGACCTCGATCTCGCTGGCGATCCTGCGCCAGCCCGGTGCCAATACCGTCAAGGTGGTCGATGCGGTGCGCGCCGCGATGCCGGGATTCCAGGCGCAGCTGCCGCAGTCGGTGAGGATCACCGGGGTCAATGATCGCTCGGTGTCGATCCGTGCGGCGCTGCACGACGTGAGCTTGACCATGCTGTGCACGATCGGGCTGGTCGTGCTCGTCATCTTCTTGTTCCTGCGCCGCTTCGTCGCGACCGCGATCCCCACCTTGTCACTGCCGGTGTCGCTGATCGGCGCGATCTCCATGCTGTGGGCCTTCGGCTACACGATCGACAACATCTCGCTGCTCGGGCTCACGCTCGCGGTGGGCCTGGTCGTCGACGACGCGATCGTGATGCTCGAGAACATCATGCGCCACGTCGAGCAAGGCATGCCGCCGTTCCAGGCGGCGCTGCAGGGCTCGCGCGAGGTGGGCTTCACGATCATCTCGATCTCCAGCTCGCTGATCGCGGTGTTCATTCCGGTCTTCTTCATGCCGGGCGTGATCGGCCTGCTGTTCCACGAGTTCGCGGTGATCGCGTCGCTCGCGATCGTCGCGTCCGCCTTCGTCTCGCTGACGCTGGTGCCGATGCTGGCCAGCCGCTTTCTCGGCGACGAGGCCCACAAGAAGCGGCCCGGCGTTCTGGTGCGCACATTCGAGCGCGCCTTCAACCAGACGCTGGCGGCCTACACGCGGACGCTGGACGTCGCGCTGCGCCATCGCAAGACCGTGCTGCTGGTCGCGCTGCTGACATTCGTCGCCACCGCCTACCTGTTCGTCACGATCCCCAAGGGCTTCTTCCCGGAAGACGACATCGGCCAGATCTTCGTGTCGACCGAAGCCGGCGAAGACACGTCGTTTCCCGAGATGGTGCGTCTGCAGGACCGCGTGGCCGCGGCGCTGCGTGAGGACCCGAGCGTGTACACGGTGAGCTCGTTCAACGGCGGCAGCGGCGCGCAGAACACCGGGCGCCTGTTCATCAACCTGAAGCCGCGCGGCGAGCGCCCGCCGATGAAGCAGGTGGTCGAAGGGCTGCGCAGCAAGCTGCGCGAGGTGGCAGGCATCAGCGTCTTCATGCAGCCGATCCAGAACCTGCGGCTGGGCGGCCGGCTGAGCAAGGCGCGCTACCAGTTCATCCTGCAGAGCGTGAAGGCGGAGGCACTCAACGACTGGGCGGTGAAGCTGCAGGAGAAGCTGCGCGCCGACCCGATCTTTCGCGACGTGACCAGCGATTCGCAGCTGCGCGGCCTGCAGGCCTCTCTGAAGATCGACCGCGACCGCGCCAACACGCTCGGTGTGTCGATCGACGCGGTGCGCAGCGCCTTGTTCAGCGCCTTCGGCGAGCGTCAGGTGTCGACCATCTTCACGCCCGTCGACAGCTACCAGGTCATCATGGAAGTCGCGCCCAACGCCAAGGAGGACGAGAGTGCGTTCAACGGCATCTACGTGCGTTCGTCGTCCGGTGCGCTGGTGCCGCTGTCGAGCTTCGCCAGCGTCGAGCGCACCGTGGGGCCGACGTCGATCAACCACGCCGGCCAATTGCAGGCGGTCACGGTATCGTTCAACCTCGCCCCCGGCGCCGCACTCGGCGACGCGACCACCAAGCTCGAGCGGTACCGCGATGAAATCCGTCTGCCACCGTCGGTCATCACGAGCTATGGCGGCGACGCCGCGGTGTTCAAGAGCTCTCAAGGCAGCCAGGCGGTGCTGATCGTCTCGGCCGTGCTGGTGATCTACGTGCTGCTGGGCGTGCTGTACGAGAGCTACATCCACCCGCTGACCATCCTGGCCGGGCTGCCGTCGGCCGCGGTGGGCGCGCTTCTGATGCTGAAGATCTTCAATCTGGATCTCACGCTGATCGCGATGATCGGCATCCTGCTGCTGATCGGCATCGTGAAGAAGAACGCGATCATGATGATCGACTTCGCGCTCGACGCGCAGCGCACCCGAGGCATGGACCCTGCGCACGCGATCCGCGAGGCCTGCGTGCTGCGCTTCCGACCGATCATGATGACGACGCTGGCCGCGCTGATGGGTGCGCTGCCGATCGCGCTGGGCCTGGGTGCCGGCGCCGAACTGCGCCAGCCGCTGGGCCTGGCGGTGGTGGGCGGCTTGGTGTTCTCGCAGGCGATCACGCTCTACATCACGCCGGTGATCTACCTCGCGCTCGACCGCTTCAGCGGCAAGGGACCGGTGACGACCCCCGAACGCGCGCCGGCGGCACCTTAGTTCTTAGTGCAGCTGATCGGGGTCCGGCGGCGCCGCGCCCAGGACCGAGATCACCGGCTGGCCGACGCTGCCATCCTCGATCTCCTTGTCGGTGGCTTCGCGCACGTCGCGCACCGTGAGCGCAAGGCGCAGCGCGATGCCGGCGAGCGGGTGGTTGCCGTCGAGCACGACATGGGTCGCGTACACCTCGGTCACCGTGTAGATGGCGTCGTCCGGAAGGCCGTGCGTCGTGGCGCCTTCAGGAACACCTTCGAACTGCATGCCGGCCTGGATTTCGCCGGCGAACACCGAGCGCTCCTCGAAAAACACGAGGTCGGGGTTGTAGTCGCCGAAGGCGTGTTCGGGTTCGAGATGGATTTGGGTTTCGAAGCCGGCCTCCTGGTCGGCAAGCACTTCCTCGACCTTCTCCAGCAGGTCGTCGCCGCCGAAGAAGAACTCGACCGGGTCCTTCAACTCGTCGATCAGGTTGCCTTGGGCGTCTTCCAGTCGCCAGACCAGGCTGACGACGCAGGGTGCAGTGATGTTCATCAGCTCATTTTCACACGCGACAATGCGCTCAATGGACATCACGCTCGCCACGCCCCTGCTCGCAGGCCTGTCGCCACAGACCTTCATGCGTCGCCATTGGCAGAAGAAGCCGCTGCTGATCCGTCAGGCGTTGCCGGGTGTGGTGGCGCCGCTCACCCGCGCCCAGTTGTTCGCCTTGGCCGCACAGGACGGCGTGGAGTCGCGCCTGATCGAACACCACGCAAAGGGCTGGACGCTGCGTCACGGTCCATTCTCGCGCCGCCAGTTGCCCCCGCTCGGTCAGCCGGCGTGGACGCTGCTGGTGCAGGGCGTGGATCTTCATGTCGATGCGGCGCACGAACTGCTGTCGCGCTTTCGCTTTGCGCCCGACGCGCGGCTCGACGACCTGATGATTTCCTATGCCAGCGACGGCGGCGGCGTCGGCCCGCACTTCGATTCGTATGACGTGTTCCTGCTGCAGATTCATGGGCGGCGCCGCTGGCGTATCGGACGCATGGCCGACGCGACCCTGCAGGCGGACGTTCCGCTGAAGATCCTGGCCCATTTCGAGTCCGAGATGGATTGGCTGCTCGAGCCGGGCGACATGCTGTATTTGCCGCCGCGCTGGGCCCACGACGGCGTGGCCGTCGGCGAGTGCATGAGCTGCTCGATCGGTTTCCGCTCGGCGGCACGAGCCGAGGTGGGGCGCGAAGTGCTGCAGCGTGTCATCGATGCACAGGACGCGCCGGCAGCCGATCCGCTGTATCGAGACCCGGCTCAGCCCGCCACCGACGAAGCCGGCCGCATACCCGCGGCGCTGCAGGCTTTCGCCGGTGCGGCGATTTCGCGCCTGGTTCAGGACCCGAGGGCCGTCGCCCGTTCATTGGGTGAGTGGCTCAGCGAACCCAAGCCGCAGGTCTGGTTCGACGGCGGCGCCTCGGTGCCGGCGCAATCGGGCGTGCGCCTGGACCGCCGCACGCGCATGTTGTATGACGATCATCACGTCTTCATCAACGGCGAGTCGTACCGCGCGGCCGGCCGCGATGCGACACTGATGCGCCGATTGGCCGACCGCCGATGCCTGTCCGCAGACGACGTACGCCGACTCGGCGACGGCGCATTGCACTTGCTGGACGACTGGGCGCAGACTGGCTGGCTGCACGCCAACGCTTGAAACGGGAATGCGAACGATGACTTCTGCGCACCGACTCATCACCACACGCAACGAATTCCACGACGCGCTGCGCGAAGCGTTCGCCGCGATGGCCAGTACCGGATGTCGCGAGGCGTGGATCTGCGACGATGATTTCACCGACTGGCCGCTGAATGAACGCGCCGTGGTGGAGCACCTTGCCCAGTGGGCCCTCCCGCATCGCAAGCTCACGGTGGTGGCGCGCACCTTCGAAGAGTTCGCGCGGCGCCACCCGCGTTGGGTCGAATGGCGGCGCCAGTGGTCGCATGTGGTCGAGTGCCGCTCGCTCGAGGAAGCGCAGCCCGGCGACTTGCCGCCGATGCTGCTCGCGCCAGGACTGGTGGTGGTGCGCCTGTTCGATGCAATTCACTTGCGCGGAAGCGTCTCGCACGACGTTGCCGACGCGGTGCAAGGCCGCGAGCTGATTGATGCAGTTTTGCAACGTTCAGCCGAAGCGTTTCCGGCGACGATACTCGGTCTCTGAGGAACGCGCATGACCGACATATAATGGCAGGCTAGGCCATAGAGATGCTCGAGCTCTCGTGGTCTGTGCGAGTTGGGGCTCTGCGAAATCGGAGGGTTCCCACAATTACCGGTAATTGTTCGACACCTTTTGATTGAGGACAAATATGAAAAAGTCGCTTCTGTTGGCATCCCTGATCGCCGTTGTTGCTCTCGCTGCTTGCAGCAAGAAGGAAGAAGCTCCGGCCCCGGCACCCGCTGCAGCTCCGATGGCTGCTGCTTCCGAGGCTGCCACGTCCGCAATGGCTGCTGCTTCCGGCGCTGCTGCTGATGCCGCTTCTGCCGCCGCTACTGGCGCCGCGATGGCCGCTTCTGCCGCCACCGATGCGATGAAGAAGTAATCGGTTCATCCGATTCTCGAAAAGGCCGCCCATGGGCGGCCTTTTTCGTGTCGACGGCCGTTCGAGTGCTTGTCGTCAACGCAGCTCCAGCCAGTCGAATCCCCAGGTTGCGCCGGCTGCGCGCAAATCCACGTTCGCCCCTTCGCAGGCCTGCGCCAGTGCCGCCAGCGCAAGTTCGGGGCGGTTGTTCTGTTCGCTCAAATGCGCTGCAACCACGTGGCGCAGGCCGCCGTGCAGACAGGCTGACAGGATCTGTGCTGCGGTGTCGTTGCTCAGGTGCCCGAAGCGCCCGCCAACGCGCGCCTTCAACGACGCCGGGTAGCGCGAACGGGCCAGCAGCTCGAGGTCATGATTGCATTCGAGCAGCAGTGCGTCACAGCCCTGCAATTGCTCGAGCAGGTGGGCCGTGATGGATCCGGCGTCGGTCAACACGCCGAGCCGAAACGCGCCGTCGGACAGACACAGTTGCAGCGGCTCTTCGGCGTCGTGCGGAACGGTGTAGGGCCGCAGATCGAGGTCACCCAGCGCGATGGCTTGCCCGTCGTGGGCGAAGTTCAAGCGGCCCGGCAATGCGGGCTCGCCAATGGCACGCCATGTGCCGCGGCTCATCCACAGCGAAACGCCATGGCGTTGCGCCAGCGCGACCGCGCAACCAATGTGGTCACCGTGTTCGTGGGTGACGAACACCGCATCGAGATCGGCCGCTGCGAGCCCGGCCCGCGCGAGACGCGCATCGAGTTCACGCAGCGAGAAGCCGCAGTCCACCAGCACGCGGCTGACCGTGGTGCCGCTGCGCGCCTCGACCAGCGTGGCGTTGCCGCTGCTGCCGCTGCCGAGGCTGCAAAACCGGATCACATTGCGACGGCGTGTTGCTTCACTTGAGGTCTTCGACCAGCAGGCCGATGATGCGCTTGCCGGCCTCGCCGGCGTCGGGTGCGCCCTCGGAGTTCTGCACGGTCACCGTGCTGCGCTCGCCTTCGCCCTTCACCGAGACGCGGTAGCGGGCCGGGCCGCTGCGCTCGTCCTTGCTGCTGCCGAAACTCAGGAGCTTGCTCAGGAAACCCGGTTCTTCCTTGCCGGCCAGTGCCGGGTCCACATAACGGACGAAGTACAGACCTTGCTTGCGGTCGCGGTCTTCCACGGTGAAGCCGCTGCGGTCGAGCGCCAGGCCGACGCGGCGCCATGCACGATCGAACCCGTCGTCGAGCTGCAGCGTGGCGGCGGGCTGCCCTTCGATGATGCGGGCACGGGCCGTCGACGCCGGCGCGACGGCAGCGGTGACTGCGGCCTTCGCGGTCTCTTCCTTCGCGCCGAGCTTGAGCATGAGGCGCTGCAGCATCTCGGCCTCGAGCTCCGGGTCGGCAGGACGCGGCTGCCAGGCCGTGGTGTCCTTTTGCTTGTCGGCATAGACCTCGACCAGGCCGCGGTGGCTGACGTAGACCTCACTGCCCCCCGTTGCCGTGCGCTCGACGCGCGTGCGGAACTTGTCGCGCTCGCCGGTCGAGTACAGGGAATCGATGATCTTGCCCAGCATGCTGCGGATGAGGTCCTTTGGCAGCTTGGCGCGATTCTCGGCCCACTCGGTCTCCATCACGCCGACGCTGGCCTGATCGACCACCAGCGTGAAACCGCTGTCCTTCCAGAAGCCCTCGAGCTGCGGCCACAAGGCCTCCGGCGACATCGGCGTCTCGAGCCAACGCTCGTTGCCCAGGCGCGTGATTCTGATCTCGCCCAGTGCCTTCGGCGCCACCGTTGCGGTGCTGGGTGCCGACGCTGCCGAGCCGGACTGGAACGCGGCGGCGCTGATGGTTCCGCCCTGCGTCTGAAAGCGCGGATCGCGTGCGAGCTGGGTCAGGTCGGGTGGCACTTCGAGTCCGGGGGACTTGGTGCCTGTACTGCGGTAATCCACCTTGTCGCCAGCGACGAAGTTCTCGATCGTTGAACAAGCGGCCAGGCTGCTGACGAGCAGCAGGCAGGCGGCACGGGAAATTGTCAGGCGATGGGGAACAGTCACGTCAGGAATCTCCGGAGGGTCGGCGGCCACGGTGGCCGGGCCCGGTGTGCAAAGGGAACGGCGGGGCGGGGTGTTCAGAGCAGGCCGGCGTCGCGCAAGGCCTGCTCGACAGCTGCCTGGCCCGCAGGCGTCAGCGGCGTGATCGGCAGGCGCAATGCGTCGCCGCACAGCCCGAGCCGCGCCATCGCCCATTTGGTCGGTGCGGGGCTCGGTTCGATGAACAGGTTCTTGTGCAGCGACAACAGCTTCAGGTGGATCGAAGCTGCCTCGCGCACACGGCCTTCGATGGCGGCGATGCACAGTTCATGCATCGCGCGCGGCGCCACGTTGGCGGTCACGCTGACGTTGCCGTGGCCGCCGAGCAGCATCAGCGCGACGGCGGTGCCGTCGTCGCCGGAGTAGATCGAAAAGCCCGTTGGCGCGTGCTTGATGAGCCAGGCCGCGCGGTCGATTTCGCCGCTGGCTTCCTTGATGCCGACGATGCCGGGCACCTGGGCCAGGCGCAGCGCAGTGTCGGGCTGCATGTCCGCCACGGTCCGGCCGGGCACGTTGTACAGCACCATCGGAATATCCACCGCCTCGGCGATGGACTTGAAGTGCTGGAAGATGCCTTGCTGCGAAGGCTTGTTGTAGTAGGGCACGACCGACAGCGTGCAGTCGGCGCCGACCTTCTTGGCATAGCGCGACAGCTCGATGGCCTCGCGAGTGGAGTTGCCGCCCGCGCCGGCCATGATCGGCACGCGGCCTTTTGCGTGCTCGACCGCGACGCGGATGATCTCGCAGTGTTCTTCGACGGACACGGTGGGCGATTCGCCGGTGGTGCCGACGACACCGATGCAGTCGGTGCCTTCGGCGATGTGCCAGTCGATCAGGCGGCGCAGCGCATCGTAGTCGACGCTGCCGTCTTCATGCATCGGCGTGATCAACGCGACGATGCTGCCAATGATGGGATTCATGCAGGTTCCTCGGAATCGGGCGATTTTAGCCGCCACGCCGGGTCACAACGGGTAACGCCGGGGCGACGCGCCAGCGGGGCTTTCGCGGACCGCGACAATGCGTTGCACAAAGCGCTCGGGAGCTGCCAGGAAACCGTCCTCGTACGCCACGACGCGAAGGCCATGCACGGCCTGCAGCAGCTCGCCGGGACGCAACAGGAAGTCGGGATTGACCGGCCTGCCGACCGTGGCGTTTCCCTCGGCGAAGGTCTCGTAGATCAGCACGCCATTGTCGGCGACGCTGGCCACCAGGGTGGGCAGCAGCGCGCGCCACAGGTAGTTGGTGACGACGACCGCATCGAAGCGCTGACCATCGAAGGGCCATGGGCCGTTCTCGATGTCGGCCACCAGCGTCTGCGCCATGGCTGACAGCGGGGCCAGCGCCGCCGCGTCGCGGTCGACCCCGGTCACCCGGCAGCCGCGCTGTGCGAACCAACGAACGTGCCGGCCGCCGCCGCAGGCCACGTCGAGCACGCGTGCGCCTGCAGGAACGAGCTGCGACCAGCGCCGCACCCAGGGCGACGCTTCAAGCGATTCATGGCCGGGGACGCTCATCGGCCGCCGTGCTGCTTCAACGCCTTCAAGGCCATCCGATCGACCATCCGGGGGGCGATCAGCTTGAGCCAGCGGCCGAGCTTGCCCTTGGCGCTCATCACGATGTCGCGTTGCCGGCCTTCGGTGCCGTCGACGATCAGCCGGGCGCATTCCTCGACGCTCATCGCGCCGCGCTCGTCCAGGCCGCTGCGGCCCGCTGCTTCGCCCTGGGCGTTGAAGCCGCGGTAGCGAATCTCGGTGGCGACGACGCCGGGGTAAGCGATGGTCACGCTGACGCCGCTGGTTGCCAGCTCGATGCGCAAGGCCTCGAAGAAGCCGGTCATCGCGAACTTGGTGCCGCTGTAGGCCGTGCGGCCCGGAACGCCGATCAGCCCGGCCAGGCTGGCCACGGCCACGATGCGCCCGCGGCTGGCCTTCAGGTGCGGCAAGGCCGCATGCGTGCACCACACGCTGCCCCAATGGTTGATGCGCATCAGCGTTTCGTACCAGGACAGATCGGTCACGTCCTCGAAGTTCGCGTGGGCCGACATGCCGGCGTTGTTGACCAGCGTGTCGATGCGGCCGAAGGTTCGCACGGCAGCGTCGATCAATGCGACGCATTCGGCCTGCACGCCGACGTCGCAGCGCTGCACCAGGACCTGCGCGCCGCTCGCGCGACAACTTGCCGCCACCGCTTCGAGCTTGTCGAGGCTGCGCGCCGCGAGCACCAGCGCCACATCGGCGCGGCCGCGTGCGGCCCATTGCCGCGCCATCTCGGCCCCGATGCCGTCGGAGGCGCCGGTGATGACAATCACCTGCATCTCAGACGGCGCCGAGCCGCCTCAAGCCGGCTGAGCGCCCCCTCGGGGGGCAGGAGCGAAGCGACGTGGGGGTCAACATTTCTAGAAGCAGTTCCACAATTGGTTCGCCAAGGTCAGCACGAGATCGGGCCTGAAGTACGCCGCGAACACCGTCAGCAACGCGGCCGCTGCGACAAGCCAGGCCAGAGCGCGCTTCATGGGCCTCACGCTACCGCGGCCATCGGCCTGACGATGGCCGACTCCTTCACCGGCAGGTTGGCGATCGCCGCAAAGACGCCGAGCGCCACGGCGATCCACCAGACGACATCGTAGCTGCCGGTCGTGTCATACAGCTTGCCGCCCAGCCAGACGCCGAGGAAGCTGCCGATCTGGTGGCTGAAGAAGACAAAGCCACCGAGCATCGACAGGTACCGCACGCCGAAGATCTGCGCGACGACCGCGTTCGTCGGCGGCACGGTCGACAGCCACAGCACACCCATGACGGCGGAGAAGACGTAGACACTCCACGGCGTCAGCGGCACGCCGAGGAACACAACGATGGCCAGCGAGCGCAGCAAGTAGATGCCCGACAGGATGTGCCGCTTCTGCAGGCGTTGGCCGAGCGTGCCGGCAGCATAGGTGCCGACCACGTTGAACAGGCCGATCAGCGCGAGTGCCGTCGTCGCCACGTTCGGCGTCAGGCCGTGGTCCTTCAGGTAGCTCGGCATGTGCACGCCGATGAACACGACCTGGAAGCCGCAGACGAAGTAGCCCGCCATCAGCCAGCGAAAGCTCGGGTAGCTGAAGGCTTCGTGCAGCGCCTGGCCGATGCTCTGGTGCGCGCCGTCGAATTTGGGCGCCGGCGGCTCCTTCAGTCCGATCGCCAAAGGAATGATGGCCAGCGACAGGCAGCCGAGCAGGAACAGCGCTTGCTGCCAGCCGAAACTGCCGATCAGCCAGTTCTCCACCGGCACCATGAGGAACTGGCCGAATGAGCCGGCGGCGGCGGCCACACCCATCGCCCAGCTGCGCTTGTCGGCCGCCACGTTGCGCCCGATCACGCCGTAGACCACGGCGTAGGTGGTGCCCGATTGCGCCATGCCCAGCAAGAGTCCGGCGCTGCCGGTGAAGGCGAGCCCGGACGTGGCCATCCCCATCAGCACCAGCCCAAGTGCGTACAGCGCGCTGCCGACGATCAGTACGCGAAACGCGCCGAATCGATCGGCCAGAGCGCCGGCGAACGGGCCGGCCACCCCCCACGCCAGGTTCTGCACGGCGATGGCGAAGGCGAAGGTTTCGCGCGTCCAGCCGCGCTCCATCGTGATCGGCTGCAGCCACAGCCCGAAGCCGTGGCGAATGCCCATGGACAGAGTGACGATGGCCGCGCCGCAAAGCAGCACCTG
>JBGQEX010000027.1:0-37246 GCA_041496605.1 Piscinibacter sp.
CTGACGCCCTTCCTCGTTGGCGCGGTGCTCGCCTACGCACTGCACCCCGCCGTCGAGCGGCTTGCGGCGCGGCGCGTGCCGCGCGTGTTGGCGGTGGCGCTGATCGAGGTGGCGGTGATCGTCGCGCTGCTCGCGGTGCTGCTGCTGATCGTGCCCATCCTGTCCAAGGAGCTGCCCTTGCTGCGCGAGCAGATTCCGCTATTGGCCGATCGATTGAACCAGGACTTCGCGCCCTGGCTCGCAGGCCACGGCATCGACGTGGCGCTCGACACGCCAAGCATCAAGGCCTTTGTTCTCAAGTACCTCGACGCCAACCTCGAAGACTGGCTCGGCCGGGTACTCAGTTCGGCGCGCATCGGCGGCAGCATCGCGCTGGCGGTCATCGGCAACGCGGTGCTGGTGCCGGTGGTGCTGTTCTACCTGCTGATGGATTGGCCCAGGCTCGTGCATCGCCTGCAAGAGCTGGTGCCGCCGCGCCTGCGCCTGTCGTTCGACGGATTCATGGACGAATGCGACGCGGTGCTCGGCCAGTACCTGCGCGGCCAGCTGCTGGTGATGCTGATCCTGGCCGGGTTCTACAGCGTCGGCCTGGCGCTGTTCCGCTTCGATCTCGCCGTCCCGGTGGGCGTGTTCACCGGTCTCGCGATGTTCATTCCCTACCTTGGATTCGGCATCGGCCTGGTGCTGGCGTTGCTGGCCGGGGTGCTGCAGTTCACGAGCTGGTACGGCGTGATCGCGGTGGCAATCGTCTACGGTATCGGCCAGGTTGCGGAAGGCTTCTTCCTCACGCCGCGACTGGTCGGCGAGCGCATCGGCCTGAACCCCTTGATGGTCATCTTTGCGCTGCTCGCGTTCGGGCACCTGCTCGGATTTGCCGGCGTGCTGGTCGCGCTGCCGGTCAGCGCCGTGCTGGTGGTGGCGGTGCGGCGGCTGCGCGAGCTGTATCTCGAAAGCCGCCTGTACCTCGGTTGAAATATCTGTCCGGCGCATGAAGCAAATCCCGCTCGCCATCGCGTTCGAGACCGAACGCAGTTTCGACTCCTTCGTGGTGGGTGCCAACGGCATGGCGATCGCGCATCTGCAGTCGCTGCATGCCGGATCGGCGCCGGTCTACCTGTGGGGCCCGTCGGGCTGCGGCAAGACGCACTTGCTGCAGGCGTTGGCGCGACAGTTCCAGCACCAGGGCGGCCAGGTCGGATGGTTCAGTGCGGGCGAGCCGGCACCCTGGGCGCTGGACGAGCGCCGCGCCCTCATCGTGTTCGACGATTGCGACCGCTTCGACCCCGACCAGCAGCAGGCCGCGTTCGCGCTCTTTGTCGACGCCACCACGCGCGGCATTCCGGTGGCCGCGGCGGGCCGCGTTCCGCCGGTCGATCTGTCCTTGCGCGATGATCTGCGATCGCGCCTGGGCTGGGGCCACGTGCTTGCGATCACGCCACTGTCGGAAGCCGAATCGCGGGCGGCCTTGCGCCGCGAAGCCGACCGGCGCGGGCTTTTCCTCTCGGACGACGTGATGGACTACCTGTTGACCCGCTTTGCGCGCGATCTCAAGCATCTGATGGCGCTGCTGGATCGCCTGGACGAATTCGCGCTCGCCAACAAGCGCACCGTGACCGTGCCGCTGCTCAAGCAAATGATCGAGGAAGAAAAGCGCGCATGAGACGCCGGGCCGCTCCCAAGTCGAATACCGCAGCGCGCAGCGCGGAGGTCACCCAATGAACCGCGACCTGTGCCTGTTCGACCTCGACGAGACCTTGCTGCCGCTCGATTCCGATCACGCCTGGGGCGAATTCATCATTCGGCTCGGCTGGGTCGACGAGGCCGAGTTCCGCCGCCGCAACGACGAGTTCTTCGCCCAATACCAGGCCGGCGAGCTCGACATCCACCGCTACATCGATTTCGCGACTGCGCCGTTGCGCGCACGCACGCCGGCCGACGCCGGCGCCGCGCATGCGCGCTTCATGCGCGAGGTGATCGAGCCCAGGCTGCAACCGCAGGCGCGCGCCCTGGTGGGCGAGCACCAGCAACGCGGCGACCTGGTGGCGCTCGTCACCGCCACCAACGACTTCGTCACCACGCCGATCGCGGCGGCGTTCGGCATCGAGCACCTGATCGCCGTTCGGCTCGAGCGAGACGCTGGGGGTACCATCACGGGCCGCATCCGCGGCGTGCCCAGCTACCGCGAAGGCAAGGTGGCCCGTGTCGACGAGTGGCTGGCCGGGCAGGGCGCATCGTGGCGCGACTTCGGCCGCATCAGCGTCTACAGCGATTCACTCAACGACCTGCCGCTGCTGGAGCGGGCGACCGACCCGGTGGCCACCAACCCGTCTCCTGCACTCGAGGCCATCGCCCGCGAACGAGGCTGGCGCATTCTCAATCTATTCACATGATCAAGAAGTTCATCGACAAGCTGCTCGGCAAGTCCGCGAAGAACGGAGCGGTCAAGCCGCATCCGCGCGGCAAGCGCGTAGAGGTACCGAAGGCCGAACACGGCATCGACCTCGCGCTGGTCGACGAGCGCGCGATCAAGGTCGTTCAGACGCTGGCCGATGCGGGCTTCGAGGCCTTCATCGTCGGCGGCGCGGTGCGCGACCTGCTGCTCGGCCTGCGCCCCAAGGATTTCGACGTCGCGACCAACGCCACGCCGGAGCAGGTCAAGGCCCTGTTCCGGCGCGCCTTCATCATCGGCCGGCGCTTTCGCATCGTCCATGTGGTGTTCGGCCGCGGCCGCGATCACGAGGTGATCGAGGTGTCGACCTTCCGCGCCATGATGGACGCGGCGGCCGCCGACCAGGTGGTGGGCAACGAGAAGACTTCGAGGAGCGAGCTCGCCGGCAAGACCCATGTGATCGACGCCGAAGGCCGCGTGCTGCGCGACAACGTCTGGGGCCCGCAGATCGAGGACGCCGCGCGACGCGACTTCACCGTCAACGCGATGTACTACGACCCGCAGCGCGAGATCGTGGTCGACTATCACGGCGGCATCAAGGACGCGAAGAAGAAGCTCCTGCGCATGATCGGCGACCCCGAGACGCGCTACCGCGAAGACCCGGTGCGCATCATCCGCGTGGTGCGCTTCGCCGCCAAGCTCGGTTTCGAGATCGAGCCGAAGACCCGCACGCCGATCAAGGCCATGGCCGCGCTGCTCGACAACGTGCCGCTGTCGCGCATGTTCGACGAGATGATCAAGCTGCTGCAGACCGGCCACTCGCTCGCCAGCATCGAAGAGCTGCGCAAACAGGGACTGCACCGCGGCGTGTTCCCGGTGCTCGACGTGCTGCTCGACGAGGCGCACCGCCACGACGGGCGAGAGAAGTTCGTGCAACTCGCCATGTCCGACACCGACCGCCGCGTTGGCGAGGGCAAGCCGGTGGCGCCGAGCTTCATGCTCGCCTGCATGCTGTGGCACGACGTGCTCGACGGCTGGCAGCAGCTCAGGAAGCGCGGCGAGCCGGCCTTCCCGGCGCTGCAGCAAGCCATCGACGCGGTGTTCGACGCGCGCATCGGCGACATCTCCGGCCGCGGCAAGCTGGCCGCCGACATGCGCGAAATCTGGATGATGCAGCCGCGCTTCGAGCGCCGCGTCGGCAACGCGCCGTACACGCTGGTCGAGCAGCCGCGCTTTCGCGCCGGCTTCGACTTCCTGCGCCTGCGCGGCGATGCCGGCGAGATCGACGCCGAACTGGCCAACTGGTGGGAAGACTTTTCGCTCGGCGACGACGACGAGCGCCGCGCGCTGATGGAGGTTGCGCGCGAACAGGGCCATGTGCGGCGAGTGCCGGCAGCGAGCGGCCCGTCTGCAGGCCCGTCAGCAGGCGCCACTGCGACCGACGCCGATCCGGCGAAGAAGCGCCGCCGCCGCCGTCGCAAGCCGGCCCAGGGCACACCCGACGGCGGGCCGCGGCCCGAGGTCGCGAACCCCGACGGCGGTTCTTAGGCTGCGTGCTGCTCGATGAGCGAAGTCGCCTTCGGCGCTGTCGACCCTGAAGCTGCCGGGTTCAACCCGAGCGGCATGGCCCGCCTGAGCGCGGCGTTGAACGAGCGGATCGCGCGCGGCCGCATGCCCGGCGCGGTCACTTTGGTGATGCGGCGCGGCGCGGTGGCATGCTTCGAGTGTCTGGGACGCCAAGACTCGGCGCAGGCGGCGCCGATGCGCCGCGACTCGATCTTTCGCATCTACTCGATGACCAAGCCGATCGTCTCGGTGGCGGCGATGATGCTGTTCGAGCAGGGGCATTTGCTGCTGGCCGACCCGGTGACGGAGGTGCTGCCGGAGTTCGAGCGCACGCCGCTGGGCATCGAGCGCGACGGGCGGCTGGAGCTGGCCACCCCGATGCGCGGCATGACGATCCACGATCTGTTGCGCCACACCTCGGGGCTCACCTACGAATTCCTCAGCCCGTCGCTGGTTCGCGAGCGCTATGGCGCGGTCGACATTGCCTCGCGCGAGCGCAGCAACGCCGAGTTCTCGCAGGCGATTTCGCGGCTGCCGCTGATGCACGAGCCGGGCAGCGTGTGGGACTACAGCCGCGCGACCGACGTGCTGGGGCGTGTCGTCGAGGTGATCTCGGGGCAGCCGCTGGGCGAGTTCCTGACCCAGCACATCCTTGCTCCGTTGCGAATGACCGACACCGGCTTCGACGTGTCGGCAGCGCATCACGCACGCATTGCCGAGCCCTTCGCCCACGACCCCGACAGCGGTGACGCTGTCGAACTCTTCGATCCGCGCCAGCCGGCCGCGCTGCAATCGGGCGGCGGCGGCCTGATGTCGACCGCTGCCGACTACGCGCGCTTCCTGCAACTGATGCTGCACGGCGGCACGCACGACGGCGTGCGCCTGCTCGGCGCGAAGACCGTGGAGTTCATGACCGCCGATCACCTGGGCGAGATTCCGAGCGTCGGCGACGTGCTGCCGCCCGGTCACGGCTTCGGGCTCGGCTTTGCGGTGCGGCTGCACACCGGCGTGGCACCGACTCCGGGCTCGGTGGGCCTGTACTACTGGGGCGGCATCGCAGGGACGACATTCTTCGTCGACCCCAAGGAAGACCTGCTCGCCGTGATGATGGTGCAGGCCCCCGGCCAGCGCGACGAACTGCGCTCGCTGTTTCGCAACCTCGTTTACGCTGCACTCGAGCGTTGACGGCGGTTCAACGTGGCTGCCCGCACGCTCGCCTGCATCGGACTCGGCGCCAACCTCGGTGACGCCGCGGCGACGCTGGCTGCGGCGTTGAGCGAACTCGCCGGCCTGCCCGACACCGCGCTCGGGTCCGTGTCGCCCACCTATCGCAGTGCGCCCATCGATGCCGGCGGCCCCGACTTCCTGAACGCCGTCGCCGTGCTGCGCACCGGCCTGTCGCCGCAGGAACTGCTCGCCGGGTTGCAGCGCATCGAGCGGCAGCATGGCCGCGAACGACCCTACCGAAATGCGCCGCGCACGCTGGACCTGGACTTGCTTCTGTACGGCGACGAACGCATCGACACGCCTACGCTCAGCGTGCCGCATCCACGCCTACACGAGCGCGCCTTTGTGCTCAGGCCGCTCGCCGACGTGGCACCGCAGGCGGTCGTTCCGGGCCGCGGACCGGTCAGCGAGTGGCTGCCGCGGGTCGCCGATCAACGCGTCGAGAAACTGGGGTCATGAATTCTCTGCCCGTGTCCCTTCAAACCATCGTGCTGCTGATGGCGTCGAACGTCTTCATTCGCGGCTGAAGGCGATGAGCGTGCTGCCGGATCGCTTCCGCCACATCGTCGTCGAAGGGCCCATCGGCGTCGGCAAGAGCTCGCTGGCGCGCCGGATCGCCGCGCACCTGGGGGCGGAACTGCTGCTCGAGAAAGCCGAGGACAACCCGTTCCTCGAGCGCTTCTACGCCGACGTGCCGGGCTACGCCTTCCAGACCCAGCTGTTCTTCCTGTTCCAGCGCGTCAAGCAGCTGCAGTCGCTGGCGCAGCCTGGCATGTTCGCGCAAGCCGTGGTGAGCGACTTCCTGTTCGCCAAGGATGCGTTGTTCGCGCGGCTGAACCTGAGCGACGACGAATACCGGCTGTACGCGCAGATGTACGCGCAGATGGCGCCCCAGGCGCCCGAACCCGACCTGATCATCTGGCTGCAGGCGACACCCGCGACGCTGCTGCAGCGAATCCGCCGGCGCGGCATCCGTATGGAGCAGGGCATCTCCGAGGCGTACCTGCAACGGCTGTGCGACGCCTATGTCGAACACTTCCATGGCCACGACGGCGCGCCGGTGCTCAGCGTGGCGACCGAACATTTCAATCCGGTCGACATTCAGGCCGACTTCGAACTGCTGCTCGACAGGCTTGCGACGTTCGACGAGCGCCGTGGTGTGCTCGATCCGCGGCCCGACATCGGCTTGCGCTGATGCGCTCCCGCTACACTGCGCGGGTTTCAGAATGATGACCGCCGCGAGGGGACAACGATGTTTTTTGGCAAGCTGCTGCCGCGTGAAGGCAATTTCTTCGAGTTGTTCAACCAGCACGGCGCGCACATCGTCGAGGGTGCGCGCGCGTTCATCCTGCTGATCGAGAACTACAGTGACCTCGGACTGCGCGAGAAGTACACGAACGAAGTGGGCAATGCCGAGCGGCAGGCCGACCGCATCACGGCCGAGGTGAATCGGCTGCTGCACAAGACCTTCATCACGCCGATCGACCGCGAACAGATCCATGGCCTGATCAACGCGATGGACGACATTCTCGACCTGCTGCAGGACGCGACGGAGACGATGACGCTCTACGACGTGCGCGCGATGACCGAAGACATCCTGCGCCTGGGCGACCTGAGTGCCAAGTGCTGCGAGCGCGTACAGCACGCCGTATCGCTGCTGCCCAAGCTGAGCGACCACGCGACCGCAGACGCCGCCATCAAGACCTGCGAGGAAATCGACAAGCTCGAATCCGACGCCGACCGGGTGATGCGCTCCGCCATGTCGAAGCTGTTTCGTGAAGAGACCGATGTGCGCGAGCTGATCAAGCTGAAGACCATCTACGAGCAGCTGGAGTCGATCTCGGACCGTTGTGAGGACGTCGCCAACCTGATCGAGGGCGTGGTCCTCGAGCACTCCTGACCGGCTGCGCACCGCATGGGTACCGTTCAGACCGCCTTCTGGGTCGTCGCGCTGCTGGTCTTGCTGGCCATCGCGTTCGATTTCATGAATGGCTTCCATGACGCGGCGAACTCGATCGCCACGGTGGTCTCCACCGGCGTGCTCAAGCCGCAGCAGGCGGTGGTGTTCGCCGCGTTCTTCAACGTGGTGGCGATCGCGATCTTCCAGCTCAAGGTGGCGGCGACGGTCGGCAAGGGCATCGCGGTGCCCGGCGTGGTCGACCATCATGTCGTGTTCGGCGCGCTGATCGGTGCGATCTTCTGGAACGTCGTCACTTGGTGGTACGGCATTCCTTCCAGCTCGTCCCACGCGCTGATCGGCGGCATCGTCGGCGCGGTCATCGCCAAGGCCGGCGCCGTCGCACTGATCGGCGCCGGCGTCTGGAAGACGGTGTTGTTCATCTTCGTGTCGCCGTTGCTGGGCTTCCTGCTCGCGTCGATGATGATGGTGCTGGTGGGGCACTTGTTCAGACGATCGTCGCCGCTGCGGGTGGACAACTGGTTTCGGCGCTTGCAGCTCGTCTCGGCGGGCCTGTACAGCCTGGGACATGGCGGCAACGACGCGCAGAAGACCATCGGCATCATTTGGATGCTGCTGATCGCCACCGGCTACACCGCCGGCACCGACAAGCTGCCGCCGAGCTGGGTCATCTGGTGCTGCTACGTGGCGATCGGCCTGGGCACCATGTTCGGCGGCTGGCGCATCGTCAAGACCATGGGCCAGCGCATCACCAAGCTCAAGCCGGTGGGTGGCTTCTGTGCCGAAACGGGCGGCGCGATCACGCTGTTCATCGCCAGCGCGCTCGGCGTTCCGGTGTCAACCACGCACACCATCACCGGGGCCATCGTCGGCGTCGGTGCGGTGCGACGCGCATCCGCGGTGCGCTGGGGCGTGGCCGGCAACATCGTGTGGGCCTGGATCTTCACGATCCCGGCGTCAGCGTTCGTGGCCGGCGTGGCGTACTGGTTCAGCCTGGCGCTGTTTGTCTGACTATCGGCTGATCTTGTGCGCCTCTTCGATCTGGTATTCGAAGTAGCGCTGCCCGCTGAATGCAATCGTCGCCATCAGAACGCCGGCTCCGAACAGCAAGGCGAGCACGACGCCGATGATCGCGGCCCAGCCGCTGCGCGGCGCCGGGCCGTTCGGGTTGAAGCGGGCATGCCACTTGTCGTCCGGCGTCAGTCCGTAGACGATGGCGCAGAGCATGGCCAACGCGAGCATCACGCCGAGCAGCGGGATCAGCGCCCACGACAGCTGGTCGTCCTGCCCGAACTGCTGCACGCGTTGAATGCCGTAAAGGCCGAGCAGCGTCGGCCAGGGCGACAACCAGCCCCACACGTCGCGAAACCCGTGCAGGTAGAAGCGGTGCAGCCCGAAGCTGCCGCCGATCACAGCGATCCAGGTGGCGAGCGTCTTGGACTTGTAGATCGCGCCGCCGCTGCTCATACCGGGTCCCACGGGGGAGCGCTGTCGCCGAGCCCCAGCGCGCGCTGCATCACGACCACGTCGAGCCAGCGGTCGAACTTCCAGCCGGCGGCCTTCATCAGCCCCGTTTGCTCGAAGCCGAGCGCACGGTGCACGCCGATCGACGCGGCATTGGCAGAGTCACCGATCACGGCCAGCATCTGGCGTGCGCCGGCGGCTTCGCATTGCGCCATCAATTCGGCCAACAGCAGCCGGCCGATGCCTTGGCCCATGGCGTCGGCAGCGAGGTAGATCGAGTCCTCGAGGCAGAAGCGGTAGGCCCGTCGCGGCCGGAACTGATTGGCATAGGCATAGCCCAGCACCTGCCCGCCACGCTCCGCGACGATCCATGGCAGCTTCTTGGCCAGCACATCGTCACGGCGGCGGGCCATTTCGGCGATGTCGGGCGCGTCGAGCTCGAACGTGCCGGTGCCGTAGACGACGTTCCAGGCGTAGATGGCGGTGATCGCGGGCAGGTCGGCAGCAGTGCTGGGGCGGATGAGTAGCGTGGGCGGCGGCATGGGCGGATTCTCAAAGCGTGAAGCGAGTTTATAATGATGGGTTTCGGTGACGGCCGGCCTGGGGCATTGTGGGCCCACGGCGTATCTACGGCACCGAGCTTCCCGGCCCAGCCTGGCCTGAATCGGGCTGACGCCGTTTTGATCTGCTCGCCCTGAGTGTCTCCTGGTGCGGTGGATGTTTTCACATTTCAAGGAAACAACATGGTCGTGATCCGACTCGCACGTGGCGGCGCCAAGAAGCGTCCGTTCTTCAACATCGTCGTGACCGATTCGCGCATTCGCCGCGATGGCCGCTTCATCGAGCGCGTGGGTTTCTACAACCCGGTCGCCGCCGGTGGCGAGCAGCCGCTGCGCGTGGCGTTCGACCGCATCGACTTCTGGGCCGGCAATGGCGCCCAGCTGTCGCCGACGGTGGCGCGCCTGGTTGCGCAAGCCAAGGCGGCGGCCTGATCGGTCTTTGCAGCCGTGACCGCGGCAGCTGCGGCCATCGGTGCCGGTGAGCCCGCGTGGCCCGATGACGCCGTCGAGGTCGGCCGCATCCTCGATGCCTGGGGCGTGAAAGGCTGGATCAAGGTCCAGCCCTTTGCCGCCGACCCGCAAGCGCTGTTTTCCTCGCGCCGCTGGTTTCTCAAGCCGCCGGATGCGAGCGGCCCGAAGCGGCCGGTCACCGCAGCGGCGATACCGCCGCTGCTCAAGATCACCCAGGCCAAGACGCACGGCGACTGGGTGGTGGCGCAAGCCCAGGACGTTCCCGACCGCAGCGCCGCCGAGGCGCTGCGCGGCGCACGTGTGTTCGTGTCGCGCGCGAGCTTCCCGACCGCCGACGCCGACGAGTACTACTGGGTCGACCTGATCGGGCTTGAAGTCGTCAACCTGCAAGGCGAGCATCTCGGCCAAGTGTCGGGCTTGCTCGACACCGGCCCGCACAGCGTATTGCGCGTCGCACCCGCAGGCGCGGTCGATGCCGATGAAGCGGGCGAGCGGCTCATCCCCTTCGTGGCGGCCTACGTGATCGATGTGAACCTCGGCGAGCGACGCATCACCGTCGATTGGGGGCTGGACTACTGATCCGGCCATGCCTGTGCGCTTCGACATCATCACGCTGTTTCCAGACCTGTTCGGGCCGCACCTGACACAAGGGGTGACGCGGCGCGCTTTCGAGTCGGGCCAGGTCGCGGTGACGCTGTGGCCATTGCGCGACTTCGCCGACGACAACTACCGCCGCGTCGACGATCGCCCCTACGGCGGCGGGCCGGGCATGGTGATGCTTGCCGAGCCGCTGGAGCGGGCGCTGAGCGCGGTGCGAGCGGCGCGCGGCGGCGACGCGGCACCGCTGATTCACTTCACGCCGACCGGACGCCGCATCGACCAAGGCATCGTTCGCGAATTTGCAACCGGCGCCGGGGCCGTGTTGTTGTGCGGCCGATACGAGGGAATCGACCAGCGCTTTCTCGACCGCCACGTCGATCTGGAGCTGAGTCTGGGCGACTTCGTGTTGTCAGGCGGCGAGTTGCCGGCGCTGGCGCTGTTGGATGCGGTGGCGCGCTTGCAGGACGACGTGCTCGGGGACCCCCAGTCTCACCAGCAGGACAGTTTTTCAGAGTTCCTGCTCGACTGTCCGCACTTCAGCCGGCCGGAGGTGCTGGATGGCCCCGACGGTCCCGAGCCGGTACCGCCGGTGCTTCTGTCGGGCAACCATGCCGAAATCGCCCGCTGGCGGCGCGAGCGCTCTATCGAACTGACGGCGCGGCGCCGGCCCGACCTGATTGCCACCGCGCGGGCCGCTGGCGTGCTGAGCGCGGCAGACGAGAAGCTGCTCGCAGC
This sequence comes from Piscinibacter sp., assembly GCA_041496605.1. GTDB lineage: Bacteria > Pseudomonadota > Gammaproteobacteria > Burkholderiales > Burkholderiaceae_C > Albitalea. The sequence goes on from JBGQEX010000027.1 coordinate 10,931, forward strand.
CCTTGGGCTATAATCACAGGCTTTTCGATCCTCTGCCACGCCCGGGTGCCACGTGTGCCCGACACAGACTCTCAACACCGCGTCGGCACGATCACACGGAGAAACCCATGGACCTGATCCAGACCCTCGAGCAAGAAGAGATTGCTCGCCTCAACAAGACCATTCCGCCGTTCGCCCCTGGCGACACGGTCATCGTCAGCGTCAACGTCGTCGAAGGCACCCGCAAGCGCGTGCAGGCTTACGAAGGCGTGGTGATCGCCAAGCGCAACCGCGGACTGAACTCCAGCTTCATCGTGCGCAAGATCTCCAGCGGCGAAGGGGTCGAGCGTACGTTTCAGGTCTACAGCCCGCTGATCGCATCGATCGAAGTGAAGCGCCGCGGCGATGTGCGCCGTGCCAAGCTGTACTACCTGCGCAACCGTTCGGGCAAGTCGGCGCGCATCAAAGAGAAGCTGGCCTGACGAAGTCAGCCAGCTTTCGCCGCGGCTCTGCTGCGGCACAGGCTGGCCGCCCGCCGCGAAAAAGCCGCCTCATGAGGCGGCTTTTTCGCTTCCAATCACCCCATGGCGCTCAGCTTCAACCCGCAGGAACTGCCGGTCATCCGCACCGATGACCATCTGCCTGCCGTCGCTGCCGACGAGCTCGGGCCCGACGCGTTGCGGCGGCGTTTCGCCGCGCCGCCCGAATGGCAACCCGAGATCGTCGTGGAGCGTCGCTTCACCGAGCGCGAGCCGACGCATGCGTCGGTGCTGGTGCCGCTGATCCTGCGTGACACCGTGAGCGTGCTGCTGACCCAGCGCACCGCTCACCTGACCGATCACCCGGGCCAGATCAGCTTTCCCGGCGGGCGCGCGGAAACCGAAGACGCCGACGCCATCGCCACGGCGCTGCGCGAGGCCCACGAAGAAATCGGTTTGCACGCCAGGGACATCGAAGTGCTCGGAGCCTTGCCCACCTACACGACCGGCACCGGCTTCATCGTGACGCCGGTGGTGGCGCTGATCGAACCGCCCTTCACCATCGACGCCGATCCGTTCGAAGTCGCCGAAGTGTTCGAGGTGCCGCTCGCGTTCCTGATGACACCGGCCCACCACCGCCATCACGAAGTCGACGTCGGCGGGATTCGGCGTGAATTCCTGTCGATGCCGTGGGAAGGTGCGGGTGCAAACAGCGAGCCGCGGCGTTACTTCATCTGGGGCGCCACCGCGGCAATGCTGCGCAACTTCTATCGCTTCCTGTCCGCCTGACACAGGCCGGCGCGGGGCCGGAGCCACCCCGCCGGTATCATCGGCGCGCATGAGTTTCTTTGCCGTCCTGTTCGCGCTGCTGGTCGAGCAGATCAAGCCGCTGCCCCGCCGAAACCCGGTGCATGACGCGCTGACCTCGTGGATGCGCTGGACCGGCCGCAACTTCGATGCCGGGCGCGACCAGCACGCCTGGGTCGTCTGGGGCGTGACCGCGTTGGCCCCGGCCGTCCTGGCGTGGGGCGTCTACCTCGTCGCGGCCCACTTCAACCTTCTGCTGGCGCTGGCCTGGAATGTCGCTGTGCTGTACGTGACGCTCGGGTTCCGCCAGTTCAGCCACCACTTCACCGACATCCGCGAGGCGCTCGAACGCGGCGACTAGGTCGAGGCGCGACGCCTGCTCACGGAATGGCGCCACCTCGACGCGAGCGAGCTACCACGCACCGAGCTGCTGCGCCACGTCATCGAGCATTCGCTGCTGGCCGCGCACCGGCACGTGTTCGGCGTGTTCTTCTGGTTCGTCGTGCTGTCCTCGCTGGGCTTCGGGCCGGCGGGGGCGGTGATCTACCGCATGTCCGAGTTCGCCAGCCGCTACTGGGCCTACAAGAACCGTACCGTCGGCGAGCCGATGAACGAGCGCTTGATGGCGCTGTCGCAGCGGCTGTTCAGCCTCATCGACCATTTGCCGGCCCGGCTGACCGCGTTCGGCTTCGCGGTGGTCGGCAACTTCGAGGAGGCCGTGAATTGCTGGCGGCGTGACGCGGGGCTGTGGAAGCATGCCAACGAAGGCATCATCCTCGCCGCCGCGGCCGGCGCGGTCGGCGTGCAGCTGGGCGGCAGCGCGGCGCCCGGAGTCACGCCGGATCGCTCCAAGACCTTCGACCGCGGTGCACCGTACGACGAGATGGAAGCCGAAGGCTCGACGCCCGGCATGTCGCCGGTGCTCGGCCACCTGCGCAATGTCGTCGGGCTGGTGTGGCGTTCGGTGGTGTTGTGGATGTTGCTGCTGGCGCTGCTGTCGCTGGCCAACCTGGTGGGCTGACGGCGCCTCGCACGCATTCAGTGTGAACAGGCCCTAGCGCGCCTGCGTCAACTCCTTCAGGATTTCGCTGTAGATCCGATAGCGCGACTCGCTGATGGCGCCGCTGTCGACGGCGGCGCGCACGCCGCAACCGGGTTCCTGCTGGTGAGTGCAGTTGTAGAACCTGCAGTGCGTCGAGTGTTCGCGCAGGTCGGGCATCAACCCCGGCAGTTGCTGCGCGTCGATCTGACGCAGGCCGAATTCCTGAAAGCCGGGTGAGTCGATCAGCGCCGTGGAGCGTTCGCGGTCCAACCAGTACCACTGCGTCGTCGTCGTGGTGTGGCGGCCCGAGTTCAGCGCTTGCGAGATCTCGCCCACCTGTGCCTTTGCGTCGGGGGCGAGCAGGTTGATCAAGGTGCTCTTGCCGGCGCCGCTGGGGCCCAGCACCAGTGTGGCCTTGGCCGAGAGCAGGGGGTCGAGCATCGCGCGAGCCTCGTCCCGCCGCGCTTTCAACGCGACTTCCAGCACCTCGCAACCCATTGCCGTGTACGGGCGCAGCCGTTCGCGCGCGGCGGCAATCTGCGGCAGGTCGGCCTTGTTCAACAGCACACGGGCCGGGATGCCGGCGCTTTCGGCCGCGATCAACGCGCGGGCGAGTTGTGATTCGCTGAACACTGGCTCGCTGGCCACCACCACCAGAATCTGATCGAGGTTGGCGGCGAACGCCTTGGTGCGCCACTCGTCCTGCCGAAACAGCAGGTTGCGGCGTGGCTCCACATGCTCGATGACGCCTTCGTCTCCGGCGGGTTGCCAGCGCACCCGGTCCCCGACCACGCAGTCGCTCTTCTTGCCGCGCGGGTGGCAGATCAGCCGCTCACCCTCGGGTGTCTCGACGAAGTAGTGGCGGCCGTAGCCGGCGACCACCAGGCCCAGGTCGAGGGCTACGGTCTTGCTCAATGCAAGACCTCCAACGCAGCCTCAGGCGACAAAGGCCACCAGCGCATTCACTTTCGCGGCGCAGATGAAGTCGTTGATCGAGATGCCGCCGACCGAGTGGGTATTGAAGCGCACCACGCAGCGGTTGTAGCTGACCGACAGATCGGGGTGGTGGTCTTCGGTGTGGCAGACCCAGGCCAGCGCATTCACGAACGCGATGGTTTCGTGATAGTTCTTGAAGTTGAAGGTCTTCTCGATCGCGCCGTCGTGCAGTTGCCAGCCGTTCACCTCGGCGAGGTGGGCGCGGATTTCGCTGTCGCCCATCGGCTTGCCACCTTCAAGGGCCTGGCATCGGGCGTGCAGGAGGTTGCTCATGGTCGTTCACGCGGGTTGGTTGGCGGACAGGGGAAGCGCAGCCAGCCGTTCGCCGGCCGGCGGGTGGGAGTAGTAGAAGCGCACATACAGCGGGTCAGGCGTCAGCGTCGACGCATTGTCCTCATGCAGCTTGAGCAGGGCGGCGGCAAGTTCCTGGCTGCTGGCCTGCGTGCACGCGTAGGCGTCGGCTTCGAATTCGTGCTTGCGCGACAACCGCGCGAACAGCGGTGAGACGAAGAATCCGAACACCGGCACCACCAGCAGGAACAGCAGCAGCGCCAGCGCGTCGTTGGGTGCCGCCATCGACGGCTGCACGCCGAACGCGCCGTAGAACCATGCCTGCCCCGACAGCCAGCCGAGCAGGGCGAATCCGCCCAAGCTGAGCGCGAACATCATGGCGATGCGCTTGAGCACATGTCGGTGCTTGAAGTGCCCGAGTTCATGCGCCAGCACGGCTTCGACCTCGCCGGGGCTGAGCTTGTTGAGCAAGGTGTCGAAGAACACCACGCGCTTGGCGGCGCCGAAGCCGGTGAAGTAGGCGTTGGCGTGCGCCGAACGCTTGCTGCCGTCCATGACGAACAGGCCCTTGGCTGCGAAGCCGCAACGGGCCATCAATGCTTGAACACGGGCCTTCAGCGATTCGTCGGCGAGCGGCTCGAACTTGTTGAACAGCGGCGCGATGACGGTCGGGTAGAGCACCAGGATCAGCAGGTTGAACGCCATCCATGCGCCCCACGCCCACAGCCACCACAAGCCGCCGGTGGCGGCCATGATCCACAGGATCAGCGCGGCGATCGGCAAGCCGATGAGCGCGCCGACCGCTGCGCCCTTGAGCATGTCGACGACATAGAGCTTCCACGTCATGCGGTTGAAACCGAAACGATGCTCGATGCGAAAGGTGCTGTACAGGTCGAACGGCAACTCGAGCGCGCCGCCGATCACCGTGAACGCGGCCAGCAGCGCGAGTTGGTAGGCCATGCCGCCCCAGCGTGCCGCGACAGCGTCGCGCACAGCGATGTTCAGCGCGTCCAACCCGCCGAACAGCGTCCAGCCGAGCAGCACCACGGCGCCGAAAGCCATGCTGAGCAATCCGAAGCGGGCTTTGGCGAGCGTGTAGTCGGCCGCCTTCTGGTGTGCCGACAGCGTGATCGTCCGGGCGAATGCCGCGGGCACCGCGCCACGGTGGGCGGCAACATGCCGCATCTGCCGCGTGGCGAGCCAGAACTTGACGAGCAGCGAGGCCATCAGCGCGACGGCGAACAGCTCGGTCAGAACGAAGGAATTCATGCTGGAAGTGTAGGCTCAGCAGGCAAGTTCGCCAGCGACAGGGTCGGCCGCGTCGGCCTGCGAGAATGCCCGCAAGGAGAAATGGAAATGACCGACACCGTGCTCGCCGCGAGCGACCAGAACCTGGTCTGGATCGACCTCGAAATGACCGGGCTCTACCCCGACAAGGATCGCATCATCGAAATCGCCGTCGTGGTGACCGACCCCAACCTGAGCGTGCGCGTCGAGGGCCCGGTGTTTGCCGTGCACCAGAGCGACGCAACCCTCGACGCGATGGACGCCTGGAACAAGGGCACCCACGGCAAGAGCGGGTTGATCGACCGCGTGAAGGCTTCGACCGTCGACGAGGCGCAGGCGTCCACGCAGGTGATCGAGTTCCTCAAGCGCTTCGTGCCGCAGGGCAAGTCGCCGATGTGCGGCAACAGCATCTGCCAGGACCGGCGCTTTCTCGCGAACTACATGCCCACGCTGGAGGCGTTCTTCCACTACCGCAACCTCGACGTCAGCAGCCTGAAGGAGTTGGCCAAACGCTGGAAGCCGGAGCTGATGGCCGGCTTCAAGAAGGCGCAGGCGCACACCGCGCTGGCCGACATCCATGAGTCCATCGACGAACTGGTGTACTACCGCGAACACTTCCTGGTGAAGTAGCGCCTCAGTTGGCGCCGAGCCGCCTCAAGACGGCTGAGCGCCCCCTCCGGGGGCAGGAGCGAAGCGACGTGGGGGTCGACATCCTTCAACTGAGTCGCCTGCGGTGCAGCGGTTCCGGCGAGCGCGTCCGCAGCGCCCGCAGCAACGCCATCGCCTCCGCGTCGGGGCGCGCCGGCAGCTTGCGGTACTCGGAGCCGTCGCTCCTGCGCTCGAGAAGGTGCATCTCGACGAGTTCGCGGCGCAGCGTGCAGTGGTCGCCGAACAGGTGCCAGGCCTTCAGCACGTCGTTGACTTCGCGCTCGGTGTACTTGCGGCGCGCGTCGAAGCGCATCCACAGGCCCCACAGCATCAGACGCTGCACGCTGAACTTGATCGGCCAGCGCGTCAGGCGGCCCCAGTCGTCGAACTGGCGCAAGGCCCTCGCCGCGGTGTCGCTCAGGGCTGGCTCAGCCACGGGCGTCGGCGCCGCGACGGCGAGCGGCGCCGGCTGCACGCGCAGGCTCTGGAAGTTGCGGTAGCCCGCGGCGCGCGCCAGCATGTTCAGCAGCTCCACATGCCCGGGTGGGCGCGCGCCGTGCGCATGGGCGTCGTTCAACTGGCGGCCAAGTGACTTGGCGAATGAGGAAATGTCGTCCGCGTGAAGCGGCACGGTGTGACGAGGCATGAACGGTCTCCGTTGCTCATGCGCCAACCTCTCGCGAGAGGCACTGGGGGTTGCCGACTTCCAGCAAGGCGCACAACGAAAGTGACCATGCGGGGGGAAACGTGGCAGGTTGAGCTCGCACAAAGTGCGCGGCAACGCCTGGGTGAACTGCCGACCGGGCCGCGAGTTTAGCGTGCCTCGCCATCGCATCGAAGCGGACGGGGCAGAATTGGAACTGCGTGAAAACCCGAATCGGCTACAATGCGAGCTTCGCAAGTTTTCCGAGCTTGCGTTTCGTTCATCCCCTCTGACCTCTTTCGAGCTTCCCACGGCACCCCCGTGCGGCCTGTCTTGATCTCCCGTTTTGGGCAATGGTTGGCGGCGATGCCGTCGCTTTGACTGTTCCCCCGAACGCTCTCCCGGCGACCTGACTGTGTGAGCCCCTGACGGGCTTGCGGGTGCCTTCGTGCGTACCGATGAATTCGGCGCGCCGGCGCCGTTTTGCGAAAGAGAAAGAGATGAGTTTCGAATCCCTTGGGCTGCATGAGGCCCTGATCAAAGCCGTCGCCGATTCCGGCTACGACACCGCGACCGAAGTGCAGAGCCGCGCCATTCCAGTGGCCATCGAAGGCCGTGACCTGATGGTCTCGGCCAGCACCGGCAGCGGCAAGACCGCGTCGTTCATCCTGCCGGCGCTGCAGCGCATCCTCGCCGCGCGCGGCGACAACACCAAGCGGCGCGAAAAGGGCGTCGTCTATGGCCCCCGCGTGCTGGTGCTCACGCCGACGCGCGAGCTGGCGATCCAGGTTGCGAAGGCGGCCGACACCTATGGCCGCCATGTGCAGGGCCTGCGCGTCGCGACTGTGGTCGGCGGCGTTCCTTACCCGGCGCAGATCAAGGCGCTGCGCGGGCCGCTGGACATCCTGATCTCCACGCCGGGCCGTCTGCTCGACCACCTGCAAACCGGCAAGGCCGTGCTCGACAACGTCGACGTGCTGGTGCTCGACGAAGCCGATCGCATGCTCGACATGGGCTTCATCGACGACATCCAGACCATCGCCGACCACCTGCCCAAGGAGCGCCAGACGGTGATGTTCAGCGCGACCTTCGCCGGCCACGTCGGCCGCCTGGCGCAGAACCTGTTGCGCGACCCCCAGCGCATCGACGTCGCGTCGCACACCGACACGCACGTGAACATCGAGCAGCGTTTGCACTGGGCCGACAACAGCACGCACAAGAACGCGCTGCTCGACCACATTCTGACCGAGCGCACGATGGAACAGGCGCTGGTGTTCACCAGCACGCAACGCGATGCCGACTGGCTCGCCGACCGCCTGGCCGACATGGGTCATGCCGTGGCTTCCTTGCATGGCGGGCATCCGCAAGGGCGCCGCAACCGCGTGCTGCAAGGCCTGCGCAACAAGCAGCTTCGCGTGCTGGTGGCCACCGACGTGGCGGCGCGCGGCATCGACGTGCCGAGCATCAGCCACGTCATCAACTACGGGCTGCCGATGAAGGCGGAAGACTACGTGCACCGCATCGGCCGCACCGGCCGCGCCGGGCGCAATGGCCTGGCGGTCACGCTGGCCGAACGCATGGACACCGGCATGATCCGCCGCATCCAGCAGTTCACGACGCAGAACATCCCGGTCGCCACCGTCGCGGGCCTGGAGCCGAAGAGCCCCGAGCCCAAGATGTTCGCGCCGCGGCCGGAAGGCAAGTTCGGCGGCAAGCCGTTCGCCCGGCCCGGCGACGCGGGCAAGCGCTTCGGCAAACCCTTCGCGCCGCGCCGCGACAACGCCTTCGCGCCGCGCGATTCGGCGCCGTTTGAGCGACGCGATGCATCGCAGGGCGCACCGCGCAACGCGTTCGATCGCGCACCGGCCAAGCCCGGAGCACGTCCTGCGACCAAGCCTGGCTTCAAGCCCCAGCGCCCGCGCCAAGGCGGCTTCGGCCGCTGACCGAGGACGCCGGCTGGGGCTGACCCCAGCGCGACAGCGTGACACCAGGGGCCTGCGCAAGCAGGCCCCTTTTCGCTTGCGAAGCGGCGATCACGGGCGAACGGCGATCTCGTTCCTGACGGCCTTCACGCCGTTCACGTTGCGCGTGATGCTCTCGGCGGTATCGCGTTCTTTCTCGTTCTTGGCAAACCCCGACAACATCACTGTGCCGTTCAAGGTCTCGACCTTGATGGAAGTTGCATCGACGTCCTTGTTGTCGACGAATCGCGCCTTCACCGCGGTCGTGATGGCGGCGTCATCGACGTAAGCGCCCACGGTTTCTTGGCCGCGCGTGACCGCGCAACCCTGCAGGGTGATCAATGCGACGGCCGTGACGACGGCGGCGAGAGTGGTACGAGCAAACATGGTGGGTTCTCCTTGTCCGACGGTACAGAAAACGCCAAATCGGCACCCTATCGTCGATGCTCGGTCGGGAATCAGGTGTACCCGAAGGTGACGAAGTGTTCCGTGGCGATGCCCTGTGGTGACGCGTCAGGCGAGTCGGTCACGCGAGACCCGGTTGGGCGGGACTCGATCGCGCAGCGCGCGCCTATCGCGCGTCGGGTTGCCGGCGCACCTGCACCGACGCCTCCATCCCCAGATACGCGTCGGCCGGGCCGTACCAGGTGCCGGAGATCGGTGCAGCCAGGCGCGGATCACGCGCGACGCCGACGCGGATGAGCTGGCTGCTGACGAGCAGGTTGTTGGTCGGGTCGAATGGCACCCAGCCCGCGCCCGGCAGGTAGGCCTGCAGCCAAGCATGGGTCGCACCCGCACCGACCACACCACCGTCGGCTTCCGTCCCGTCGAGTGCCGGGTCATACAGGTAGCCCGAGACGAAGCGCGTCGCGACACCGAGGCGCCGCGCCGCTTCCATCATCAACAGCGCGAAGTCGCGGCAGCTGCCGCTGCCGAGTTCGAGCGTCTCCGAGGGCGGCTGGGTGCCTTCCTCGTCACGTGCCGCGTAGCGGAAATGATCGCGGATGTGCTGGTTCATCTGCACCAGCAGGTCGCGTGTGCCGGTCGGGCCGTCGGTGCGGATGAACTGGCGCGCCCAGGCGCTCAGTCTTCCGTCCGGGTCCTCGTGGTGCGGGCGCAGGTACTGCTCGAGATCGAAGCGCTCTTCGATCGTGTAGGCGAACGGGAACCACTCGGCACTCGGCGACAGCGGCAGCTCGAGGCTGTCGGTGTGGGCATGCTCGATGCTGAAAGTGCAGACGATCCGCAGCTCGGTCGCGGACGACAGGGGCCGCACCAGCGCCACCGAGTTGGAGTGCGGATCCTGGATCATCCGGACCGTGGCTTCGGGGCTGACCTGCAGATCGGTGGCGAGCACGCGCAGGTCGTGGCTGTCGCGCGGGCGGAACATCACGCGGTGCTCGCCGAAGCTCACCGGCCACCGATAGCGGTACACCGTGGTGTGCGTGATGTCGTAGCGGATCGGCACTTTCTAAGACCTCGGTCGACGCCGGGCCGTCCCCAAGACGGCCGAGCGCCCCTCAAGCCACTCCCAAGGATCCGGCTCCGCCGGGCCGATGGGAGGCGCCCCTCGGGGGCAGGAGCGAAGCGACTGGGGGGCCGTCATGTCGCGAGCAGCTCCACCTCGAACATCAGCGTCGCGTTGGGCGGGATCACCCCGCCCGCGCCGCGTGCGCCGTAGCCGAGCTGCGGCGGAATCACGAGTACGCGCGTGCCGCCGACCTGCATGCCCTGCACGCCTTCGTCCCAGCCCTTGATGACCATGCCGGCCCCGAGGCTGAATTCGAACGGGTCGTTGCGGTCCTTGCTGCTGTCGAACTTGGCGCCCTTGACGCCGTTCGTGTAGAGCCAGCCGGTGTAGTGCACCGACACCCGCTGGCCGACGGTGGCTTGCGCGCCGCTGCCCGGCACGGTGTCTTCGTACTGCAGGCCGGAGGGGGTGGTGAGCATGACGATGTGTCCTGGGTGGTTGTCGGGGTGGGCATCATGCCATTCGCGGCGCCAGCGCCCACTGCGCGCGCCACTCGGCCGTCGCCTGGGCGAGCCAGCCGGGCAGGTCGCTCGCCTGGCACGACAGGCCGAGTACCTGGCCCGCCTGCGCCAGCGCCTTCAATGGCACGCTGAGGTCCAGCGCCTGTGCGCCGTTCTGCTTGGACAGTTTCTCGCCGTCCTCACCCAGCACCAGCGGCGTGTGCAGGTATGCCGGCGTGGGCAGGCCGAGACGGTGCTGAAGATGAATCTGGCGCGGCGTGTTGTCGGCCAGGTCGACACCGCGAACGATGTGGGTCACGCCCTGCTCGGCGTCGTCCACCACCACGGCGAGCTGATAGGCCCACAGGCCGTCGGCGCGGTGCAGCACGAAGTCGCCGACGGTTTGCGTGAGGTTCTGCGCCTGCGCGCCGAGCCGGCGATCGGTCCAGGCGATGTGCGTGTCGCCGCCGTTGGCGCTGCAGGTACGCAGGCGCGCCGCGCGAGCCGGCCGCCCGAGCAGGCCGGCGCGGCAGGTGCCGGGGTAGACCAATTCGGCGTGCCGCGGCCGCGTCTGGCCCTCCGTTTCCAGCGCCTGTTCGATGTCGCGTCGCGAACAGCTGCAGGCATAGGCGTGGTCGGCGGCGAGCAGCTGCGCAAGCGCGCGGCTGTACAGCTCGCCGCGCCGCGACTGCCATAGCGGCGCCTCATCGGGCATCAGCCCGCAGGCCGCGAGTTGCGACAGGATCAGCGCGTCGGTGCCGGGCACGCAGCGCGGCGTGTCCACGTCTTCGATGCGCACCAGCCAACGGCCCTCGTGGGCTCGTGCGTCGAGCCACGACGCCAGTGCCGCGACCAGCGACCCTGCGTGCAAGGGGCCGGTGGGCGAGGGCGCAAAGCGGCCGGTGTAGGCGCTGCGGGAAACCTCGGTTCGTTGCACGTCGAGAAGCTCCTGCGGTTCGACCGCGTCACGCGCCGCTCAGCGGCACGCTGCTGCCATGCCGTTCGAGCAGTGCCTGACGCGTCGCCGGCCGCTCCAATTGGTCCAGCCACCAGCGCAATGCCAGGCCGATCTGCGGTTGCCGGGCGGCGCCCGGCGCACTCGCACTCGGGTTGCGCCAGGCGTAGCCGAAACGCACCCGCGTGCGAGGCCGCAGCGTCTGCTTCACCACCAGGCGGCCGGCGGCGATGTGCTCGCGCACCAAGGGCTCGGGCAGGTAGCCGCAACCCAGGCAGCGCAGTTGCGCCGCCAGCTTGGCCTGCGTGCTGGCGACCGTGAACACGTCCTGCCCGGGCAGCAGGTTGACGGTGATCGGCGCCAGTCGCTGCGCGGAATCGGCCACCGCCACTGCACGGTAGCGCAACAGATCGGCATCGCGGACCGGGTCGGCGGCGCTGGCCAGCGGGTGGTGGGGTGCGACCGCGAACACGAAATCGATTTCGCCCAGCGGCAGCAATTGCACGCCGCTCGGCGGGACGTGGTCGGAGCTCATGCTGACGCCGATCGCCAGGTCGGCCTGGCCGGTGACGAGCGCCTCCCATGTGCCGGCCAGCACCTCGGTGCGCAGGCGCAGCCGCGTGCCGGGGCCGCCACCGCTGCGCTCACTCGACGGCAACGGGGGCGTGTCGCCGCCAGGCTCGAGGGCGAAGAAGGCCTCGCACAGCTCGTACACGGTGACGAGCGACATCACGCCGTCGACGGCCACCGTCAGCTGGGTCTCCCAGCCGGTGGCGACGCGCTTGACGCGGTTGGCCACCGCGTCCATCTCTTCGAGCAGGCGGCGTCCTTCGTTGAGCAGCTCCTCACCGGCGGCGGTGAAGCGTGCCTGGCGCGATCGGCGGTCGAACAGCAGCACGTCGAGCGCGTCTTCGAGCTGGCGCACGTTGTAGGTCAATGCCGAGGGCACTTTGCCTAACTCGCGCGCCGCGGCGGCAAAGCTGCCGGTGCGGGCAATGACGTCCATCATGGCCAGAGCTTCGGGCGTGAGGACGTTGCGGGATGCGCTCATGGACTCACAGACACGGAATTCGGCATGGGGTTCATCTTATTTGAATGAATGCTTCAAGGTGATACCGCCGCAGCGCGGCGCATCCGCTACACCATGGCGGGTCAAAGGAGTGTCTTCATGATCACGCTGCGCCGATCCGTTGAACGCGGCCACGCCGACCACGGCTGGCTCAAGAGTTTTCACAGCTTCTCGTTCGCCGATTACCACGATCCCGAGCACATGGGCTTCGGCAATCTGCGCGTCATCAACGAAGACCGCATTGCCCCGGGCACCGGCTTCGGCACCCATGGGCATCGCGACATGGAGATCATCAGTTACGTGCTGGCCGGCGCGTTGGCGCACAAGGACAACATCGGTAACGGAGCGTCGATCCGCCCCGGCGACGTGCAGCGCATGAGCGCAGGGCGCGGTGTGTTGCACAGCGAATACAACGACGCACCGACCGAGAGCACGCACTTCCTGCAGATCTGGATCGAGCCGAACGTGCGCGGCATCGCACCCGGCTACGAGCAGAAGCACTTCGACGCCGCCGGCAAGCGCGGCCGGCTGCGCCTGGTGGCAAGCCCCGACGGGCGCGACGGCTCGGTGACGATTCACGCCGACTCGGCGCTGTACGCCGGCCTGTTCGACGGCGCGGAGGCGGTCGACTGGCCGCTGGACCCGTCGCGCAAGACCTACGTGCACCTCGTGCGCGGAGACCTCAACGTCAACGGGCAGGCCCTGTCGAGCGGAGACGCTGCCATGCTCAGCGGCGAGTCGCTGCTCAGGCTGGGCCGCGCTCGCGACGCCGAGGTGCTGGTGTTCGACTTGGCGGCGTGAGGCGGCCGCCAAGGCGCTGCGCTTGCTACAGTCGCCGCCATGGAACCGCTGATCAAGGTGATGACGGTGCTGCCGTGGCTCGACTGGGTGGCCGTGGTGGTGTTCTTCGGCGGCTGGGTGGGCTATGCCTGGTTCGCGCGGGAGCGCGCCGGCACGCACATGTCGATCCTCGCGACGACCAATCGCATCCGCCGGCAATGGATGCTGCAGACCACCTACCGCGACGTGCGGGTGGTCGACGGCGTGGTGATCCAGAACCTGTCGACCAGCCCGTCGTTCTTCGCATCCACCACCATCCTGATCATCGGCGGCCTGCTGGCCACGCTGGGCACGACCGAAAAGGCGAGCGAGCTGGTGCGCGAGTTTCCGTTCGCCGCGCGCACCTCGGTGCTGGTGTTCGACCTGAAGATCGTGCTGATGCTGGTGATCTACGTCTACGCGTTCTTTCGCTTCACCTGGTCGATGCGCCAGTACACCTTCGGCGCCCTGCTGGTCGCGTCGGCGCCGGAAGCGGATCAGTTCGAAGCCCAGGGGCTGTCGCGCGAGGCCTTCGCCGACAAGGCTGGGCGTGTGGTGGGTCTCGCGGCTGAAACCTTCAACGATGGGCTGCGCGCCTACTACTTCGCCTTCGCCGCCATCGGCTGGTTCTTTTCGCCCCTGGTGTTCATGCTGGCGACTGCAGGCGTGGTCTACATCCTGTTCCAGCGCGAATTCCACTCCGACGTGCTGGATGTGCTGAACGCCTGAGGCCGCTCAACAGGGCGCATCGCGTGCGATCCGCAGCCCGCTGAACTGCCACTGCGCGTCGGGTGGGAAGAAGTTGCGGTAGCTGGCCCGCACATGACCTGCCGGCGTCGCGCACGAGCCGCCGCGCAGCACGACCTGGTTGCACATGAATTTGCCGTTGTACTCGCCGACCGCGCCGGGCAAGGGCCGGTAGCCGGGGTACGGGCTGTAGCTCGACTGCGTCCATTCCCACACGTCACCGAACATCTGCACCGGCTCGTCGGCCGCCGCTTCGGCCTGCGGCAGCGGATGGAAGGCGCCGCGGTCGGCGAAGTTGGCGTGAAGCGTTGCAGGCCGCGCGAGCCGGCGTGCCGCGAACTCCCATTCGGCCTCGGTCGGCAGGCGCGCGCCGGCCCAGCGCGCGTAGGCGTCGGCCTCGAAGTAGCTCAAGTGGCACACCGGCGTGTGCGGGTCGATCTCCACCTCGCCTTGCAGCGTGTGGTTGACCCAGCGCGCGCCATCGCGCCGCCAGTACAGCGGCGCCTCGCGCTGTGCGCCCTGCACCCAGTCCCAGCCCATCGACAGCCACAGCTCGGGGCGCCGGTAGCCGCCGTCGTCGATGAACGCCAGGTACTCGTCGTAGCTCACCGGGCGCGAGGCGATGTCGAACGGCGCGACGACGCAGCGGTGGCGCGGCGTCTCGTTGTCGAAGCAGAAGGCGCCGTCGCGCTCGGCGTCATGGCCCAGTTCGAACACGCCGCCGTCGCAGCCGAACCAGCGCAGCGGTTGCGGCTGCACCGCGCCGATCGGCCAGCGCTTGGCGTAGCCCGGGTGGCGCGGGTTGAACGACAGCAGATGCTTGATGTCGGTGAGCATCAGCTCCTGGTGCTGCTGCTCGTGCTGCAGGCCGAGCGTCACGAGCTCGCGCAGCTCGGCGTTGTCGGGCTTCGATTGCAGCAGCGAGTGCATCCGCTCGTCGACGCTGGCGCGATAGCGCTTCACCTGCGCGAGCGTCGGGTGCGTGATGAGCCCGCGCTGCGGCCGCGGGTGACGCTCGCCGATGCCCTGGTAGTAGCTGTTGAACAGCACGCGGTAGGCCGCGTCGAAGGGTTTGAAGCCGGGCTCGAAGCGTTCGAGCAGAAAGGTCTCGAAGAACCACGTCACGTGCGCCAGATGCCACTTGGTGGGGCTGGCGTCGGGCATCGACTGGACCTGGCAGTCCTCGTCGCTCAGCGGCGCGGACAGCGACAGCGAGACCTGGCGGATGCGGCGGTAGTCGGCGGCCAGCGCGCTGTCGGCCGGGCTCGGTGCGGCATGGGGTCGGGCAGAGGTCATCGGCGTGCTCCAGAGACTCCGGCCAAAGCACTTTAGTCGATGGCGGCAGCTGCGCGTGACGGCTTGAAACCTCGCCCTCCTCAGCTCACGGGTACGGCGCCGAGCGACGCGTCGACAGCGCTGCGCGCATCGAAGACAAAGCAGTCGCCATGGAAGTGGCGACCGCCCACTTCCTCGAAGTACTTGAGGATGCCGCCATCGAGCTGCAGTACGTTCTCCACGCCGGCTTCGGCCATGAAGATCGCGGCCTTCTCGCAGCGAATGCCGCCGGTGCAATAGCTGACAACCGTTCGGCCTTCGAGGGAGGCGCGATGTTTCAGGACTGCCTGCGGGAACTCGCTGAACTTGCTGATGCGCCAGTCGATCGCGCCGGCGAAGCGGCCATGGTCGACTTCGAAAGCATTGCGGGTGTCGAGCATCACCACCGGCCGGCCCGCGTCGTCGCAGCCCGCATCGAGCCAGCGTGCCAGCGTCGCTGCATCGACCGCAGCGGCGCGCGCGGCGGCGGGGCGGATCGCCGGGTGCTTCATGCGGATGATTTCGCGCTTGACCTTGACCAGCAGCTTGCCGAACGGCACGTCGTCGGACCAGCTCTCTTTCGGCGCGAGGGATTCGAAGGTGGCATCGCGGCGAAGCCAGCCGACAAAGCGGCGCACTTCGTCGGCACGGCCGGCGAGGAACAGGTTGATGCCTTCTTCGGCAAGCAGGACCGTGCCTTTCAATCCCAGCGCGCTGGCTTGTGAGCGGATGCTCTCGCGCCACGCAGCCGGGTCGCTCAGCGTGACGAACAGGTAGGCGGAGATGTTCAGAATCGGTTTCACGGCGGCGATTTTACGGAGCACCGGCTCCGTAAAATGCGAGATGGCTTTCATTCACCTGCGCACGCACACCGAGTTCTCCGTCGTCGACGGCACATTGCGAGTCGACGAGGCGGTCGCCGCCGCCGCCTCGGACGCTCAGGGCGCATTGGCGATCACCGACCTCACGAACCTGTTCGGCGCGGTGAAGTTCTACAGCGCCGCGCGCAGCGCCGGCGTCAAGCCGATCATCGGCGCCGACGTGTGGCTGGAGCCCGAAGGCTCCGACAAGGCGCCGAGTCGCTTGGCTCTGCTGGTGCAGAACACGCAGGGCTACCTGAATCTGTGCGAGCTGCTGTCGCGCGCCTGGCTCACCAATGTGCAGCGCAACCAGGCCTGGCTGAAATGGGAGTGGCTGGCTGACCTGAACGGCGGGTTGATTGCCTTGTCGGGCGCCGAGCACGGCGCGGTCGGCCAGGCACTGATGGCGCAGGACGCGGTGCGCGCACACGACGCGGCGCAGCGCCTGGCCCAGCTCTTCACGCGCCGCTTCTACATCGAGCTGCAGCGCGCCGGCCTGCCCGGCAACGAAGCACATGTGCGCGCCGCCGTCGTGTTGGCCGCGCAGCTGCAATTGCCGGTCGTCGCGACGCACCCGGTGCAGTTCCTCACGCCCGACGACTTCGAGGCGCATGAGGCGCGTGTCTGCGTCGCCGAGGGCGAGACGCTGACCAACCCGCGCCGTGTGAAGCGCTTCGGCCGCGAGCAGTATTTCAAGACGCAGGCGCAGATGGAGGCGCTGTTCGCCGACCTGCCCAGTGCCATTCAAAACAGCGTGGAGATCGCGCGCCGCTGCAGCCTGACGCTGACGCTGGGCAAGCCGCAGCTGCCCGATTTCCCGACGCCGCTGATCGACGGTGAAGCGATGCCGATGGCCGACTACTTCCGCGTCGCGTCGCACGAGGGGCTGGAAGAGCGATTGCGCCAGCTGTATCCGAACGCCGCCGAGCGCGAAGCGCAACGTGCGCGCTATGTCGAGCGACTGGACTTCGAGATCAACACGATCCTGAAGATGGGCTTCCCCGGCTACTTCCTGATCGTGGCCGACTTCATCAACTGGGCCAAGGGCAACGGCTGTCCGGTCGGGCCGGGCCGCGGATCGGGCGCGGGCTCGCTGGTTGCGTATTCGCTGAACATCACCGACCTCGATCCGCTGCGCTACCACCTGCTGTTCGAGCGCTTCCTGAACCCGGAGCGGGTGTCGATGCCCGACTTCGACATCGACTTCTGCCAGGCCAACCGCGACCGCGTGATCGACTACGTGAAGCACAAGTACGGCCGCGACGCAGTGAGCCAGATCGCCACCTTCGGCACGATGGCGGCGAAGGCGGCGCTGCGCGACGTGGGTCGCGTGCTCGGCATGGGCTACGGCCATGTCGACAGCATCGCCAAGCTGGTGCCGGCGCCGCCCGGCAAGACGGTGACGCTCAAGCGCCCCGGCGACAAGCCCGACGGCAGCGTGATCTACGCGCGTCGCGAAGCGCCCGAGATCGAGGAGCGCGAGAAGAACGAAGAGGAAGTGGCCGAGCTGTTGGCGCTGGCCGAACGCGTCGAAGGCATCGTGCGCAACATCGGCATGCATGCCGGCGGCGTGCTGATCGCGCCGGGCAAGATCACCGACTTCTGCCCGCTGTACATGCAGCCCGGCAGCGACAGCGCGGTCAGCCAGTTCGACAAGGACGACGTCGAGGCCATCGGCCTGGTGAAGTTCGACTTCCTGGGCCTCGCGACCTTGACGATTCTCGAACTCGCGAAGGACTTCATCCGTGCACGTCACGCCGATCAAGCGGACTTCGCGTTCGAGACCATTCCGCTCGACGACCGCGGCGCCTACCAGCTGATGAGCGAGGGCAAAACCGTCGCAGTGTTCCAACTGGAAAGTTCAGGAATGCAGCGCATGCTGCGCGACGCCAAACCGAGCGTGTTCGAAGACGTGATCGCGCTGGTGGCGCTGTACCGCCCGGGCCCGATGGACCTGATCCCCAGCTTCTGCGCGCGCAAGCACGGCCGCGAAGAGGTCGAGTACCCGCACCCGCTGATGAAGGAGGTGCTGGAGGAGACCTACGGGATCATGGTCTACCAGGAGCAGGTGATGCAGGTCGCCCAGCGCCTGGGTGGCTACTCGCTGGGCGGCGCCGACCTGCTGCGCCGCGCGATGGGCAAGAAGAAGGCCGAAGAGATGGCCAAGCACCGCGCCATTTTTGCCGAGGGCGCGGCGAGGAACAACATCCCCGAGCCCAAGGCCAACGAGATCTTCGACCTGATGGAGAAGTTCGCGGGCTACGGCTTCAACAAGTCGCACG
Organism: Piscinibacter sp.; assembly: GCA_041496605.1. Classification (GTDB taxonomy): domain Bacteria; phylum Pseudomonadota; class Gammaproteobacteria; order Burkholderiales; family Burkholderiaceae_C; genus Albitalea. Next base: position 29,081 of record JBGQEX010000027.1, read on the forward strand.
CCGCCGCCTATGCACTGCTCGCGTACCACACGGCGTGGCTGAAGGTGCACTACCTGGCAGAGTTCACCGCGGCCAACATGAGCGTCGCGCTCGACGACACCGACAAGCTGAAGATCTTTCACGACGACGCGGTGGCTCTCGGAATCAGCTTCGAGCCGCCGAATGTCAACACTGGTGGCTACCGCTTCGAGCCGATCGCCGACAAGCGCGTGCGCTACGGGCTGGGCGCGATCAAGGGCACCGGCCAGAGCGCGATCGAGGCGATCATCCAGGCGCGCGAGGAGGGCGGCCAGTTCACTTCGCTGTTCGACTTCTGCGCCCGCGTGGACCGCAGTCGCATCAACAAACGCACGGTCGAAGCGTTGATCAGGGCCGGTGCCTTCGACATCTTCGGACTCGAGCGCGCGTCGCTGGTGGCAAGCATCGCCCTCGCGTTCGACTATGCCGACACGCAGGCCGCGCACGCCGACCAGGGCGGGCTGTTCGACTTCGGTGACTCGCACGCCGCATCGACGCAGGAGCCCGGTCTGGTCGCGGCCGATGCGTGGAGCATCAAGGAGCGCCTGACCTTCGAGAAGGCCGCGCTCGGCTTCTACCTGTCGGGCCATTTGTTCGACCAGAGCGCCGACGAAGTGCGGCAGTTCGCCAAGCGCCGCAACGCCGACATCATCGACAGCCGTGAACCGCAGTTGCTGGCCGGCATCGTCAGCGACCTGCGCGTCATCAATGGCCAGCGCGGACGCGTCGCGATCTTCAAGCTCGACGACAAGACCGAGCCGATCGAAGCGGTGGCCAACGAAGAGCTGCTGAACGCCAACAAGGAATTGCTGAAGGACGACGAACTCATCATCGTTCAAGGCAAGGTGCAGCCCGATCGCTTCTCCGGCGGATTGCGCCTGAACGTGCAGCAGGTGTGGGACCTGGCCGCAGCGCGTTGCCGTTTCGGCAAGTACCTGCGTGTCGAAGTCAACGGCAGTGTGCCGCCGGTGGCCGAGGTGCTGCGCGACTTCCCGAGCCGGCGCGTGGCCACCGAGCAAGGCCCGCTGACGCAAGGCCTGCCGGTTCGGTTGGTGGTGCAGCGCGACGCGGCGCGCGGCGAACTCGACCTCGGCGACGAGGGTCGGTTCTTCCCCAGTGATGCGGCGATCGCACGCTGGCGTGACGGATCTCACGGGCGCGCGCAGGTAATTTACGAATAGTCACCGACTCGCCGCCCAGGTCGGCCGAAGACCCGTGTTGTGCGTTGATGATGGGTCGTTGGGACATTTACTTAGGAGCTGTTGATGAAGCGGATTTGTGTTGCGCTGGCGCTGGCCGGCATCGGTATTTCGAGCATGGCCGGCACCAATGTCGGCGTTTCGGTCAGCGTCAATCAGCCGGGGGTGTATGGCCGCATCGACATCGGCAACGTGCCGGCGCCGCCGGTGCTCGTCTACCCGCAGCCTGTGCTCATCGCGCCGCCCGCGGTCGCGGTGCAACAGGCGCCGATCTACCTGCATGTGCCGCCGGGGCATGCCAAGAACTGGCGCAAGCATTGCGGCAGGTACAACGCCTGCGGCCAGCCCGTCTACTTCGTGCATGAAGACTGGTACCAGAACCAGTACGTTCCCGCGCATGAGCACGCCAAGGGCAAGGACCATGGCAAAGGCCATGGCAAGGGCAACGGCAAGCACGACGACTGATCCGCGTTGAGTGCCGCGCACTGGTTCGGGCTCGACCCGATCAGCGCCGGCTGCGGGTCTGTCTACACTGCAGGCCATGCCCGAGATCAAGACGACAGGCCTGATCCTCACCGGGGGCGGCGCGCGCGCGGCCTACCAGGTGGGCGTGCTCGACGCGGTCGCGCACATCCGGCGCAGCTGCGACGCGCCCCCGGGCAATCCGTTCCCGGTCATTGCCGGCACCTCGGCCGGCGCCATCAATTCCACGGCGCTGGCGTGCCAGGCCGATGATTTCGACGCTGCCGTGGCCGGTCTGGTCCACGTGTGGCGGCACTTCCATGCCGAGCAGGTCTACCGCTCCGACTCGATCGGGGTGATCCGCTCGGGTGCGAACTGGCTGACGATGATGTCGCTGGGCTGGGTGATCGCGCGCTGGCGGCGGGCACGACCGCGCTCGCTCCTCGACAACAGCCCGCTCAACACCTTGCTGGGCGAGCTGATCGACACGGCACGCTTGAAACGGGTCATGCGCGACGGCCACCTGCAGGCCTTGGCGGTGACGGCGTCGAGCTACGGCTCGGGCATGCACGTGACCTTCTACGACGCGGTGAAGGACATCGTGCCGTGGACGCGCTCGCAGCGCATCGCAGTGCGCAGCGACATCGGCGTGCCGCACCTGCTGGCGTCGTCGGCGATCCCGTTCGTCTTTCCGGCGATCCCCTTGGATCTCGAAGGCCACATCGAGTACTTCGGCGACGGTTCGATGCGCCAGTCGGCGCCGATCTCGCCGGCGGTGCATCTGGGCGCGCAGCGAATCCTGGTGGTCGGCGCGGGCCGCATGCACGAACCGCCAGGCGAACGGGCGGGCAGCGGCGAGTACCCCAATCTCGCCCAGATCGCGGGCCACGCGCTGTCGAACATCTTTCTCGATGCGCTGGCGGTCGACGTGGAGCGCCTGCAGCGCATCAACAGCACGCTGTCGCTGCTGCCGCCCGAGGCGCGTGCGAGGACCAGCCTGCGACCGATCGAGGTTCTGGTCATTGCGCCCAGCCAGCGTCTCGACGACCTAGCCGCCAAACACCTGGGCAGCCTGCCGGTGCCGATCCGTGCGCTGCTGCGCGGCGTTGGCGTGTCGGGGCGCGGGGACGACGCGCGCGGTGCCGCATTGGCGAGCTACCTGCTTTTCGAGTCGCCCTACACGCGCGAGCTGATCAGGTTGGGCCGCGCCGACACCTATGCGCGCCGCGACGAAGTGATGGCGTTCTTCGGCTGGCGCTCGCGCAACGCGCCGGAACCGATCCCCGCGATGGCCGACACGAACGCCATGCCGCTGTGAGATAGGGCCCCCCAGTCGCTGCGCTCCTGCCCCCGGGGGGCGCCACCCGTTGGCCCGGGGAACCCGGGCCAAGGGCGTGGCTTGATGGGCTCGCGGGCAGCGAGCGCGGTGGGGGCCGCGCTCTCAGCGGGCTGGTGTGTCGCCGGGGTAGGGCAGTCCGTTGACCGTCAGGCCCTGCGCCGACAGCGCGGCGGCCTTGCGGCCGCGCAGGCCTTTGACCCGCCGGGCCACATCGGCCCAGTCGCTGAACGGCGCTGTCTTGCGCTCGTCGACGATCTGCGTCGACATCGCCACGCCGATGCCTTTGATCGACTCCAGCTCGGCCTGGGCGGCGGTGTTGAGTTCCGTCCCCGCAAAGGCGGCGGCAGCGAACAGGCTCAACGCGAGGGCAGCGAGTTGCTTGCGCATCTCAGGTTTGCCTCGCGAGCCATGCGACATAGCGCTCCACGCCAGTCGCGACATCGGCGAACGCGTGCTGGCAACCGGTGGCACGCAATCGCGTCAGGTCGGCCTGGGTGAAGCATTGGTACTTGCCGACCAGCGCCGCCGGGAAATCGACGTACTCCACCAGGCCCTGCTGCACCATCGCTGCCAAGGGCAAGGCCGGCTCGCCCTTCAGCGCGCGCGCGGCGTTGACGGTGGCAAGCGCCACGTCGTTGAACGGCTGCGCTCGGCCACTGCCGAGGTTGAAGATGCCGCTCGCCTGGGGGTGTTGCAGGAACCACAGGTTCACGGCCACCACGTCGTCGACGAAGATGAAGTCGCGCGACTGCTCGCCGGCAGCGTAGCCGCCATAGGGTCCGAACAGCTTGACGCGGCCGGTCTCGCGGAACTGGTTGTAGTGGTGGAACGCCACCGACGCCATGCGCCCCTTGTGCTGTTCGCGCGGGCCGTAGACGTTGAAGTAGCGAAAGCCCGCGACCTGCGTCGTCGCGGTCGGCAACATCCGCCGCACGACGTTGTCGAACAGCAGCTTCGAGTAGCCGTAGACGTTGAGCGGCTGCTCGAACTCGGGCTCTTCACGGAACGACGCGCTGCCGCCATAGGTCGCGGCCGACGACGCGTAGAGCAGCCGCGTGCCCTGGGCCTGGCACGCGTCGAGCAGGTCTTTCGAGCAGCGGTAGTTGGTGTCGAGCATGTAGCGCCCGTTGTGCTCCATCGTGTCGGAGCAGGCGCCTTCATGCAGCACCGCATCCACCTTGCCGAACTCACGCTTCGCGAAGCGCGGGTAGAACTCGCTGCGGTCGAAGTAGTCGCTGAGCTTCGCGCCCAGCAGATTGCGGTACTTCGGGCCGTCGGTCAGGTCGTCGACGGCGATGATGTCGTCGACGCCAATGGCGTTGAGCCCGTGAACGATGTTGCTGCCGATCATTCCGGCGGCGCCCGTGACAACAACCCTCATTCGAACAACTCCTCGTAGGTGACACCGGCCGTGCCGAACTTGCCGACCACGATGCCGCCGGCGCGGTTGGCGATCGGCAACGCGTCGCGCAGGCTGATGCCGCAGGCCAGCATCGCGGCCAGCGTGGCAATCACCGTGTCACCGGCGCCCGTGACGTCGAACACCTCGCGCGCCTGCGCCGGCACCTGCGCATGGCCGGCGTCGTCGAACAGCGACATGCCTTCCTCGGAACGCGTCAGCAACAGCCCGCTGAAGCCGTACTGCCGGCGCAGTGCCTGCGCACGCTCGTTCAGCTGCGCTTCGCTCGCCCAGCCGCCGATCACCTGGGCGAGTTCGGCACGGTTGGGCGTGACGACGGTGGCGCCTGCATAGCGGCTGTAGTCGCTGCCCTTGGGGTCGATCAGCACCGGCTTGCGTGCTGCCACGGCCAGTTCGATCATGCGTGGAATGTGGGTCAGGCCACCCTTGCCGTAGTCGGAGAACAGCACCGCGTCGTGCTGTGGCAGCAGCTCTGCATAGTCGTTCAACATCCCTGCCAGCACTTCATGGTCGGGCTTGTTCTCGAAGTCGATGCGAATGAGTTGCTGCGAGCGGCCGATGACGCGCAACTTGACGATGGTGTAGAGCTGTGGGTCTTCGCCAAGCCGCGTGGCCACGCCTTGCCGTTCGAGCAATTGACGCAGCTTGCGCGCCGGCTCGTCGTTGCCGACCACGGTCAACAGTGTCGGCTGGGCGCCGAGCGTCTTCACGTTGAGCGCCACGTTGGCGGCACCGCCCAGGCGTTCTTCTTCGCGATTGACGCTGACCACCGGCACCGGTGCCTCGGGCGAGATACGCTCGACGGCGCCGAACCAGTAGCGGTCGAGCATCGCATCGCCGACCACCAGCACGCGCGAGCGGCCGAGTTGCTCGCGACTCACGGTCGTGCCCATCAAAGATCCTCCAGGCGCTGCGTCGGGTAAGTGTCCCAGTTCAGGCAACCGGGGCATTGCCAGAAGTAGTTTTGCGCTTCGAATCCGCAGGCAGCGCAGCGGTAGCGCTGCAGCGGCTTGGCGGCGCGCGAGATGGCGGCTTCGATGCTCTGCACTTCCGCGTCGTCCGCCACGCCGCGCTCGGCGATTCGAATGTGCAGTAGCGTGCGCGCGGCCGACAGGCTGGGGTGCCTCGACAGGTGCTGCGCGACACGCTGGCGTTGCGCCGACAGGTCGGGCTCGAGCAGCGCGATGGCCGCCAACAGATCCAGCGTGGGCACGCGACGGTACAAGGCATCGAGTTCGGCCACGGCGACTGAGCCCTCTCCGGCAGCCGCCGCACTGGACGCGAAATCGCGTGCCACCAAAGAAAACGCGCCAGGGTGAGCGGCGAGCAGCGCTCGCCAGTGCTGCACCGCGTGCGCGTAGTCGCCGGCAGCGTGCGCGCGCTCTCCGGCGAACACCAGCGGCCGCGCGGCCTGCGGTGCGGCTTCACGGGCCTTGTGCAACGCGTCATCGGCGTCGGCGGTCTGCTGTTTCGCATCGGCCTCCAGCGCCAGTTCGCACCAGTAGTGCGCGATGCGCGATGCGTACGAGCCGGTGGCGCTGCTGCGCTCGAGCTTCTGTGCGTCGTCGACCGCGGCGCGCCAGTCGCGCGAGCGCTCATGCAAGGTGAGCAGGGCGAGCCGCGCCTCGGTGTCGAACGCGGTGCCCTCGAGGGCATGCCAGGCCTGCTCGGCGCGGTCGAACAGGCCCGCCTTCATGTAGTCCTGGGCGAGGCCGTGCTGTGCGCGGTCGCGCTCGGTGACCGCCAGGTCGGCACGGTTGAGCAGGTGCTGGTGAACGCGCACCGCGCGCTCGTACTCGCCGCGGCGGCGAAACAGGTTGCCGAGCGCGAAATGCAGGTCGGAGGTGTCGGGGTCTTGCTGGACGGCTTCGATGAAGGCGTCGATCGCCTTGTCCTGCTGTTCATTGAGCAGCAGGTTCAGGCCTTTGAAGTAGGCCTTGGGCGAATCGCGCTGTTCGCGCTTCCACTGGCGCAGATCGAGGCGCGACGCCAGCCAGCCCAGCGCGAACGCGACAGGCAGGGCCAGCAGCAACCACTGCAGGTCAAAGTCCATCGCGCGGCGGGTGTTCAGGCAAGGTTTCGTCGGTCGCCGTTGCGGCGACCGGCGGTGTCTTCGGCGGCGTCATCGTCGACGACTCGACGCGGCGTGCGACACGCCAATGCTTCCACCAGCTCGGCACCATCGCAAACACGCCGAAAGCGCAGCCGAGACCGAACGCGCCGAGCACGATGAACACCATCGGTGCGCGCCATTCCTGACCGAAGAACCACTTCACACCGGCCTCGTGCTGGTTGTTCAGCGCGAACGCAAACAGGGTGAAAAAGACGAAGGCCCGAACGAGCCAGACAAAGAGCCGCATCACATCTCCCGGGCCGATTCTAGTGGCCGCTGGAAGGGACGACGCGAGCAGGCGCGGCGCAAGAACCTCACGCGGCCGGCAGCGACGCCGGCGGGTCTTCGACCGGTACCTGGGCATCCACCGACTCGCGCAAGGCCTTGCCAGGTTTGAAGTGCGGGACCAGCTTCTCGGGGATCACCACCTGTTCGCCGGAGCGGGGATTGCGCCCCACCCGCGGCGGGCGACGGTTGATCGAGAAGCTGCCGAAGCCGCGGATTTCGATGCGGTGCCCGCGCGCCAACGCGTCGGACATCGCGTCGAGAATCGTTTTGACCGCGAACTCGGTATCGCGATGCGTCAGCTGGCCGAAGCGTTCGGCCAGCTGTGCCACGAGGTCGGAGCGGGTCATGCGACGTCGATTTTCTCAGCAGGTCAGGGCTTCTCGGCCGTGTCCTTCTGGGTGTCCAGCTTGGCGCGCAGCAGGGCGCCCAGGCTGGTGGTACCGGCGGTCTCGCGCTCGTTGCTCTGCGACAGGCGCTGCATCGCTTCTTGCTGGTCGACGTTGTCCTTGGCCTTGATCGACAACTGGATCGAACGCGTCTTGCGGTCGATGTTGATGATCAGCGCCGAGACTTCGTCGCCTTCCTTCAGCACGTTGCGCGCGTCTTCGACGCGGTCGCGGCTGATCTCGGAAGCACGCAGGTAGCCGGTCACGTCGTCATTGAGCTGGATCTCGGCGCCACGGGCATCGACCGTCTTGACCTTGCCGCTCACCGTCATGCCGCGGTCGTTGACCGAGGTGTAGCTGGTGAACGGATCGCTGTCGAGCTGCTTGATGCCGAGCGAAATGCGCTCGCGTTCCACGTCGACGGCGAGCACCACGGCTTCGACTTCCTGGCCCTTCTTGTAGTTGCGAACCGCGGCTTCGCCGGGCTCGTTCCACGACAGGTCGGACAGGTGCACCAGGCCGTCGATGCCGGCGGCCAGGCCGACGAACACGCCGAAGTCGGTGATCGACTTGACGGGGCCCTTGACCTTGTCGCCGCGCTGCACCGTGGTGGCGAACTCTTCCCACGGGTTCGCCTTGCACTGCTTCATCCCGAGGCTGATGCGGCGCTTGTCTTCGTCGATCTCGAGCACCATGACTTCGACCTCGTCGCCCAGCGCGACGATCTTGCTCGGCGCGACGTTCTTGTTGGTCCAGTCCATTTCGGAAACGTGCACCAGGCCTTCGATGCCCGGCTCGATCTCGACGAACGCGCCGTAGTCGGCGATGTTGGTGATCTTGCCGAACAGGCGCGTGCCGTTCGGGTAGCGGCGCGACACGCCATGCCACGGGTCGTCGCCCAGTTGCTTGATGCCCAGCGAGACGCGGTTCTTCTCGGCGTC
>JBGQEX010000028.1:0-36772 GCA_041496605.1 Piscinibacter sp.
CGAAACACCACAGGCCGTCGGAAATGACGGTGGCCGATGGCGCGATCGAGCGCGCGGCAAACACCGACACCTCCTCGTGCGTGAACGGCTGCTGGCGCAAGCACACGAACTGCGGCTGGCCGTCGGGCGTCGTTTGCACCGCGGCGACAAACGGCACCTTGTTCTCAGAGCCTCGCCCGACCTTGCCACCCGAGCGCTCGCCGCCCAGGTAGGCGTCGTCGATCTCCACCCGGCCGTGGAGTTCGCGGCCGTCCTCGCGCATTCGCATGACCTCCATGAGCTTGTGCTTGATCAACCAGGCAGTCTTGTAGCAAACCCCCAGGTGGCGCATGAGTTCGAGCGCCTCGACGTTGTTCTTGGACTGGGTCAGCAAGTGCATGGCCAGGAACCAGCGCGACAGCCCCAGCTTGGTGGCCTCGAAGATCGTGCCGCTGATGACGCTGCACTGGTGGCGGCAGGCGGTGCACTGGAAGTACAGCCGGCCCTCGCGCCGAAACGAACTGCTGTGCCCGCAGCCGCACGCCGGGCAGGCAAAGCCCGACGGCCAGCGCGATTCGATCAGCGCCGCTTCGCACTTGTCATCGCTGCCGTAGCGGTCCATGAACTCGGCCATCGAAAGTCCAGGTTGAAACTGCACTCGGTTCATCTTCATGGTTCACCTCCTGTGGCGGTGAATCCATCTTCATCCCTCGGTAGCTCACCACGTGAGCCTACTGAGGTTGGTCGCTAATCAAGACGTTCCATGAGCTGCCCTCGTCGGCGAAGAAGATCACATCATCGTGACACATCGTCGATGTGCCGCAGCAGGCCGAAGAGGAGCTCGAAGGCCTCGCGCACCGCAGGCTGCGGTCCGGTGTCCGCTTCGCGGACGCACCTGGCCACAAGCCGGTCGAACTCGGCAATGAATGCGTCCGTTCCATTGGACTGTTCGGTGCAGTTCTTGCCGTTGACGGGGAAGGCCTCGTAGTACTTTCCGCTCATGCTTGTCGCATGAAACCTGCGCACTTCTTCGAGCAAGGAGGGCACCTCTGTCGCCACGTCCACGGGGACGTCGATCTGCACGAAGTCGCCCAGCATCGCGGGCAGCGCGGCGCTCGGCAATGCCTCAGCCGCCCGCTCGGCGATGACGAGGAGATTGCCGCGGCTCAGATTCCGAAGCGAGAGGCGTATCTGCGCCAATGCCACCGAGCGGCCTGTCATTCCCGGGACTCCTTGGGCGTGGGCCGGTGGAACGAGCCGTTGCCCGGCCAGACGAAGTGCGTGGCGTACGCCTCCTCGAGCTTCGCGTCACCGGACTTGGTAAAGCGCAAGCGCTGCCTGGCACCCTTGCCGCGTCGCATGTAGGCGGTGGCCGACGGCCTGAGGTTCAGGTCGTGTGCGTGAAAGCGCAGGATGCGCAGCAGCCGCGACAGGCGGGACAGGTTGCCGGCGATGACCCGCTCCAGATACGGTACCTGACCGCGGCGCCATTCTTCGAGTTGGTCTGGCTTGAGCAGGTCCCTGCCGATCAGAACGTCGACCGGCGCCACGACGTTGCCCTGCGCAAGGACCGCGTTGACCGCGCGTTCGATCCTCGGGTACAGCGGGTCGGCGCGATAGGTGGTGATGCTCACCACCGGCGCGCGAGCAGTCTCCAGCGTCATCACTTCGCTCCAACCTCACGATACCGCTGCGCCTGTGCAGGAGAACAGCGCCGCAGGATGCGCTTCCAGCCATTGCGGGCGGCGATTGCTTCGCGAAGGATGTCGATGTGCTCAACCGGATCCACACGGTCATCCGGTGGCGCAGGTCCTTCCTCGATCTCCGACAGCAGCACGCGCCGGGCTGCCAAGCTGTTGCCAAGCTCAAGGACCCGGCTGTAGGCCTCACAGGCGTAGGCAAACGTCTCGCGTTTTCGGTAGTCGATATCGAGCAGCCACTCCCACCGCGGCGTTGCGCTGAGTCCGATCGTGCGGCGCTTGCAGTTGTGGAAGATGTGCGCAGCTTCGTGCACGACGAAGTCGTCGAAGCGGCTGGGCGCGTTGAAGTAGTCCGAAGCGACGAAGCAGGTCGTCTCGGCGCTCAGGCCCACGATGAGGCGCGCATCCTCCGACAGCGGTACAGCACCGCAGCTGACGAGGTAGAGGTTGGCCAGATGCCAGACTGTATGGAGCCAGGGTGTCGTCTGCAGCACCGTGTCGATGGTGGCCGGCGTCAGAAAGACGACCGAGCGAGCGAGCACGTCAAGCACCCTCTGCTGCTCGTGCGCCGGGAACAGTCCTCGGACCATCGGCTCAACCTTGGTGCGCGTGACGGTGACGACGTCGATGCCGGCGAGTGCCGCGGGCACCACGGCGTGTGCGGTTCTCTGGCGAACCGCCGAGACCAGCGCGTCACGCAAGGCAGCGTCGCCATGTTGGGCGCGCGCCAGGAAGTTGTCGCCCGGCCAGCTGCGGGAGAGCTCATCGTGTTCGCCGGTGCAAAGGTAGCGCTCGAATTCTTGTTGGGGGGAAGTTTGCATGCGGCGCGGAATGTCGAGTTTGTTCAAGTATGACGATCAACGACGATCATGATTTCAGCACATCATTCGGCCCAGCAGCACTCGGCCGCAGGCGGCGTGTTTGTGCACCTGAGTCTTCCCGTGATGCGCCAGAATCGGGCTCCTATCCACAGCTGCTCAACGGGCTGCAATCGCGTTCAACATCGCCCACGGCTTGCGTGCACCCAATGCATGCGACGGCCAACACCCTACTCATGCAACCTGACCCGTCACTCTCCGACGAAGACCTGGAAGAGCTCGAGATCTTCCTCATGTCCGAGGGCATGCCCGAAAACGGCATGGACATCTCCACGCTTGACGGGTTCCTCGCAGCCATCGTCCTCAATCCCCAGTTGATTGCGCCCAGTCGGTGGTTGCCGTGGGTGTGGGACATGGAGGACGGTGAAGATTCACCGACCTTCGCCGATTCGGGGCAGGCAAATCGAATTCTCGGTTTGCTGATGCACCACTACAACGCGGTGGTGACATCGATCAGCGGGGGTTGGTTCGACCCGTTGTGGATGGAACTGGCCCAGGAGGACGGTAGCGAGTTCTTCGACGCCGAGGGCTGGTGCGCCGGGTTCATGCTTGCCATCAAGCAGTTCCCGGACGCATGGCAGGCGGTGTTCAAGGGACACATGGAACTGCTGGCACCGATGGTGCTGCTGGGCACCGAGGAGGGCTGGAAGACGCTGGAAGAGCGTGGCCAGGACGCCGAAACCCGCAAACGCCTGACCCAGGGCGCGTACGAAGCCATCCCCGCCGCCGTCGCCGCGCTGCAGGAGCATTTCAAACCAGAGCGGGAACAGGCGTTGCGATCCCGTCCAAGTGGGTTGCTGGAGCAGCAACCGCGACGCCGCGATGCGCCCAAGGTCGGCCGCAATGACCGATGCCCTTGCGGCTCGGGCAAGAAATACAAGAAGTGCTGCGGGGCATCGGAGTCAATGCAATGATTTGACGAAGGTCGGTGGGGAGTGCTGTCAGCGCATGCCGGCGGCCGCTTTGCCAGCCTGAGGACACCGGTAAACATTGTCCACAGCCTCGGCCGGACGTTGCACGTGAAGTCCCTGAAGGCAATCCTGCGTGTCGACGCAAGGTGCCGTCCGCGATGGTCCGGTTTGGAGCGCGATGCCCGACCGGCGCTTTCGATCCGAAGGCTACGTCCGCGCCGGAAGAAACCGGACATTCGCGAGTGGCACGTCCCAGTCAACTAAGAGGAATAATTGGCCGCATCCGTTTGAACACGCAACGGGCGGCGAATGCGTGCACCTTTGGGCTATTTGGCAAGTTCCTTGATCGCGTCGACGACCTCCGGATTGGCAATGGTGGGCACGTCGCCAGGATCCTGGCCATTTGAGATCGCCGCGAGCACGCGGCGCATGATCTTTCCCGAGCGGGTCTTGGGCATATCGGGAACGATGATGACGTGGCGCGGTCGCGCGATTGCGCCGATCTCGGAAACCACCGATGCCGAGACCTTGTTTGCGATCTCCACGGAAGCCGCCGGACCCGGCTTCAACGAAACATAGAGGTCGGGCACCTTGCCCTTGATCCGGTCGGCGACCGGAACCACTGCTGCCTCGACGACATCGGATACGAGGTGCGCGGCCGACTCGATTCCCTTGGTGCCGAGGCGGCCTTGGCGATCGAGCGCTGAACCCCCACACTTCAACTTCACTCAGCAAGGAGACTGACATGGCACAAGGAACGACACAACAGCGCGTGGTACTGGTGACCGGCGGCATGGGCGGCCTGGGTGAGACGATCTCCACCAAGATGGCCGATGCCGGCTACAAGGTGGTGGTGACCTACTCGCCGGGCAACACCAAGCATGACGAATGGGTGGCGCAGATGAAGTCGCGCGGCTACGACATGCTGGCCGTGCCCTGCGACGTGGCCGACTTCGACTCCTGCGCCAAGGCGGCGGCCGAGGTGCACAAGAAGGTCGGTGCGATCGACGTGCTGGTCAACAACGCCGGCATCACGCGCGACATGACCTTCAAGAAGATGGACAAGGTCAACTGGGACGCCGTCATGCGCACCAACCTCGACAGCCTGTTCAACATGACCAAGCAGGTGGCCGACGGCATGGTCGAGCGCGGCTGGGGCCGCATCATCAACGTCTCGTCGGTGAACGGCTCCAAGGGCGCGTTCGGCCAGACCAACTACTCGGCGGCCAAGGCCGGGGTGCACGGCTTCACCAAGGCACTCGCGCTCGAGGTGGCGAAGAAGGGCGTGACGGTCAACACCATCTCGCCGGGCTACATCGGCACGAAGATGGTGACGGCCATCCCCGAGGAGATCCTGAACTCGAAGATCCTGCCGCAGATTCCGGTCGGGCGCCTGGGCAAGCCCGAGGAAGTGGCGGGCCTGATCATCTACCTCGCCTCCGAGGAAGCAGCGTTCGTGACCGGCGCCAACATCGCCATCAACGGCGGCCAGCACATGCAGTAGGACCGGCGCCTGCCGTCGACACCACCACCAGGAGACACGAATGATTAAATCAGGAATCGACCAGGACGCCTTGGTCGAGATGTTCGCGCAAGCCACCGCCAAGCAGGGCGAGGCACTGCACAAGGCCGTCAGCGAGGCCACGCTGAAGGCGCTGCAGGGGCGCGAGCTGACGCTTGCGAACATCCGCACGGTGCTCAAGACCGTGACGCAGGCGGCCTCCGCCGGCGTGGCGCAGAACCCGGCCAGCGCCGTCGACATCGAAGCCCTGCTGGGCCGGGCCTTCGGCGGCATGGACGCGGCGCTGCTGCAGGCCGTGCAGGCCAACCGCCGGGCCTTGCAGCAATTTGTCGATCAGGGCGTGAACCTGCAGGAGAAGCAGTTGAAGAGCGCGCTGGCCAACGTCGAGAAGCTGGAGGATGTCTTCTTTGCGACGGTGAGCAAGGCCGCACAGTCCGCCAGCGGCCCGCTGCAGGCACCGTGGGAGCAGGTGCTCAAGGCGATGAAGCTCAAGGGCACCGACACCGGTGCGCAGGCGATCTCGACCGTCGAGCAGCTGATGGCCCAGGCGCAGACCGCGTTGCGCGATGGCCGGGCCACCAGTGTACGCACCGCGCAGGCCATGATGGACAGCTACGCCGCGCTGGTCAGCGGCGTGCTGATCGGCATGTCCGAGGGGCTGCAGCCGGGGGCTGCATCCACTTCCAGCGAGGGCGGTTCGCGCAAGAAGTGATCGCCGTGGGGCGAAGGCTCGCGGCAGCGCTGTGGTGCAACCCCGGCCTCGGCCGGGAGATCGTGCTCGTGCTGATCGTCAAGACGTTGCTGCTGAGCTTGCTCTTCCACGGTTTGTCTGCCGGCCCGGCGCCGCGACGCGTCGATCGCCTCCGGCGCGCGGCGGTGTTGCCCGCGGCGCTTGCCCGGTCAACGCCCGCTCGCCGTTCGTCGCTGAGGTGATAGGGCGTAGCGCGTCGCAATGAATGCAGACAGCGAACGGCAAGTGTTGGCCGGCCGGTACCTCTGACGGTCGGCTATGAAGCAACCCTCGCCATTGTCGACAAAGGCCGGATGCTCGCAGTCACGAAGGTCAGCACATGAGTAGCCCAGTCGGATGTTGGCTTCGAGGTCAGCCGATCGAACTCGGAAACAGGGCTCCCGACGCACTACGGCGGTCGAAAATGAGCGCCGCGGCGCAGACGTTGTCGACACAGGGAAGCGAAGGTGATTGAGGCGCACCACGGTGGCCGACCGGTCATGCTCGCCCCCGCCGAAAGTCCCGCCACCGCAATGCGCGCGCGGTCCACCGGGTACAGCAGGCAGACCTGGTCGATGGCCTTCAGATCAGCGCCGCTTCCCCGTAGGCGCGGCCGGAGGTGGTGTCGAACCAGTTCCAGCAACCCTGTGCGTTGGCCAGGCGGTCCTGCTCCGGGTAGAGCACGAGAAAGCGCTCGCGCGCCGCGATGCGATTCATGCGCGTGCTCATCGCAAAATTCTTCGCATCCTGCCCACAGCCGTGCAGCATCACCATCAGCGGCAGCCGCTCGCCGAACTTCACGTCGGGGGGCGGTAGAGCCGAAAGCGGCGCGCACCAGTAGGGTCCACGGCCACACCGCGAATCCAGTCACCCGCGCCAGGCGGTGGCCTGCGTTTCTCGACCGTCGGTTGAGGGCCTTGACCACGGCCCGATTGCTGGCGCGCTCGGGCAATCGACGCAAAGCTGCGTTCGAACGTCTTGGCCCACGCGGAGGATGCGCACTCGTTTTGCCATCCGATGCATTCTCCCAGCCGCGCTGTGCACGTGACAAGGCCTTCGCACCCCGTCGTACGGCCAACCGGCGGGCAGGGCCACCCCCATGCGACAAGACGAAGGGGTCGGGCCTACGTGCAGAGGACATCTACTACCGCGAATGCCGGTGCGCTGTACTGTTCGAGGCGCCTCGCAACTCCCATACTTGGCTCACCACAGCAACCCATTCAGAAGGCGCCGGCAGAGAGTTCGGCCCGCCGACTTGGCGCGCTCGTTGTCTGGAGAATGACTCATGATCGAACCCCTCCTGTTGACTACCACGCGCGTTTCGACCTTTGACAACAATCGGCCGCTTACCGCCGCCAGCGGTTTCTTCTTCGAACGTGACGGTCGCCTGTTCCTCGTCACCAGCCGGCATGTCGTGATCGACAAGCCCAGCAAACACTTCCCGAACCGCATCGAGATCGAGCTCCATACCGACGCGGAAAACCTCACGCGTTCGGTTGTTTTGTCGATCCTGCTGTACCGAGATGGCAAGAGTGTCTGGCACCAGGGCAGCGACGTGGCGGGGGAAATCGACGTGGCGGTGATCGAGCTCGAGCGCTCCGCCATGCCGACGTCTGTTGCGATCCAGTGCTTCACCACTGCTCATTTGCAGCGCTCGTTGCAAGAGGTGGAAGTCGGTAGCTCATTGCTGGTGGTCGGCTTTCCGCTGGGCTTCCACGACACGCTGCACCACCTGCCGGTGGTGCGCCAGGCGGTGATCGCTTCCTCGTTCGGACTGCGCTTCCAGGGCCATGGCTACTTCCTCACCGATGCACGCACCCACCGCGGCACCAGCGGGGCGCCGGTCGTGATGCGCAGCGCAACCGAGGATGGGCAGTTGCCGTGGAAGTTACTCGGCGTGCACTCCGCCGGCATGGACATGGGCAGTCGGGATTTGCGGCTCGACGAGTCGCTCGGGTTGAACTGCGCCTGGTACGCCGACATCCTTCTCACGCTGACGGCTGCCGATGCTCACATCGAGGGGCTAGAGCAGGTCTCCGCCGACGACGGGCCAACCGGCGCGTCCATACCAGAAGGGAATGTGTGAGTGGTCGAAGCCAACTCAGCCAGTCGCTCGGAGCCCAGTTCCACGCGTCGAGAGTGGGACTCAGTGACCCGGGCAGCGATCCAGCGCGTTTGTCGCCGGATAACCGTGGCTCACGGCACCCGGCCGCTGCTCAAGTCGATGAGTCCTTCGACCGCGTCTTCGACACGCCGGTCACGATGCCGATGCCGACCAAAATCACGCAGGCGATCCGTCAGAAGCACGAAGCCGAGAAGATGACATGGTGTGCTCCCTAACCCGAAGTTCCTCCCGCCGCGCGGCATGCCGGCAGGCCCAACTCATTGTCATCATTGAGCAATCGTTGCTCTGCGGTGCTCGGCGAAGCTTGATTGTGTAGTCACTAAATTGCTTGAATTTGACAACATATCGCCTATGTTGTCCTGTATGCCTGCCCGCACCGGAACTGCCCACGTCGTCACCACGACTCGCAAGTACAAGGATCAGGTCTATCACACCCACTTGCTGCGGCGCAGTTACCGCAAAGACGGCGTCGTCAAGAACGAGACGTTGGGCAACCTCTCCCACTTGCCCGACGCGCTGATCGATCTCATTCGTCGATCGCTGCAGGGCGAGAGCTTCGTGCCGCTGGGGCAAGCCTTCGAAGTCGTGCGCTCGCGCGCGCATGGTCCGGCGCAAGCGGTCGCGCTGACGCTGCAGCGCCTGGGCTTGGCTTCCGTGATCGCCTCCAAGCCCTGCCGCGAACGCGAGCTGGTGCTGGCGATGGTGGCCTCGCGCATCGTGGCGCCACATACGAAGCTGGCCACTACGCGCTGGTGGCACACCACGACGCTGGCCGAGGACTTTGGCGTGGTCGATGCGAGCGAGGACGATCTGTACGCGGCGATGGACTGGCTGCTGGCGCGCCAGGGCACGATCCAGAAGAAGCTTGGCCGCCGCCACCTCAGCGAGGGCGGCTTGGTGCTGTACGACCTGTCGTCGAGCTACTTCGAGGGCAGCACCTGTCCACTGGCCAAGCTCGGCTACAGCCGCGACGGCCGCCACGGCATGCTGCAGGTCAACTACGGCTTGCTCACCGATGCGCGCGGCTGCCCGGTGGCGGTGTCGGTGCACGAGGGCAACGTCGCCGACAGCCAGACCTTGCTGCCGCAGGTGCAGCGGCTGCGCGAGGACTTCGGCATCGAGCAGTTGGTGATGGTGGGCGATCGCGGCATGATCTCCAACCAGGCCATCGATGAGATGCACGAGACCCCGGGCGTGGGCTGGATCACGGCCCTCAAGAGTGCCTCGATCCGCGCGCTGGTTGAACAAGGGCAACTGCAACTCGACCTGTTCGATGAGCGCAACCTGCTCGAACTGAGCTCGCCGGACTATCCGGGCGAGCGCCTGGTGGCCTGTCGCAACCCGGAACTCGCCAAGCTGCGCACGCACAAGCGCGAGGAACTGCTCGCGGCCACCGAGGCCAACCTGGAGAAGATCAAGGCGCGGGTGGACGCCGGCAAGCTCGCCGGGCGCGACGAGATCGGCTTGCGCGTGGGCCGTGTGATCAACCAGTACAAGGTGGCCAAGCACTTCGCGCTGGCCATCGGCGAGAATACCTTCACCTTCGCACGCAAGAGCGAGGGCATCACCGCCGAGGCGGCACTGGACGGCATCTACATCATCCGCACGTCGGTGAGTGCCGCGCAGATGGATGCACCCCAGTGCGTGCGCAACTACAAGTCCCTGGCCAACGTCGAGCGGGCGTTCCGCTCGCTCAAGACGATCGACCTGAAGGTGCGTCCGATCCACCACCGCACCGCCGATCGGGTGCGCGCGCGCATCTTGCTGTGCATGCTCGCCTACTACGTCGAGTGGCACATGCGCGAGGCTTGGCGCGAGCTGATGTTCGCCGACACCGACCAGCAGGCCAAGATCACACGTGATCCGGTCGCGCCGGCCAAGCGCTCCAAGGCGGCGCTGGCAAAAGCGGCCCGCCACACGCTCGATGACGGCACGCCCGCGCACAGCTTCTCGACCTTGCTCGACGAGCTCGCCACGCTCGTGCGCAACACCTGCCGCACGCCCAAAGCCGGGCCCGATGCGCCGACGTTCGAGGTCCTCACCACGCCCAACGCGAAGCAGCAGCGCGCGCTCGACCTGCTCCAGCAGATCCGGCTGTAGACAGAAACCGGAACCCCGATCTCACGCCAAGTGCTTGTCGCGCAAGAACAAGCTCGCTCGGCGATCGGAGGAACTTCGGGTTAGATCAACGGGCAGCGAACAAAACGGCCTCAACAAGCCGGCGAAGAAGACGAGTTTCAGGCCGCTGGGTTTAGACGAGTTTCAGAACGGCGTTGACACGCAAGGCTCGCGCCGTGCTGCTGTGGCATGCGCTTGCCCACAATCTCAAGCGCATGATGGCCATGAACATCGCATTCGCAACCTGAGACGCTGAAAAGAGGCCGCAGCGGGCTGCCATTGCGCCGCAACAGGCCATCAATCAACGCAACCTCGCCCCAAGAGACAAACTTCGCGTCGAATCGACTCGTCGCGTCCTTCCGCACAGCTTGGGCCCCTCGTTTCGTCGAATCCAACTGCGAAATTGAAAAGTTCACGGACTCTCAGGCGAGAAGGACAACACGGTCCCACGGTCGATCGCGAACGCGTCGTTCAGGCAGCAGCAGCGCAACGCAGCGCCAACTGAGATCGTCGAGATGGCCAACCGCGGTCACGCACTGACCATCGACAGCGGTTGGAGAGAGGTCGCCGATACCTCGCTCGCCTTCGTCAGGCGCTTCGTTCCGGCGGCCGTCGCGCCAGCGGCTTGATCAACAGGCGACGCGCCGAAGCGGATCCGCGCCGGGGGTTGCTCCAAACCGGGGCGGGAGATTCTGAGTCGATGGTGTCCGAACCGGGCTTGTCGGCCCCCGAGGCCCAACGCCTGCATCGTGGCGTCATGCGAACGTTTTCTGACCGAAGGTGACGGCAAGGACCGACCGCGTCAGGCGTTATCGAATCTGGTGGCGGCTTTCGGCGAGGGAGATCGACGAGCCAGCGGGCGCGAGGCGGCCCCAACCGGACGGCGACAAGGCCGAATCGGACGCCGGAAAGCGGCCATTGAGCGCGCAGGCAGCGCGGAACGATGCATGCTCGCGCGCTGACCCCTGTTCAGCTGTGAAACACCCTGCCGACCTCGTTGGATCATCACCGCGCGGCGGAGCGTTTTTCGAACACCCCTCCAGCTCTTTGCCTCAGCATCACAAGCAGCGCAGATCCAGGCAGAAGGGGCTGAGACCATGAGCAGGCGCAGACCGTTGGGCGCAGGTTGAATCACGGGGCACGACTTCCAGGGTGACCCGCTCGGCCCGGCGTTGGCTGGCCGCCGCGAGGTCCAGCGGCAGCCCCGGATAGGCGACGCCGTCGGGATGCCATTCATGGAGGGTGACGAGATAGTCCTCCGGGTGGTCGGGATGGCGCAGCACCAAACGCACCGGCGCCTGAACACCGAGGGTCGGGTGCAGGCCCCAGGTGGGGATGAAACTGCGGTAGCGCAAACCGAAGACCTGCAACGCGCCCTGGCCGTCCCGCTCGTGCCGCATGGGCAGTGCGACGCCCGCAGTGATGACCTGCCAGCCGTGCCCGTCAGATTCGCTTCCTGGCTCGGGCCGCAGCCGCAGTTCCACCCGCGCCGTGCTGGCGTCCACCAGACGGAAGCTACCGCCCTGCTCGGGGCTGGCGGCGTCGCCCAGCAGGGGCCAGAATTCCAGCGCGCGCCTGATCTCCAGCGCGCAGCCCGGTAGGGCCGCATCCCCCCAGCGGCGGAAAGCCTCGCGCAGCAGCACCGAGCGGATCGCCTCGTCCAGGCCCAGGCCGGCCGCGGCCAAGGCGCTCAACACTTCGTCCAGATCCTGCTCCAGGTAGAAGGGCAAGGCAAAGCGCTCGTGCAGTTCGCGGCCCCAGTCGATGAGGGGCAGCGCGTAATCCGCGCACGCCAGCGTTGCCACGACGCTGCGCAATAGGCACGCCAAGGCGGTGGCCCGCTCCGGCGTGTGCTGCATGCGCAGGGCACGAAACTCCACCAAGCCCTGCTTGCCCCGCCCGGCCAGGAAGGGATTCCACAGCTTTTCGATGTTGATCTCGGCGCGATGGCTGTTGCCGGCGGCATCGCAGAGAAACGGGGCCAGGCTGTGCCAGAGCAGTTCGGGCGGCGGTTCGTCTTCGCGCCCCAACAGAGTCAGCGCCAGGGCCAGTTCGTCGAACGCGTCGGCCCCTCGCTCGTCGGCGCGCACCGATTGCCCGCCGCTGCCCGCGAAGTCGTGCGAGAAGAGATAGGACAGGGCAGGATGGCGGTTGACGAACCGAACCAGGCGCGGCAATAGCCGTGGCTCTTTCAGGAAAGGGCTGGCCTGCGGCGACGGACCGCCCAAGGTGATCTGGCCACCGCCGCCAGAGTCCGCCACCGTACCGTTGAAATAGAGCCGGTACGGAGCGAGGCCCTGATCCGCGGCCGCGGCATAGATTTCGCGGCTTCGCCACAGGAAGCTTTCGGCATCGACGCTCGGGGCGGTGTTGATCTCGACCACCGCGGGGTCCGGCGTCACGGTGGTCACGTCTACCGCAGCATCCGTAGGCGGTTGGTGGCCGGCCAGGATCAGCGCGGGCAGACGACAAGCGCGGCAGGCCTGCTCCAAGCTCGCCAACACAGCCAGGAACATGGGCACTCCGTTGAACTGGGGCAGCTCAATGCGCGCCGTCGGCCGCCCGTCCGACTCTGTCATCCGCAATACGAACAGGTAAGCGCCGGATTCCGCCAGCTCGTCGCGCAGGCCGCCGACAGGGGTGGCCTGGGCGTGCACCGACGGGCGGGCCAGCCGACGATCGGTGGCATCGGGGGTAGCGACATCAGCGTCTGCGCGCATCAACAAGCGGCGCTCGACCCCGTCGTCCGCCGTCACCGGCGAGACCTGATAGCCCCGCGCCACCAGCGCTGCCGACAGGGCGGCAGTCCAAGTATCCAGGTCGGGCAGTGTTTCGGACCCGGGCACTGCCTGGATCGGGTCGGGCGGTCCATGCCAGATGGCCACCCCATCCCGACGCCTGTACAGGCCCAGGCTCCAACGCGGCCGCTCTTCGCCCGGGTATTGCCGTCCCACGGTGCGCAGCATCAAGCCACCGGGGAAACGACGGTATAGGCCGCCCAGCACGGCCTCGGCACGTTGCTCCTTGTCGCCGCCCAGCGCCTTGTTCAGCCACTCAGGCGTCTGGGCGGTGCGGTCGGTGAACGTGGGTTCAGAGCCCACCCAGATCGTTAGTCCCAAGGCGGCAATCTGGGCGTCGTGATGGCGCACCGCCGCTTCGAATTCCTCTACCGTCCACATATGGCGAGACCAATGGGCCAATTGCTTCTTTGGCGCCTACTGCAGCGGATCTCCGATGACCTCATTCTGGGTCAGCAGGAGGATTCTCACCGACTTCACCCCAGACCGACTCGCCGTTGGCGCGATCCGAGGCCAGCGCCAACAGTCTCGCCAGGCCGATGAGCGCTGGACCTCGTTCGACAAGTGCCACACTTGGCCGGGCAGTCTGTAGATGAACGGGCCGTACAGCGGCAGACTTGGGGTCGTGTTTCGGGCGCCCCGATCGAGACTGCGACGGTCGCTCACCCAACTCGGACGGTCAAACCCTCCGATTCGATGCCAGACAGCAGACGCTCAATGCGTCACCGGCCGAAGCAGGCCCGGCAGCTTCTCCATCAATCGTGTCGCCTGCACCAGAAACGATTGCCCCCCGAGGCCCAGCTCCGCGAAACGCGCCGACCCTGACCACCGTGCAGGCATGCCCACGGGTGTAAAAGCTTGAGCATCGAGATGTCCATCCAAGGAGAGCGAGATGAGCGAACGCAAGGGCAGTGCGCACTGGCAGGGTCGCGGCAAGGAAGGCCAGGGCCACATCAGCACCGAGACCGGAACGCTGAAGGACGCGAACTACGGCTTTTCTACCCGCTTCGAGGAAGACAAGCGCGGCACCAACCCCGAGGAGCTGATCGCCGCGGCGCATGCCGCGTGCTTCTCGATGGCGTTCTCCTTCGCCTGCGACAAGGCCGGCTTCGCGACGCAGTCGGTCGACACGACTGCATCGGTGCGCATTGTGATGAAGGACGGCGGCTTCGCGATCGATCGCATCGCGCTCGAGATGAGCGCCGCGGTGCCCGGCATCGACGAGGCGAAGTTCCAGGAACTTGCGCAGGGCGCGAAGGCCGGCTGCCCGGTGTCGAAGGCGCTGGGCGGGGTGCCGGAGATCACGCTGAAGGCCACGCTGCGCCGGTAGATGCGGCATGCTGCAGGGCTGCCGGATCGGGTCTCATGCCCCGATCCGGCGTGATCCGACTTGACGATCCTCGATCGATCTAATATGATGAACGTCATATTCAATCGAGCCCAGCCCGTGAGCCGCACGCCCAACAGCCGCAAGGAAGAGACACATGAGCGCATCGTCGCTGCCGCCTCGCGCGCGATCCGCAGGCAGGGCTATGCGGGCGTGGGCGTGGCCGACGTGATGAAGGAAGCCGGCCTGACGCACGGCGGCTTCTACGCCCACTTCGATTCGCGCGACGCACTGCTCGTCGAGGCGCTCGAACGCGCCGGCCGCGAGAGCTTCGAAGCCGTGACGCGCGCCGCCGAGCAGCGTGCCGGCAAGGGCGTGAGCGCATTCCGCTCGCTTGTCGAAACCTATCTCGCGGATGGTCACCTCGCATCGCTGGAAACCGGCTGCCCGGTGGCCGCGCTCGGCTGCGACATGCCGCGCCAGTCGCAAACCGTGCGCGAGGCGTCGGCTATGCGCGTTCAGCGCCTCATCGCCGCCGTGCGCGCAGCCCTGCCGCAAGCGCCGCGCGCGGCGGCAAGCGTGGTGGCCGGCACGCTGGTCGGCTCGCTACAGCTCGCGCGCGCGCTGGGCGACAACGCCGACGGGCGTGCGGTGCTCTCGGCCGCCCGCAAGGCGCTGATCCAGCAGTACGACATACCGGCCGCGGCCGCCGGCTGACACCTCCACTCCAGAAAGGATCGACCTTTCGCCTCGATCGTCTACGAATATGACCAGCGTCATATTCATCCTTCGCAACCCGACCCCCAGGAGCCTCTCATGAAGATCGACAACGCCATCGCCCTCGTCACCGGTGCCAACCGCGGCATCGGCCTGGCCTTCACGCGCGAACTGCTCGCCCGCGGTGCCCGCAAGGTATACGCCGGTGCGCGCGATCCTTCGAGCGTCACGCAGCCCGGTGTCGAGGCCATCCGCCTCGACGTCACCAAGCCCGAAGAGGTGGCTGCGGCCGCGGCGCGCGCCGGTGACGTGACGCTCGTCATCAACAACGCCGGTGTCGGCCACCAGGGCGGCTTTCTTGCGTCCGACAGCGAAGAGGTCACACGCCGCCAGTTCGAAACCAACTTCTTCGGCATGCTGCGCATGAGCAAGGCCTTCGCGCCGGTGCTCGCGGCCAACGGCGGAGGCGCACTGCTCAATGTGCTGTCGATCGTCTCGTGGATGAACGGCGGCCAGCTTGCGGCGTATGCAGCCAGCAAGTCGGCCGCGTGGTCGCTCACCAACTCGCTGCGCCACGAGCTGGCGGCGCAGAAGACGCAGGTGCTGGCGCTGCACATGGCCTTTGTCGACACCGATCTTGTGCGTGCAATCGACGGCCCGAAGACAAGCCCGGAAGAGATCGTCAGGCGCGCACTCGACGGGCTCGAATCCGGCCTCGACGAAGTGCTGGCGGACGAGCGCACGAAGCTCATCAAGCAGGGGCTCACGGCGCCGACGCCGAGCTACTTGCCGCAGAACGCCTGAACCCCGGCGCAACGTCCCTCACCGCCACTTCGCCGGAGAAGACCCGTGACCCTTGCCACGCTGCCCGCTGCTGCGGCCGAGACGCACGCCCACCACGCATCGCCTTGGCCGGTGTTCTGGGTCGCGAGCGTCGCGGCCTTCCTGGTCTCGCTCGACAGCACGATGCTGTACTCGGCCTTCGGCGCGTTGCGCGCCGGCTTCCCCGAAGCCACCGCGGCCGCCATGTCGTGGGTGCTCAACGCCTACACGGTGGTCTATGCGGCGATGCTGATCCCCGCCGGCGGGCTGGCCGACGCGCACGGCCGCAAGCGCGTGTTCCTGTTCGGCGTGACGGTGTTCATCGCCGCGTCGGCGGCATGTGGACTGGCCGGCAGCGTGGGCTGGCTCATCGCCGCGCGCGTGCTGCAGGCGGTGGGCGCGGCGCTGCTGACGCCGGCGTCACTGTCGACCGTGCTCGCGGCCTTTCCGCAAAACAAGCGCGCGCTCACCGTGAGCTTGTGGGGCGCGGTTGCCGGTTTCGCGGCCGCCGTCGGTCCGAGCCTCGGCTCGCTCGTCGTGCAAAGCGTCGGCTGGCCCTGGGCCTTCTTCATCAACCTGCCGATCGGCGCCCTCTCACTGTGGCGCGGTGCGTCCCTGCTGAGCGAATCGGCACGCGCGGCCACACGCCGCAAGGTCGATGTCGTCGGCATGGCGCTGCTCATCGTCGCTGTCGGCGCCATCGCGCTCGCCATCGTCGAATCGGAATCGCCGGCGTGGACGCGCGCGCAGTTGGCGGCCGCCGCAGGCACCGGCGTGATCGCGCTCGTCGCGTTCATCGTCTGGGCAAGGAGCGTGCGCGAGCCGCTCGTCGACCTCGGGCTCTTCCGCCATCGCACCTACAGCGCGGTGAACGCGGCCACGCTCTCGTTCGGGATCGCGTTCGCCATGATGTTCTTCGCCTTCTTCTTCTACATGAGCAACGTGTGGCATTACAGCCAGGCACGTGCTGGTCTGGCAATTGCGCCCGGCCCGCTGATGGTGATTCCGGTGGCCGTCGTCACCGGCCGCCTCGCGGGGCGCTATGGCCACCGGCCCTTCCTCGTCGGTGGCGCGCTGCTCTATGCGGCTGCCGGCCTGTGGTTCATGCTCGTCCCCGGCGCAGAGCCTTCGTATGTTTCGCACTGGTTGCCCGGCCTCTTTCTCAGTGGCGCGAGCGTGGGGCTGGTGATGCCGTCGCTCTCAGGCGCAGCGGTCAGCAAGCTGCCGGCGCAGCACTACGCGGTCGGCAGCGCCGTCAACCAGGCGACGCGTCAGATCGGGGCGGTGATCGGCGTCGCGATCACGGTGCTGCTGCTCGGCCACGGCGTCGTGCAGCGCAGCGACTTCAATGCGGTCTATGGCCTGCACATTGGGCTGGCGCTGCTGACCGCTGTGCTGTGCGCTTTCGTCAACACGCGTCCGGCACCCCGGCCGGCGTGACGCTTCGTGCTTCCGCCGCGGCGGGTCTGCTTGAAGTATTGGCAAGCATGCCATGGTGACGGTAATGCCCCGAAGCTGCCGGTCGTGTACGACGGCAGTTGGCCGGGACCGCCGGTTCGAATATGTGCCGTGAAGCTGACCACCGGGGTGCAGTCCAGCAGCTCAAGTGTTGGCAATCCGGGCAAGTCGGCCGAGCATCATCGCTTGGAGTCGGCGATCGGCCGACTTGCCCGCCAGATGCGTTGATCAGATCTCGGTCTGTTCGGAGATCTCCAAGGCGTCGTCCACCTCGATGCCGAGGTATCTCACAGTGGATTCCAGCTTGGAGTGCCCAAGCAGCAGCTGCACGGCACGCAGGTTCTTTGTGCGCCGGTAGATCAGCGTCGCCTTGGTTCGCCTCATCGAGTGCGTGCCGTAGTCCGCTGGGTCAAGTCCGAGATCCTTGACCCAGCCCTCGAGGATACGGGCGTACTGCCGCGTCCCCAGATGCGGCGAGTCGTGAATGCGACTCGGGAACACGAAGTCCTCGGACTTCAGACCCGCCTGCTTGATCCACTTCTGAACTGCCTCGCGGGTCGCCTGCGTAATTTCGAACTGCACGGGACGCTGCGTCTTGTGTTGCATCACCACGGCGCGGGTTGCCACCTGGTCGCCGTGGCAGATGTCCCGGACCTTGAGGCTGACGAGATCGCAGCCACGCAATTTGCTGTCGATTCCCAGATTGAAGAGAGCAAGCTCGCGCACGCGGCTCTCCATCTGAAGCCGGGCTCGAAGTGCCCAGATGTCCTTGACCTTGAACGGCACCTTCTGCCCAACGATCTTGCCCTTGTTCCATGGCTCGCGATGAGCGGCGTTGGCAATGGATTCCATGATGGACTCCCATCAAGTTGAGGGCCAACGAAGATGCGCCTTCGAGAGGGCGATGCGCTTGCCGCGGGTCAAGACGTGGGACGGGCGCAGCAGCACTCTCTCGTGGAGCGCCACCGGGATCCCAGTCGAACGGCAGGTCCCCGGTGCCTTCGCGAACTGACCATCCCGGCCAGCTCCGCTCTCTCGCGCATCAACAAGATCTTGTCGCCAACGACCGTTTCCAAGGTACGCCGGACGTAGCTCATTGGCCGGATATGGAGACGAAGTCTCCAAAGCGGTCGTGCATCGCCTTGAGATGGCAACCGGCATCAGAGGGCGACTGTATGTCTGCTGGTCAAGGCATCGAGCCGGCGCTGCCGACCCTAACTGGACGCCCCTCGTCGGGTGTGCACGCGACAGTCCCCCTGTTCAATCGCGGCAACGACAATGGGGCTGGTATGACCGCCATTCACCTCTCCCTGCTCACTTTCGTTTCGACTTCCCTGGGCGGCGTGTGTGCGCTCAAGTTTCGCGACCGCCTGCACCTGGTGCTCGGATTCACCGCCGGCGTCCTGCTCGGCGTCGTGGCGTTCGACCTGTTGCCCGAGATCTTCGAGTTGTCCTCCCGGCAAGGCAGCGACGGCCATCCCGCCATGGTCGCGCTGGTCGTCGGCTTCCTGCTCTTCCATGGTCTCGAGAAGTTCGTGTTGGTCCACAGCGTGCACGAGGACGACTATGCGCAGCACCGACATCCGCGCGTTGGCGTGATGTCGGCGCTCGCGCTGATCGGCCACAGCTTCATGGATGGCGTGGGCATCGGACTCGCCTTCCAGGTCTCGACGGCCGTCGGGCTCACGGTTGCCGTGGCCGTCATCGCGCACGACTTCTGCGACGGGTTGAATACGGTGAGCCTGATGCTCCTTCATCGCAATACGACGAAGCGCTCAATCGTCATGCTCGCCCTGGATGCATTGGCGCCGGTGCTCGGGGCAGCGTCCACCCTTGCTTTCTCCTTGTCGCAGGCGACGCTCGTGCTGTACCTGGGCGGCTTTGCGGGATTCCTGCTTTACATCGGCGCATCGGACATTCTTCCGCAGGCCCACTCTCAAGCCGGCCCGGCAACGGCGCTGCGCCTGATCGGGCTCACAGCCCTTGGCGCCGCGTTCATCCACACGGTGGTGCGGCTGGCCGGCTGATGCCGCGCTCTGCCGGTGGTCATCGACTCGGCGGCTCGTAGCGCTCGACCGCCACGCCGCTCATGGCATAGCTACTCATTCCCATACTCGAGTCACTGCGCTGCGCGTGGAGACTGCCGCTGACCCAGACCGGGTCCATCGCCCGAACGCCTCGCACGGGTGCTTGCAGCCTGACGTGGATGATCTGATTCGATGGCGGCGGCGGCGTGTGAATGCACGCGCCGAAGTACGGCACGAGCAGGAACTCCGTGAGACCTCGCCGGGCTTCGTCGAGCGGCACCACATAGCCGGGAATCCGCACGGCGGCGCCGTCGAGCTTGGCGTTGATCGGTGCGTTGTTCCAGATCTCGCGCATTCGTTTGAGCAGGTCGACCGCCCTCGGATCGGCGTCCGACAGGCCGGTGAGCCCCTGGCGCGCCTGCCGCAGCTGCTGATACGGGTCCCAGCCTTCCGGCGCGAGCTCGAACCACCTCGTCTCGCGAAACTCCGTACCGGTGGCGGGGACCGGCGCCGATGCCACAGGGCTGACCTGGCGACCCCGAAAGTCCGGCGCGGCCTGCTGCATCGGTATGACGACGATGCACACCACCGCCATGAGCACCGCGCCCGCGACGACGAGACCTGGCCGGACCATGCTCAAGCCCTCGGCGACAATCCGTCGGCCAGCGACAAGCGGTAGGCCCGCCAGCCCGGCACGAGACTGGCAGCAAAGCCGGCGGCGACGATGGCCGCGAGAAGCAGCCATTGGCTCAAGGTTGGTGGCGACGCCGTCAGCCCGATGCCGTAGTGTCCCTGCAACCAGGGACCAGCGCCAGCGATGACCAGCACCGTGGCAACGATCCCGAGCGCGACGCCCAGCAGCGTGACGACGCCCCCCTCGGCTGCCAGGACGAAGAGCACATGGCGCGGTGCCGCGCCCACGGCACGCAGCACGGCGAGCTCGCGCCGGCGCTCGTTGAGGCCTGCGAGCACGACGGCCACCAGGCCGACCAGGCTCACGATGGCGACCAAGGCCGACATGCCCAGCACCGCCCGCTCGCCGACTCCGACCACGTCCCACAGTTCGTCGAGCGCGACGCCCGGCAACACGCCCATCAGCGGTTCGCCCTCGTAGTCGGCTACGGCGCGCTGCACCGCGAAGACGGCAGCGCGGTTCTTCAGCCCGATCAGTGCCGCAGTGACCTGCTTGGGCGACAGGTCGAACTTGCGCGCATCGGCAGCGGCGATCCTCATGCCGGGGATGGGCGCGCCGGCGACCCAGTCGAGGTGGATCGCCTCCATCGCC
This sequence comes from Piscinibacter sp., assembly GCA_041496605.1. Classification (GTDB taxonomy): domain Bacteria; phylum Pseudomonadota; class Gammaproteobacteria; order Burkholderiales; family Burkholderiaceae_C; genus Albitalea. The sequence continues at coordinate 20,398 of JBGQEX010000028.1, forward strand.
TGCAGGCTGATGTGGACCGTGCGGTCCACCGGCGTGCCCGTTCGCGCGAGGATGCCGACGACCGTGAAGGGCTTGTCCGCGTGCTCGGCGCCCGGAATCACGCCGCCGCCGTGGCTGAGCGTGATGTGCTGACCGAGGCGATAGCGCAGGGTGTCGGCCACGTCGGCGCCGATGACGCAGTCGTAGAGCCCGTCGAGACTGCCCTCGAATGGCCTGCCTCGCGCCAGCACCAGGCTCTGCCGATCGCCATACAGGAAGCGCGTGAAATACTCCACCGTGGTGGCCAGCACCGGGAAGCCGCGGTGCGAGTCGCCGAGCGAGAGCGGAACGATCCAGGCCACCGCCCGGTGCCTGGCGATGGCCTGCAGGCTGTCCATGCGGATGTTGTTGGTCGCCCCGCCGACCCGAAAAACGGCATACAGCAGCAACTGCACCGCGCCGGTCCGGGCGCCGACGATGAGGTCGGTGCCGCTCACCGACTGCGAGAAGTTCTCGCGGACGTCGCTACGGATGCGCTCGACGCCAAGCAGCAGCAGCGTGGACAGCGCTACCGACAACACGACCAGCGACAGCGTCGAGCGGCGCGCCCAGGCGCTGTGCATCGCTACGTCCAGCATCGGCTTCATGCGGTGGCCTCCATGGTGGCATCGGCCTCGGGAGTGGCACGGTTGATGTCGCCCAGCGAGATCTGCGCGTCGAAGCGGGCGGCCAGCCGCTCGTCATGGCTCACGAAGACGAGGGCGCTGCCTGCGGCACGGCACTCGCCAAGAAGAAGATCCATGAAGCCGTCGCGCAGGCCCGCGTCCAGTGCCGAGGTCGGCTCGTCGGCGATGACCACTTCGGGGCGTCCTATCAATGCGCGGGCGGCGGCCACGCGCTGTTGCTGCCCGACCGACAGCCGGGAGGCGAGGCGACTCCACAGCGCTTCGGGCAGGCCCACCTCGCGCAGCAACTGCTTTGCCGCCGCGGCGGGCGAGCCGCTGGCCTGGATCGCGCGCTCCGCGCGCACCGCCGAGAAACGACACGGCAGCGTCACGTTGTCGAGCACATGCAGGTACGGCAGCAGGTTGAACTGCTGGAAGATGTAGCCCACGTGGTCGGCGCGGAAGGCATCGCGCCGCGCCCCCGACAGCGACGACCAGGGCACGCCGAGCAGGCTCACCGCGCCCTCGCGCGGAAGGAGCACGCCGGCCAGCAGTCCCAGCAGCGTGCTCTTGCCACCACCGCTGGGACCATAGAGGAACAGGGAAGCCCCTGCCGCCACCTGGAGCCGGTCGATGGACACGCAGTCCCGCTTGGCACCGGGCCAGCCGAAGCGAAGGTCTTGGACGTCGATCATGGCTCGGCCTCACTTCGTGAGCACGATGCGACGCGCCGGCCGCTTGAGATCGCGCCTGAACTGGCCATGCGGCGTTGCGACCTGCACCTCCAACCGCTGCAGGCGCGCAAAGTCGAACAGGCCCACGTCGATGTAGGCCGCCTTGGACGCATCCGCGCACTTGAACTCGAAGCTGCCGTCGATGTCGGCGTGACCCTCCTGTTGTTCTTTCGGGTCGGGGTGGCCGAGCTTCAGCGCCGAAGACGAGAGCTCGACATGCGCCGGTTTGCATTGCGCGGCCGGATCGATGCCGAACATGGCCGCGGCCGACCGGAGCTTGGTGATGGCCGCGTCGGCCTGACGGCGCTCGGCGTCGGTACGCGGCGCGCGCTCGAAGCCCAGGAGGTTGTCCAGGGGCGACTCCAGCAGTACCGTGAGACTGTTTGCCTCGACGGCAATGTCGAGCTTGGCGACGCCGTGCACATGGGCGTGGCCCGCCGCGTACGCGGCGGCCGAGCCCATGAGAAGGGTTGTGGCGAGGGTTCTGATCGCGATGCTCATGAGGATGACTCCGCAACTCAGAACGGCTTGTTGACCGCGACGTAGAGCGTGCGCCGCATGCCGAACTGGGGCGCCCCGACGCCGATGCCCGAGCCGTCGCGCAGCTCGTAGACGCGATCGAACAGGTTGACCACCGCCACACGCGCATCGAGCTTGCCGAACCCTCCGCCGAAATCGAAGGTCTTGGCGACGGCCGCGTTCAGCGTCGTGTAGCTCGGCAGGTGCTCCGTGTTGGCGAATCCGTTGCGCAGCCCGCTGCCGTACAGCGCGTCGGCGCTCACGGTGACGTCGCCATCGAAGCGGTAGGACGCACCGGCCGAGCCGCTCAAGCGTTGCTCGTGGTCCAGGTGGACCCAGTTCGCGGCGATGTAGTCCAGCTCGTCCTGCTCGAAGTTGAACTGACCGGTCTCGATGCCCTTGGCCCGGGCGTGCGTGAAGCCCAGGTTGACGTAGCTCGAGAACGTCTTGTGCTTGTAGGTCGCCGAGAGATCGAGCCCGCAAATGCGTCCCTGTTCGTAGTTGAAGGCCGAGAAGATGAGCGCATTGCCGAACTGCCCCTCATCCTGCAGGTGCTTCACCTTGCGGTAGTAGCCGTCGACCCCGAGCGTGAGCTGAGGCGTCACCTGCCAGGCCACGCCGGTATCGAAGTAGTCGGAGCGTTCCGACCTGACCGCGGTGTTGGCATCCGATGGCAGGGCGTTCGTCGTGCCGACGAACTTCTGCACCGACGTGGTGTCGATCTTCTCGGTCGGCGGCGGTGTGAAGTAGCGGGCGTAGCCGGCGTGCAGGCGCAGGTCCTTGCTGATGTCGTAGACCAGTCCGATGCGAGGACTGAGCTGGCTCTCGTCGACCACGGTGCGGACTTGGTCGTAGCGCAGGCCGTAGTTGATCGTGAGCGCCTTCGCCGGCACCCACTCGTCTTGCAGGTAGGCGCCCCACAGGTGGCCGTCGATGCGCGAGTTGTCCTGGATGAAGACCGGCGTCCCGCTGGTCTGGTTGCCGTCCGCGTCCGCCGGAAACACCGACGCGCCGTTCTCGACGGTGAACTTCTCGCGTTGCGCGAAGAGGCCCGTTCGCAGCGTGTGGGTGGCAGCGAGCCGGTAGCTCAGGTCGGCCTGCAGGCCGCTCGCGTCATTGCGGCGCAGGATGTCGGCCGCGATGCCGTTGAACTCGAGGTCACCGACCGGGTCGGGCTGGTAGTGCACATCGGTCGAGCGGTTGAACACCGACACCTGGTAGTCGACGCTTGGGCCGAACGCGCCCTGGTAGGACAGCACCGCGAATCGGTTGCGCTCGCGCTGGCGCGCGTCCAGCGTCGACGAATCGGCAGGCGGCGCCGTGTCGAGCGTGAAGCTTGGTGTCTGGCCCGGCACGTCGGGAATCTGGAAGCGGTTGTCCGTGGTGCCGAACATCACGCTCACGCGGCTGTCCTCTCCCAGGACGTACGACAGCAGTCCGAAGCCCTTGGTCTGCCGGGACGTGTCATGCAACGCTTCCCGCTCGGTTGTCGGATTCTCGATACCGATGTTGTTGCGCAGGTAGGAGCCCGTCAGGAAATAGCTGAGCGCGCCGCGCGTGCCGCTCACATCCGCGCTCGTCTCCGTGTGGCCGTGGCTACCGACGGTCACCCCGATGTTGCCGCCGTTCTCCTGCGTGTCGCCTTTGCTCTGGATGTCGACCACGGCGGCGTTGCGATAGCCGTACTGCGCAGGCAGCGCGCCGGTGAGGATGCTCAGGTGATCGGCGAACCGCGTCTCCAGCGCCTGACCGAAGCCGCTGATCGACTCGGGGATGATTGCGCCGTTGATGCGGTACTGCACGTTGGCGTGGTCGCCGCGAATGTGCAGTTGGCCGTACGAGTCCTGCACCACGCCGGGCGTCTGCAGGATCACCTGGTTCAGCGGCGTGCTGTCGCCCAGCGGCAGGTTCTTGATGTCCTGCCTGTCCAGGCGGTAGATGCTGCTGCCGGTGTCGGGGGACAGTCCGTTGCGCGCCGCGTCGAGGCGCTGGCGAGTGCCGCTGATCTCGACTCGTTGAAGGGTCTCCACCTTGGGCATTCCCGGTGCGGCGCTGGCTGCAGCAGGCGCTGGCGCTGGGGTCGCGGTCGTGGCCTGGGCGACCGGTGAAGTGGGCTCGTCGGCGTGGCCGTACGAGGGATAGGCGAAAGCAATGGCGAGCGCGAGGACGCGCTGGCGGGGAGCGTGCATGGTGTTATTCCTCTTGGCATGGCAAGGCTGCGCGGCCTGCGGTCACATCGGTGACGCAGGCACATCAGATGGCGGTGAGATCAGAGGAAGAGCGGTGGGCCGCGGCTGCGCTCGGCGGGAAGGTAGATGCCTCCCGCGTACACCGGGAGGACCGGCGTCAGTTGATAGGAAAGATCAGCCAGCAGAGGCGCAACCACTCTCTGCGGCGCTGCCGCCGAACCAACCTGAGCAAACGCGAGGCACAGGTCGCAGACGTCACCGCGCGGAGACTGCTTCTTGCCGTCGTGGCTCTCCGACGCGGCGTAGTGGCTCAGCTCGTGCAGCACCGCACCTTGCTGCGCCACAAGGAGCAGCAAGGGGAGCATCAAGCTGCGAAGCAGCTTGTGCCAGTGCAGGCCTTTCAGCCGAAGGGTGCGGTGCACGGCGTCGTGTTCAGGTGTCCGCGCGGATTATTGCATCGGGCGCGCAGCGTGGCTCACTTCTTGGGCGGCTCGTAGGGATCGATCTGCGCGGCCTGCATTCGGTAGCCGCTCACACCCATGACCGAATCGCCGCGAAAGGTCTTCAAGATGCCGCTGACCCATACCGCATCCATCATGTGCAGGCCCTTGGCAGGCTTGGTCGTGATGACGTGGATGATCTGGTTGGCTGGCGGCGGCGGCGTGTGAATGCACGCGCCGAAGTACGGGACCAGCAGGAACTCCTTCATGCCCGCGCTAGTCTCGTCCAGCGGAACGACATACCCGGGGAGCTTGATCGCCGCGCCATCCATGGCGCTGTTGGTCGGTGCGTTGTCCCAGGTCTCTCGCATCTCGCGCATCATCTGAAGCACGCGCGGGTCGCTGTCGCTGAACATGCCGAGCTTGCTATTGCGAAAGCGCTTGGTGGGGTCCCATTCCTTGGGCACGAGTTCTTCCCACTGGGCCTCACGGTAGGTCGCGATTCCCGGGGAAGCGGCGACTGCGCGCGTGGCGACGTTCCCGACGGTGGTAAGCGTACCGGTGAGCGTGATCGCAAGAATGAATCGTCGTTTCATCATGGGTGGAAGCCTCCAGGGAACGGACTCCTGATCGCGCCCAATGTTCGGCATGTCCGCATTCTCCCTTTATCGAAGTCCTCAGTCGGCGAAGAGCTTCCGTTCGAATTTGATCTCGTCTCGTCTCGGCCGGCGCCAAGCCCTCGCGAACGACCGCTTCTGTTTACGAACGTCAATTCCGCACCGCGTCGGCCGACGGGCAGCTTGTTGGGCGGAACTGTCAGTCGGTCAGAAGAGCGCCACGGGCTTCTTTGGGTCGGGTGCGTGAGTCCAGCTCCGTGAGCAGCAGACATTCGGTTTGCCCAGGGGCGCCGCTGGCGTCGGCAGCGATCGCGCAGTCGCTCAAGAGATGGCTTCGCGGCTCGCCGGCGCCGGGCTATGTCAGCAGTACCTTGATACCGGCCGCTGGCGTCGCGATCTCGTCGGCGCCGCAACGACCGGAATGCGGCCGAGACCGTGAGTTCAGGGTGTGGCCACCACCGACCGGATACGCTGCTTTGCTGACCTTGGCCGAGTCAACGCGACCGGCAGCAACGGGTCGAGGTGAGTCCGCTGCAGCGGGAAGTTGGACCGCCGGAAGTAGTCATTTGAACCCCGCAAGCTCGACAGCGGCCGCACGAAATCGTCGGTCCCGGCCAGGAGCGCTTGTGGGCGTTCGGCGCCGGCGTGCTGTGGTCACCGTTGAGGGAAGCCGGCGCCGAGGTGCGCGCTTTCAATCCGCTGCCGGGATGCCTTTCGCGTGATCATCGCAAGACGCTCGTCGTCGACGGAGTGTCGGTTCTGTCACAAGCAACGGCGATTCAGGTGGTGGTCATGGATGCTCGAAATGCCCGCTGGACGCGGACAAGAAGCTGCCGAAAAAGAGAGCGGCGTCGGCCTCATGGCTTATAGGCAATGACCTCGATCTCAATCTTGGTGTCGACCATGTTTTTCGCCTGTATTGTCGAGCGCGCCGGCTTATTTCCAGTGAAGAACTCGCTGTAAACGCGATTGAATTCTTCGAAGTCGCGTGCGTCATCGAGCCAGACCGTGGTCTTCACCACGTCCTCGAGCGTGCAACCGGCCAATGCAAGTGCGTGAGCGACACTTTTCATCGTCTGGCGCGTGTGAGCTTCTATCCCTCCTGCGATGACGTCGCCGTTTTCGTCCCTGGCTACTTGGCCGGACACAAACACAAAGCCGCCGGCCTTCGTCACCAGTGAGCGCGGCAGTGTTCGTGTGCCCGCATTACTCTCTTCAAAGAACTCAATCGTCATCTTCGGCACCTTTCGCGAAGAAGGACCCATCGATTCTGTGCGACCGGGCTATTCACACCCACTCATAGTCTCGGTAGACACGGCGTCCGCGTTGAACGACGTTTTAGGCGGCATTCTCAACTGGGCAATGCGCTTCACTTGGTGATTGGTTGCGGTAATGCGTCGGGCCTATCAAGAAAGAAGATCGTCACCTCATGGGTGGACCGACCCACGTTCACAGCACCGCTGCTGCGGAGGGAATGTTAGCTCTCGTTGCCAGTCTCCACGATGTGGCGGTGATGCCTGTTCGGCGTCTTCAACGTGACCCGCGCCGCGCTGCCCGTGATGCGGGCCGCCGGCAAAGGGCGGATCTTCAATCTGTCGCCGCTCGGTGGCTTGCTGGGTACGGAAATGGGATCGCTCTACTGCGCGAGCAAGTTTGCGCTGGAAGGCTTCTCCGAATGCTTGGCGAAGGAAGTCGCTGCTTTCGGCGTCTTCGTCACCATCGTCGAGCCTGGGCCGTTTCGGACCGAATTCCTGACCTCGAATTCGACCACCTTCGGCCAGAGCACCGTGCCAGCCCACGACGCGCGTCGCGTGGAGATCAAGGCCTCGATGGATCAACGAAATGGTCAGCAGCCTGGCAACCCCGCCAGATTGACGCAAGCAATGGTGCGTCTTGCAGTTGAAGCCGAGCCGCCCCTTTGATGTTCTACCCGCCGCGGGTCGGTGGTCAACTGTATTGCAATGCCGACTCTCGCCCCGACGAGGTCAGTTCCGTCTAAGCTGCGCGTGTGTCGGAGAGCCGGCGTGCCGGAACCGGGCCACGCAAGACATGAAAGCCGAATCCAAGATCTTCATCCCAGTGCCGTCGTTGGCATTCAACCGCGGCCGCGCCGCACGGGAGGCCTGATGGACAGTGCAGTGATGAGCTTGCTCGGCGCCTTCGTGCTGTCGATCATCGGGCTGTTCGTTTTCATCTGGTCGATGCGCGAGGGGTTGCTGGTCGAAAACCCGAATGCCGCATCGATCATCTTCGCGCGCGGTGAAATCGGCAAGGTCGACGACCCGGCGCTCGGCGATGCAGCGCAGGATTCGATGCAGGCTGCCGCCGCCGAGCCGGGCATGGCGGCACAGGCCCCCGATGCCAACGAGCTGCGCGCCCGCCTCGACGCCGACACCTCCACCGCCTTCCCGGTGTTCATGTTCATCGCGTTCGCATGCATGTGGCTGCTGGTCGGCTCGGCCGCCGGCCTGGTGTCGTCGATCAAGCTGCACGAGCCCGACTGGTTGGTCAGCCAGGCCTGGATGACCTTCGGGCGCCTGCGCACCGTGCACCTGAACGCGGTGCTGTACGGGTGGATCACGAACGCCGCGCTGGGCATGATCCTCTGGGTGCTGCCGCGCCTGCTGGGCACCCGCCTGTTGGGCGGCATCTGGGCCATGCTCGGCGGCGCGCTCATCAACACCGGCATCGCAGGCGGCATCGGCGCCATCGCGACGGGGTGGACCGACGGCATGGAATACCTCGAGATTCCGTGGCAGATCGCCATCTTCATCCTTGTCGGCTTCGTGTTCGTGATCCTGCCGGTGCTGTTCACCCTGGTGAACCGCAAGGTCGAGCACCTCTATGTGAGTGCCTGGTACATGGTGGCAGCGCTGTTGTGGATTGCGCTGCTGTTGCTGGTGGGCAAGCTGCCGGGCGTGCACACCGGGGTGCAGCAGGCCACCACCAATTGGTGGTATGGGCACAACGTGCTGGGCCTGTGGTTCACGCCGGTCAGCGTCGGCGCAATCTACTACTTCCTGCCCAAGATCATCGGGCGGCCGGTCAGCTCCTACAACCTGTCTATCCTGGGTTTCTGGACGCTCGCGTTCTTCTACGGCCAGGTCGGCGGCCATCACCTGATCGGCGGCCCGGTGCCGGGCTGGCTCACCACGCTGTCGATCGTGCAAAGCGTGATGATGGTGATCCCGGTGATCGCATTCAGCATCAACATGGGCGGCACACTCAAGGGCCGCATGCACCTGGCGCGCTATTCGCCGACGCTGCGCTTCATGATGTTCGGCGGGCTGATGTACCTGGCCTCGTCGCTGCAGGGCTCGTTCGAGGCGCTGCGCAGCGTCAACCAGGTGGTGCACTTCACGCACCACACGGTGGGGCACGCGCACTTGGGCGCCTACGGTTTCGTTTCGATGGTGCTGTTCGGCGCCATCTATTTCATGATGCCGCGGGTGCTGAGCTGGGAGTGGCCGTACCCGAAGCTGATCACGCTGCAGTTCTGGCTGGCGGCGATCGGCATCGCGATCTATTTCACCGGGCTGTCGATTGGCGGCTATCTTCAGGGCGAGGCCATGCTCGATGCCCAACGGCCGTTCATGGACTCGGTCAGGCTGACCGCGCCTTACCTGGTGTCGCGGACAGTGGGAGGGTCGCTGATGGTGCTCAGCCACCTCATCTTCGTTGGCCACTTCCTGGCGATGGCGCTGCGCTTCGGCCCGACGCGCACCAGTGCGGCGCTGTTCTGGCAGCAGGGTCAACAGGAGCTGGCTCATGGAAAATGAAGTCAAGCTCGCTGCGGGCGCCATGGTGGCGTTGGGCGTCGCCACGGCGGCGCTGGTGGTGATGCCGTACATCGAGGTGCGCGACATCAAGCCGCTGCCCGGGCTCAAGCCCTACGGCAGCGCTCAGTTGCGTGGTCGCGCGGTCTACATCGCCAATGGCTGCGTCTACTGCCATAGCCAGCAGCCACGTGACCGCAACTTCGGCCCCGACCTAGCGCGCGGCTGGGGGCGCGCATCGGTGCCCGCCGACTACGTGTACGACAAGCCGCACCTGCTGGGCAGCATGCGCACCGGGCCCGATCTGTTCAACATCGGCGTGCGCCAGCCCAGCAAGGACTGGCACCTGGGCCACCTGTACCAGCCGCGGGCCTATGTGCCGGGCTCGATCATGCCGTCCTACCCGTACCTGTTTTCCATCAAGGACGCGGCAGAAGAGGGCGAGCAGGTGCTGACCCTGCCACCCGGCTACGGCCCCATCGGCAAGGTGGCGGTGCCGACGCCCGAGGCGCTCGATCTCGTCAAGTACCTGCAGGGGCTGGACCACACCTACCCGGTATTGCCGCCCGAGCCCAAACCCTGACACCGATCCACTTGCAAGGCCGCACCATGTCGAACGAACCCGAGCCTCGCAGCCGCGCGCAACGGCGTGAAGAAGCGGAGCCGTCCGAGCGCAGCCAGCCGATCCCGTTGATCGTCGCGGCGATCACGCTTGCGGTGGTGCTGGCCGGCGTGGCCTACATCCTGCTGTCGGAGTCTTTCGGCCGGGCCGACCTCGGTGACCGGCGCACGCTGGCCGACCTGCGCCCCGCGGTAGCGCGCGCCGGCCAGGGGGCCGATGGCCAGCAGGTCTTCAACGCCAATTGCGTGGCCTGCCACCAGGCCAGCGGCAAGGGCCTGCCCGGCGTGTTTCCGCCGCTCGACGGCTCGGAGTGGGTGAACGGTGACGAGCGGATTCTTGCCAACATCGTGCTGCATGGCATCAACGGCGAGATCAGCGTGATCGGCCAGACCTACAAGGGCGCGATGCCCGCCTTCGGCCAGCTCGGCAATGCTGAATTGGCAGCGGTGCTGAGCCACGTGCGCAGCGCATGGTCCAACAAGTCGGCGCCGGTGAAGGCGGAGTTGATCGAGAAGGAGCGCAAGGCGAATGCGCGCCCGACGCCGTTTTCGAGTGGCGATGAGCTGAAGGCGCTGGCCCCAAAGACGCCCTGACCATGCGGCGCACCTCGTTCGCGTGCCTTGCCCTCGTGCTGCTGGCCTACGCCGCCGCGCATTGGCTCACGCGCGACTTCCAGGTCTGGACGGCCGAAGGCGCGCGCCGGCTGGAGGTGGCCTTGCATCCGGTGCCGGCGCCGCGCATCGCGATGGACGGCCCGGGCCTGCAGGGGCAGACGCTTCAGCAGGTGCTGTTGGACGAGCACGCAGTGACCATCGTCGACTTCATGTACACGCGCTGCATCACCGTGTGCGTGGCGCTTGGGAGCGCCTTTCAGCAAATGCAGACGGCGATCGCGCAGGGCGGGCAGGCGCCAGGCGCGGCGCCGCTGCGGCTGATGTCCATCAGCTTCGACCCCGCGCACGACGAACCGGCGGTGCTCGCCAGGTTCGCCGAAAGCCTGCACGCCGACTCGCGCGTTTGGAGCTTCGCCCGCGTGGCCCACGCGGCGGATGCGCAGCCGCTGTTGGCCTACTACCAGGTGACAGTGATCGCGGACGGCATGGGCGGTTACGAACACAATGCCGCCTTGCTGGTGGTTGATACGGATGGCCGACTGGTGCGCGTGTTCGAGTACGCGGAGCTGGTCGCTGCGCTCGACTATGCCCGCTTCCTGGCCGGAAGGAGGGCGCCGCCATGAATGCGCTTCGCCTCACACCCGCCCTTCAGACCGGGCTTGGCGCGGCGCTTCTGGCCGTGCTGACGTTGCCGCCTCTGCGGCACGCGCTGGAGGCGGGCATGAGCCTGCACATGCTTGCCCAGTACCCAGCGCTAATGCTGGCAGGCGCACTTCTCGCTGCGGCACCGTCCGCAGGACTGCGGCGGCGGCTGTCGGCATGGAACACCCTGGGAATCAGCGGGCTTGTGGCGTTTGCATTGATCCTCGCTGTGCTGATGATCCCGCGCGTGCTCGACCTGGCCTTGGTCGACCTGCGTGTGGAGCTTGCCAAGATCGCCGCACTGATGCTGGCCGGCGCCGTTCTGCGGTCCTCGTGGCGCGCGGCGGGGCTGGCGGTGCAGGGCTTCTTCCTGGGCAATGTGCTGCCGATGACCTTCATCGTCGGCACGCTGTACCAGGACTCGCCATTGCGCCTTTGCAACGCCTACCGGCTCAACGACCAGCAGCAGCTCGGGTGTGCGCTGGCGTGGGGCGCGGGCGTGGTGGCGTCGCTTTGGCTAGCACGTGCGATGTGGTCTGTCAGCAGGCCAGCGGCCGTGCCGCAACACTGCGAGCAGTCACGCTGAGTTCCTTGGTCCTCAGCGCTGCGCCAGTCTTAACGTCCGCTTTGCGCCGCGCATTTCCATGACCCGACAGTCTCCTGTGGGTCGGCAGCGCCAGTTCGCGACTTTCGGATGCGGCCGTTCAGTCGCGATCTTTTCCCAGTCGTCGGTTGACACCCGCGAATGACCGCTGTCGCCGAACTCTGATTTGCTCGACGAGTTCGGCGAACGTCCGGTTCCAAGGTGGACCGGTCAGTCGACCAGAAAACCGCCACGGGCTCCTTTGGGTCGGTGTGCGCCGGTCCACTGACCGGCGCGGCCCGGCTACTTCCAGCCGTTGACATAAAGCACGTCGGAGCGCTGGAACGCGACCAGGTGGTTGGCTTTGCGACCTACGTTGTCCACGAGTGCACCTGGGAGGTTGACCCGGTTTGCTACGTCGAGGACGCCTATGTCAGCAAGGGCCGGCGCGGCGACGCACTGGGCGTGCGCGATGGCAGGTCATCTGCCCAGGTGACTCGATGCAGCGTCGAGCTCGACATCTCCGTTCGGGGCTGCGCTACCCAGGATCTTGAAGCAGAGGCCACGCGAACCGGCGTATCCTGTGGTGCCTCATGTTCCATGGACATGCCCTGATGACTGAAACGAAGACCGCTCCCAAGACCGCCGCTTTCATGAAAGAGTTGACACCGAGCCCCGAGCTCGCAGCCATCGTGGGCACGCAGCCCTTGCCCCGAACCGAGGTCACCAAGCGCATCTGGGACTACATCAAGGCGCGCAATCTGCAGAACCCCGCCAACAAGCGCAACGTTCTCTGTGACGAGCAGCTGAAGGCTGTAATGGGCAAGGACGAGGTCACGATGTTCGAGATGACGGGGTTGGTCGGCCAGCACCTCAAAGCCGGGTCTGGCTCATAGGGCACCGCCACCCAAGGGGCGGCAACAGCGGTGCTCAGACCTACAGTCACCGCGCCACCTCTCGACTCTACCGGGGCACGTCCGTCAGCAGGCGAGCCGGCCTGGCCGAAAGCTGTCGTCAGATTTGAAGATGCCGGCGGCTGCCGTTCGTAGCAGGTTCTGAGCGGCCACAAGCAGCCGCTCGCCAGAATCGCCTGCGGTAGCGCCAGGTACTTGGAACTGGGTGCACCCGGAACTTCGCCTGACGGCCCGACGTCGACTCATCACGGCGCATCACCAGCGGCGAGGCTTGCCTTCGATGAGCAGCCACGCACTCAGTGCGCTCAGCGTGGCCAGCGCCGCGCACAAGAGCATCACCCGTCGGAACCCGGCGACGAAGGCCTGACCGACGACCTGCTTCACGGCCGAGGCGGTGGGCTCGTCGACGCCGCGCGGGATGTCGATGGCCGCAAGCTTGTGGCGTTGATCCTGGAGCGCATTCAGAACTTCGGCAGGCGCATGCACGCTCGAGAGACTGCGGCCGAGCGTCGCGTCGAACGCCCCGGCCATCACCAGGCCAAACACGGCGATGGCTAGCAGGGCCGCGGCGCGAGACACGGCGTTGTTGACGCCGGAGGCGACGCCTGCGAGGTCGGAGTCCACCGCGTTCATCACGGTGGTGGTCAGCGGGGCGACGGTGACGGCCATGCCCAGGCCCAGGATGCAGACGGCCGGAAAGAAGGTCATCCAGTAGCTCCCTCCGACCGAGGGCAGCGCGAACGAGGCGAACCCGACCGCGGCGATGGCCGGACCGGCGACGAGCGGAATCTTCGAACCCAGCGTGTCGGTCAACTTCCCGGCCCACCGCGACAGCAGGAACATGATCGCGATGAAGGGCAGCAGCGCGGCGCCGGCCGCCGTCGCGCCGTAGTGCTGGACCTGGATGAGGTTCAGGGGAAGGAAGTACAGCCCTCCGCCGAGCGCGGCGTAGAGCAACAGGGTCAGCAGGTTGGCGCCGGCGAAGTTGCGCTTGCGAAACAGCTTCAAAGGCAACATGGGAGAGCGGCTGCGCGCCTCGACGTAGACGAAGAGCATGAGCCCGCCGGCGCCGACGAGCGCTGCAATGACCACCGCGGCCGCCGCCCAGCCGAGCGCTGGTGCCTCGATGAACGCGTAGACGATGCCCGCCAAGCCCAGTGTGGCCAGCAGTGCGCCCTGGCCGTCGACCCGTTGTGCAGCGGAGACGCTGCGGCTTTCGGGAACCTTGAAGGCGCACAGGGTGAGCAACACCACGCCGAACGGCACGTTCACAAGGAAGGCCCAGGTCCAGTCGTAGTGATCGATGAGGAAGCCTCCCACAACGGGGCCCACCGCGGCGGCGATGCCGCTGAATCCGGACCACGTCCCGATGGCGCGCCCTCGCTCACGCTTGGGGAAGGCCCCGCTGATCAGCGAAAGGCTGCCCGGCACCAGCAGCGCGGCGCCCACGCCTTGCACCGCCCGGGCAATGATCAGCTGATTCGCGCTCACGGACAGGGCGCACGCCACCGACGCTGCGGTGAAGAACCCCACGCCCACCATGAAGACGCGCCGACGTCCCAACCGGTCGCCGAGCGCTCCGCCAACGAGCAGCAGCGCGGCCAGGAACAGCGCGTATGACTCGATCACCCACTGCGCTTCGGATGCGCTCGCGTTCAGATCGCGCTGGATGGCGGGAAGGGCGACATTGGCCACGGTGCCATCGATGAACGCCATGCTTGAACCGACGATCGCCGCGACCAACGTCCATCGGCGAGCCGCGGCGGTGCAGGGCGACACCGGCGCGCCATGTAGGATGGCGCCTTCGTCGCAAGGTGGTTTGCCGATGTGGCTCATGGCGAGCGGGGCTGGCGTGCGGCAGCTTAAGCGATCTGGGCGCCGATCCGGCGAGCGAGGACATCGGATCAACCTGTGGCTGCACCTCGTGACGGTGCCGCTGGTCTGGCTCGGGTTGGCGGCTGCGCATGCGCTATCGAGTGCAGGCAATGACCGCTCTTCTTCGGCTCACTTGCCGTGTTCGGGGTCAGGGTCGCGTCGCACCCGCCACGCCTACGATTTCGGCGACTGGACCCGGTCGCTGGAAACGAAGAGGTTCGTTTGCTGACATTCGCGAACGACGCGGTCGGCCAGAACCCGTCGGTCACCAAGGTCGGCTCCAAGGCGGCAAACCTTGCGCGTGCAGTTCGGACTCCGTGCGTCGGATGGTGTGCACAGCCCCTATCATCGCAGCATGAGCGAGCATGATCACAAGCACAGTCACGATCACAGCGAGCTCGGTGAGATGGACCTGCGCGTGCGTGCGCTCGAAAGCGTGCTCACACAAAAGGGCTACATCGACCCAGTCGCGCTCGATCGGCTGATCGACACCTACCAGACCCGCATCGGCCCGCACAACGGCGCCCGCGTCGTCGCCCGCGCCTGGGTCGACCCGGCGTTCCGCGCACGGCTGCTTCGCGATGCGAGTGCCGCCATCGCGTCGCTGGGCTACGCCGGCCGCCAGGGGGAGCACATGCAGGCGGTGGCCAACACGCCGGGTCGCCACAACCTCGTCGTCTGCACATTGTGCAGTTGCTACCCGTGGCCCGTGCTGGGCCTGCCGCCCACCTGGTACAAGAGTGCGCCCTACCGGTCACGTGCGGTTCGCGATCCGCGCGGCGTGCTCGCCGATTTCGGCGTCGTGCTGCCCGAATACACCGAGATCCGGGTCTGGGACTCGACCGCCGAACTGCGCTACTTGGTGCTGCCGGAGCGGCCGGCGGGCACCGAATCGATGGACGAAGAGGCACTGGCTTCTCTGATCACGCGCGACTCCATGATCGGCACCGGCCTCGCCTTGAAGCCCGCGCCATGAGTTACGTCACACACGCCGACCTCGGCGGCCAGCTCGGCCACGGAGCAGTCGTGCCCGAGCCCGAAGGTGAGCTCTTTCATGCCGCATGGGAGCCGCGTGCACTTGCGCTGACGCTGGCGATGGGTGCCACCGGCGCGTGGAACCTCGACATGGGCCGCGCCGCACGCGAGACGCTGCCCGACTACGCAAGCTTGAGCTACTACGAGATCTGGATCGCCGGCCTGCAGAAGCTGCTTCAGCAGCGCGGCATGCTGGACGATGCCGAGATCGCCGCAGCGCATTCGCTGCGGCCGCCGGTGGCTGTCACGCGCGTGCTCTCCGCCGCCGACGTAGAGTCGGTGCTGGGCAGGGGCGCGCCGACCGCGCGCCCCACCACCGCGCCACCTTGCTGGCAAGTCGGCGATAAGGTGCGAGCACGTTCCGGTGCGATGAATCACCACACGCGGCTGCCGGCCTACGTGCGCGGCAAGTGCGGATTCATCGAACGTGCACACGGCATGCATGTGTTCGCCGATGCACATGCCCAAGGCCTGGGCGAGCAGCCGCAGTGGCTCTACACCGTGGTTTTCGACGCCATTGATCTGTGGCCCGACGCGGCGCTCGGCCTCACGGTATCGGTCGACGCCTGGGAGCCCTACCTGGAGGCCGCATGACTACCATCACTGCGACACAGGCATGGCCCGGCAGCAGCGATGCGCCGGTGTTTCGGGAACCCTGGGAGGCGCATGCGTTCGCGATGGTGCTGCGGCTGCATGAACGCGGGCTCTTTAGCTGGCCGGAATGGGCCGATGCGCTGGCGGCCCAGATCACCGCCGCCCAAGCTCGCGGCGACCGCGACCTGGGCGACACGTACTATCAGCATTGGCTGAGCGCGCTGGAGGCCATCGTCGCGGCCAAGGGCGCCAGCTCGGCCGCTGAACTCGAGCGCTACCGCGGCGCCTGGGACCACGCGGCCGACCGCACGCCCCACGGCCAGCCGATTGAGCTGCAGCCGCATGACTTCGGCCCCTCGGGGTGATAGGGATTCATTGGCCGAACGCGTAATCTCGGCCGCCGCAAGCCGTCACGCGAAAGGATAAGGCCGCGAGAGGTCCTTCGCCAACGACCGCTACGAGGCGACTCGATTCGATTCCTCCGACGGGTATGGGTCTTTGCCTCGATTGCGGACGCCATGACAAAGCGACGCGTCCTGAAGCGTCACCGATGCAAATGATGACCCCGTGAATTCGC